>CAMWTH010000081.1 GCA_947177125.1 uncultured Mycoplasma sp. | reverse complement strand
AATTTGAATCATTATCTGAAGGATTTATTGGGTCAGGAGGAAGAGGATCTACATGGACTCAAAAATCTTTATAAACTGCTGTTGCTGATAAATTCTCTTTAGGAAAACCTACTGGAAAAAGGTCTTCCGGTAAATTTGCTTCAACAATTAAGTAGCCTAATTCATCATTTGGTTTTAATGTAATTCAACTATCTTGAATATTTAATATTTGATTATTTTTGTCAAAAATACTTGCATCTAAAAAATATTCTATTATTTGATTTTTACTTATATTTGAAGGACTTGTAGATTCTTTAATCTCATTAATTTTATTAATTTTGTCATTAAACCCTACATTAACCATATCGGTAGTAATGAATTTAAAAATAAAATCTTTTTCTAATGAATAACCATAAAAATCAATTTTAAAAGTATATTGTATATTTCCATTTGTTACATTATCACCAAAATTATTTGTTTGAGATATTTCAACTTGTAAAGAAATTAATCCAGTTTTATTGTTAGAACTTAATTTTGAAATTTTAATTGATCCATCATTAATTTTTAATGAAGAAATTAAATTGTTTAATTCAGTGTTGTTGATATTTTCAGGCATTGTTTGCTTGAATAAACTATTTTCTTCTATTTGTTGAATTAAATTTAAATTAGAATTATTTAATTGTGAAAAATTAATATTACCATTTGCTATTGGAGTGTAATTTTGATTATCACCACTTCTTGATAATCAAGTAGGATTGGAATTTACTAATTGTTTTCCCATATAATAATTTTTTGATGAATATGAATCAGAATTTATTGAATATAAATTATATTCTTTATCTTCTGTTGAAAAATCACTAACCTTTAATGACAAAGCACTGCTTGAAAATTGCAAGTAACCCATTTTAGACATATAACCACTAGGTTGATTATTAGTTGTATTTATTTTTTGTCCACTAATATCAAAATATAAAAGATTGCTGCTACTGTCATAACCAAAACTATTAAATTTTCAAGAATTAGCTACTACTTTTTCATTTGAACTAAAATTTTCTCTTTTAGGAATTAATAGTTGGTTATTACTAGAACTCATGTCCTGACCAAAACCTTTACTAGCATTTGACATAATTCAATATCCAGCATCAGATATTAAAGTATAAGAATCTAAAAATTTGTAATAACCATCAATCAAAGCAATCATATAAGAAGTAGTTGGTGATGAAGCATTTTCTAATTTATAAATTCTTTTATAAATATTATTGAAATCAGGTGGTGTGTTTTCAGGTGAAATGTATCCAAAATAAAAACTGCTATTTCCTTTATTACTAACAACAGCAGAATTATAACTTCTATTTTCTTTAGTTAAGTTATTTTTTAAAGGAACAACATAATAGTCATAAGAATAGTAATTTGTTGTGAAATCAGTAGATGATGATTCTGCTATTCCAAAATTATTAAAAGTATTCTTTTTTGCTTCAGAAGAAACATAATACCCATAATTTACTGTAGTACTACCTGCAACAATTCCTATAAGTAAATCTTTACGCGTTTCATCAGTTGTTGCATATGGTAAATTAATATTCAGATTATTGTCAGTAAATCCATTATCTTGTGGTAAATAAGTAAAAATTTTTGTTGTTCTATTAACATCATTTCTTAATCCACCTGATGTAACAATAATTTCATCATCAGTATTAAAAAAAATAAATCCAGAGTCATCTGATACCTTAGCAATTATTTGATCATTTTTTAGATAAGCACTATTTGGAATATTAATTTTTCCTGTAAAAATATCAATTGCAAAAATTACTTGATTTTTCTTGTTTTTATCACCAAATAAAACAAATAAAAGATTACTACTTTTTTGATAAGCAAAATTATTAACTCTATAAGCTCCAATATTACTGATGTTTAGTATGGTTGAATAATATTTTTTAATCAAAAGATTTTGGGTTAAATCACTGCTTCATAGCAAAATTCCACCATATGTTGTATATGTTAAAGTAGTAAAATCATATGTCATTCCAATAGTAGCATTATTAACATTTACTGGATATACATTGTTATCTTCATATGCAACAACATAGTCAGATAAACTTTTAATTGATGCTTTTGCTACAGGAAAAGAGTCTTGATAATTTATTGATTTATCTGCAATATTATTTTTATAGTTATTAACAACTTGAACAATTGAATTTTTGTTTGTATCAATTAGAAAAGTACTATAAGAAGCTAAAAGTGGTAGTGTAAATAATGAAAATAAAATTTTCTTTTTCTTATTTTTAAACATAAAAACCTAAAACCTTATTAAAATAGATTCACCAAAATCAAAATAATATATGTATATGTGCAAGCACTAAAAACTAAAATTAACCATTTTTATTTTACAAAAACAATAACTACATATAATTTTAATAAACTTTATAAACAAAACATTTGAATAGATTTTTATTTTCCTTTAAAAGAGAAAAAACAAGAAAATTGTCTTTTTTTTTTTTTTTTTTTAAAAAAAAAAAAAAAAAAAAAAAAAAAAAAAAAAAA
>CAMWTH010000080.1 GCA_947177125.1 uncultured Mycoplasma sp. | reverse complement strand
AGATAAAGAATGTGTTGGAAATTTATATTCAATATTTGCTGTTGATAAATTAGCAGTTTCAATCAAATCAATTGGAGTATCTTTGTATAAAGATGAAACTGTTTCATATAACATTTCTAGTTGACCATAGGCATTTAACTTATTATCTTGTGTTAAGCAATTTTCAACAAAATTTACTCCATTACTTTGTGTGTTTTTCTTTGTTAATTCACTGTGATCTACTAAACCTATTCTTTCTAGTTTATCTTTATCATTACTATAATTGTTTGCAATTAAATTTTTAATACTTTCACTATTTTTATCAATTTTTTCATTTAGTGATGTGTCATTTGTTTGGTAATGCGTTTTAATGATAATCATTCCAGAATTGTTTTGCAAAGCTAAAGACTTATCTATTAATTCTTTTAAAGCATCATCAAAAGCAGATTCACTTAAATTAACAATGTCTTTTGTATCAACATTGTATACAGTAGTTAAAATTTTGTTACTATTTGTAAGTTCATCAAAATTTTCTAATGAATCTGAAATTGTTAAATTAGGTTTAGTAAAATTAAAAACTAATCTTTTCCCATAAATATAGTTAGAATAAGTTTCTTTTGAAACTTTATATGGACCATAAAATTTAACATAATCTTCAAATAGTTCAATTTGATCTCGGTAACCATTACTTTCATAGAGATTATATGAATTATATGCAATATCACTACCACCAAAGAAAGCAAAGTTATTTAAAAAGACAGTGTCTTTTTTCATATTTAAATCAATCTTTGTCCCTATGTTGCTTTCAATTCCATAAAATTGGGTAGTTGCACAACTTGATAAAGGCAAACAAAATGATACAACCATAAATGGTAACAAGAGTTTTCTTTTAAAAATCATTTTGTTTTTTATCTCCTTTACTTACTTTGTGCAGTTGGTAAATTTTCAACTGGTTTATCATCTTTAATAAATAAATTTTCAAATCGATCTAAGTTCATTAAATCTTTAATTCAATTAACAGATTTTTGTCACCATGGAATTGCAGTCACAAATCGACATATGAAATCAAAGATAATTGACATCACAATTAAAACTAATGCTAAAACAACAAAAACTAATAAAACATATGCAGGTCATTGTGTAGGGTCTCCAACCCATAGTCCAGCTAGAAAAACTGTTTTTTGATACATTAAAGTTTGCATAATGTTTGAAAGTCATAAATTTCCTAAATCTGCATTAGACTGATTAAATGATATAAAAGTTTTACCTAATGCATTTCAGTGAAACAAGAAGATATACATTGTTAAAGTTGATATGTAATTTACAAAAACATTTTTTTTAATTTTAAAATTATAAAAGATTCCAAAGATTGAAAGTGCTGAAAGAATTACTAAAGGGTTTGAATACTCATATACCATACTTGAATATGTTCAAACAATCATTAAGTATTGCAACCCAAAAGTTACTACATAAATTATCAATCATCCTCATCATTTTCATCTTGCAAAAAAGTTATGTGCAATTAGTCATTGCACTATGACATAAATTACTAAAAAGTTTATGACATTATATCCTCGATTTGTTACAGCATCTTTTATTTTTGTAGGGATAACAATTCCAGTTGCTCCATCCCATAATCCTGTACCAAATAGAATTGCTAAAAATTTCCAAAGCAAAAACACAATAATAACTACAATAAATGCAACATTGATTCCGTTAAGTGTTAATTTTTTAAACATGTAATTTACAAAAGGCACAATTAATAAGAAAGCAAAATAAGCTGTAAAATATCAAGGATCTTCAATATAAAACCATATAATATCATTCACTCATTCTTCAACACTTATTTTTTGTGGTCAAATAGCTCATTTAAAAACAGTGAACATTAATAAAATAAATGTTATTAGCAAATACATTTTAAAAAGTTTATAAAACTTTATCTTAATTGATTTGTTTTCTAAAAAACATGAGACTATCACAAATAAATTAACACAAGGAATTGATAGGATTTGGAAAAAATGTAAAGCATATGCATTGTTACCAGCAAATTTATATAAATCCATAATTGAACCACCATTTGCTGATGCTCATCCTAAAGATGATTGAATTGTATGAGTTAAAACAACCAATAAAATTGCAATTATTTTCACTCATGCAATGTTTGATTCCATTTTTTCATATTTTTGTAAATTAAAATTTTTCTTTAATGATTCTTTAAAAGAAATGATTTTAACTTCTTTGACTTCAACTGGATTTTTACCAAATGTTTTTGTATTTTGTTTTAAGTTAACTTCTTCTAATGGCTTTTCTATCAATAGTTTAGGTTCATCTTCCTTTTTATCAAGAATTAAATTTTCATTTTTGATTTGAGCTAGATTATTTTCTGGTGGTGGTTGAATAAATTTTTCATTAATATTATCTTTTTTCATTTTTTACCCCTTTATGTGTACTGTGCATCTTTACTAACAGTAATACTACCATCTGGAGTTAAACCTGCTCAAAATTCTGTTGTAGAATTACTCATAGGAGCTGAAGGAACTGCTCAAGCACCTGTTGTATATTGTCCATCTTCTAATAAGATACGATAATTATTATCATAAATTTTGTAGTCTGTTAATAATCAATATTCTCTTCCA
>CAMWTH010000079.1 GCA_947177125.1 uncultured Mycoplasma sp. | reverse complement strand
GTTTAATAAAAAAGTTGTAAATAAACTTTTTTAAATTTTAGCATAAAAAAATTTTATAAAAAAGTTTAGTTATAAATTAATAGGATAAATACATAACTCATTTTTTTATTGTTGTAAAACACTAAAAAATTAGATAACAAATTCTAAATTATTGATTAATTTATCTAATTTTTACTTTCTTAAATTTTTTTATTTTAAAGGGAAAAAATTTCCCATAAAAACACATTAATAAATAACTATTTATAATGAAATTAAGAAAAATATTTTATGAAAGGTGTATTTAAATATGAGAATAAAGAAAAAATCTATATTATTATCAAGTGCTTTTTTAGCAATTGCTGGTATTGGTGCCCCTATTATTTTAACCTCATGTGGTAATACAACTAGTCAAAATAATAGTGACTATGATAACAGTGATGAAAAAAATGGAAAAGTAAAAGATATTGTTAACAATCCAGAAACTGATGGAACTTTAAAATATGAAATTAGAGATACAACTACATCTAGTAGTTCACAATCAAATAAGATATTGGCATTTGTGGGGTCTGGTCAGGATGAATCTGGTAATCCACTTCTTAAAAGTGTAGATCAACTTAAAAAAGATATTGCTCCTAGCAGAAATGATTGAGATGGTCCAACAAGTGATCCTGAAGGGGATGAAATTTATAAATTATCAAACTATAGTGATTCAACAGGTTTTCAAAATTTTTTAGCATTGACTAATCATTTTTATGTAAACAATAATGGAACAAATGGTACAGAATTAGATAAAAATGATTTAGATGCTAATAATATTTTAAGCAATGCATTATTTAAAGATGTTGAAATTTCAAAAAATTCAAGTGTTATTGTTGATGAACAACAACATGCATCAATTGCAGTAATAATTACCATTTCATTAAAACCTGATTTTGTTTGAAAAAGCAACGGATTGGATTACAATTTATCATTTACTCTATTTTTAGCTGATGAAAATCCTTCAACAACATAGGTAATAATAGTCAATAAAAAATATTTCTCTATAATCTAGAGAAATATTTTTTATTGACTATGAGTTTATAATAATTTTTATAATTTTAAATCTGCAGATAAAGTTACAAATTTGTTTAAAGTGAATGATAAGTTATTAATTCAATTAACTATATTTCTAACAAATTTGAATATTTTTTATCATCAGAATTTGTAAATAAATTTAAGCTTTTTTAATAATAGAGAACACTGAAAATATCAGAATTGTAACTAAATATTGTTGTATGTAACTTATCAATATTCTATATTCAATATTTTTCTATTTATCATTGTCCTAATGTCATGATCAGAAATACCTAAAAGTACAGATAATTTTCAATCAGTATTAAAAGTATTTGATATTTTTAATGTTAATCCTTTTTTATTTCTATCACTCATAACTGGTATATCATCATCTCTAAAATAAAAAGTACTACCTTCACCACCATATGATCAAAAAGTGTAATTTTCTATTATTTTTTTATCATAATAATAAGTTTTAGTTTCTGAACTATAATACTCAACTTTTTGAATAACAGTCTTAAAAAATCCATAATCAAAATTAAATAATGTGGCTCTATTTTGGGAAATGTTGTGTAAATCATCAAATGTTATGTTTGGGGGAATAATTATAGTTTCTAATCTACTATAAAAGTCAACATATTGAATAAATGAATAATCATATTCATAAGTATTAGTTTTATAAATTGGAACAACAACCTCTGTACTTTCTGGAAAAACAATTTTTGTTAAATCATTATTTATATTAAATGCTGGCATTTCTTTTATTTTAGCATTCCCAAAATCTACAAACTTTTGATAAGGTAAAGTAAACATTCAAGATGCAGAAAAGCACCCTTTTCCACCACCATAAAGACGTTCAAAAGAATCTGGAAAAAAATAATTAACTTCTCCTTTGAATGCATTTATTCCATCATTTGAAAATTGTTTAACTCATTTATCGATAATATAAATAAAAAAATCAAATGCATAATTAGAATTCATGCTTTGTAAGTGTTTAAAAAATCTTAAATCAATATCAATTCTTGATTTTAATATTTCTTCATTTGGTAAATTTTTGTTATAAATAACCAAATCTTGTCAAAATAAATCTGCTGTTGTTTCAAAATCATAATCAATATCTTTAATACTACTTTCATCATTAACATCATAGTATTTATCATTTTCAATTCTATTATTACTAGTATCATTATTATCAGAATCACTATTATCAGAACTATTTTTATCATCTTCCACTCTAGTATTAGTGCTACATGAATAAACAGCCAATGAAATTGGTGCTAAACTCAAAAAACACAATCCTAGTTTTAAAAACTTTTTCATAGTCTTCTCCTAATTTAATGCTTTCCCATTAGCAATAATATATTGTTTTAAATAACTAAAAGCATAGTTATATTCATCAAAAATGATGTTATTGTTGTTTATTGCTAATGTATATAAAAATTCAACTTCATTTTTTAATAAAGTTTTTTCACCATTTTTTTCTTCGTAAAAAACATAATTTGTATTTTGAGTTAATACAAAATTATTGTATGCATTTTTAGTAACTAAATCTGGTGAATCATACATTGATTGAGTTGGAATTGATGATAAATTTATTTTGTCATCAATTGGATCAATTGAAACTACATTCCCTTTTTTATCCACATAATAAGTTATTTGTGATGGATAAAAAAAGTTCATTTTGTTTAATTGCTCTTCTTTATCTTTTAGATTTGTATAGAATAACTT
>CAMWTH010000078.1 GCA_947177125.1 uncultured Mycoplasma sp. | reverse complement strand
TAATTTTTTTTTTAATTTTTTTTTCATATAAAAAAACTTTAAAAAATTTAAAATTTAATAAAAAAAAAAAAAAAAACAAAAAAATAAAAAATAAAAAAAAAAAAAAAAAAAGCAACAAAATTTAATTTTTAATATCAAATAATGAGAATACTCTATTTTTATATACATAAAAATAGAGTAAAAAAATCACTATTACTAGTGATTTTTATTCTTTTAAAACTTTTTATGACTTAAATAGCAGCTTTTTTAACTCTAATTCTAACCAATACTATTGCTGCAATTACAATAGCAGCTAATGCTAGACACCCAATTACAATTCCAGCAATTCCACCAGGACTTAATCCATTCCCTGAATTTGGGTTACTATTGTTTTGATCAAGAGGTACAAAATCTGGAGCTTTTGTACCTTCAAATCCTTCATAAGTCATAGTTACATTGTTAACCAAATTTTCTGGAAAACCAACAGGTAATATCCCATTAGTATCAGTTGCGCTAGTTTTAACTGGAACTTTTATGACAACTTTCAAACTTGTTTCTGTTGGATTGCTTAAAGTTACCATATTTTCAGTTATTGTGATAGGTTGATTTTTAATTGTAAAATTACTTAACAAATTTTTTACAACTCACCCTTTATTGTCAGTTTCGACAATTTTTTTAGCACTAAAATCCTTTTTATATTCTGTTACAGCACTATCAGTAGTTTCTTTAAAAGTTCATGAAAAATCTTTGTTTGAAAATCCTGTGGCTTGAACATAACTAACATATGAAACTTCACCATTTTTGATATCATCACCAAAATTATTAGTATAAGTAATTTCTGTTTCAAAACTTATTCTACCAGTTTCATTGTTACCTGTAACACTTATGAATTTAACTGAATTTTCTCACCCTTTTTCTTTTAGAAAATCATTAAAACTTGCAGAATTCATTGATGAAGGCATAACATTGTTTATTACATTTGATTCTTCAAGATTTTTTGCCAAAGTGTCTAATGAAGAGAAACTTATTTTTGAATTAGTTGTAGGTTCAAAATCTTTAGTGTCATCAATAAGATCAGTTACTGTTGTCGATAATCATTGCCCATCATTTCCATCAATAACTTGTTTTGCTAAATAAAGATTAGTGTCACTTGTATATGTATCAAAATTTACATCAGATAAAGTATAAGGATTATCTTGAATATAAGCATCACTTGAAACACCGCTTGTATTAGGAGTATCTGGTCTTAAGTCAATATATCTTGTATTTGTAACATATTTACCAGGAATGACATCACCAGTGGCATCTGCTGCATAGTTATACTCTTTTCCACTTAAACTAAAATAAACAAAATTTGATTCTTTGTCAAAACCAATAGAATTTAATTCTCAATTATCAACAACTACATCATCTGGTAAATTTGCAGTATCCAAATCACTT
This sequence comes from uncultured Mycoplasma sp., assembly GCA_947177125.1. Taxonomy (GTDB): domain Bacteria; phylum Bacillota_I; class Bacilli_A; order Mycoplasmatales; family Mycoplasmoidaceae; genus Malacoplasma. Next base: position 1,506 of record CAMWTH010000078.1, on the reverse strand, counting down.
TTTTGGGGTCCTGTAGTATCACCACTTGTGTAATTCATATAAAAAGTTGTGCTACCAGATGCAAAAGAATTAACACCAGTTAGATTAAATGGAGCTACTATAAATGATGTGAACATTTCATCATAACTATCTAGTGTTATTCCAATATTTTCAGTTGTAGTTCCACCATTTACAGTACTAGAAGTAATAAAAAATCTTTTAAAAATACTATTGAACTCTGGCATAGTATTAGACGAATTTAAAAAACCTCTGTAAGTACGATTGTTATATCTATTAACAACTACTAATGGTGCACTAGTATTGATATTTTCAAAATTATCATTAATTGGTACAACATAATAATTAAATGAGTAAGTGTTATTACCACTTGTACCATTTATTGATTTTTCTGGAGCATCTGTACTAGTGTTACTGGTTGCATAAGATAACCTTATAGAATCATAAGTTTCATGAGTACCTACTGAATATAATCAGATGCTAAAATTAACTCCACTTACACCACTTGGTAAAATTCCTAAAAGATAATCAGCATCTTTCATAACTCCACCTTTTTGGTAACTAAAATTATTAGTTTCTTCATCATTTCCTTTATTTTCTACATTTGCAAAACCTGAAGATGTTTCATCAAAACTCATAATTTTAGTAGAACTATTAATATTAGCTATTGTGTTACCTGAAGTAACTATTATTTGGTTTGCTGAATTAAAGAAAATGAAAGCAGAATTATCTCTAGCATTTGCTATAACTTGACTATCATTTAATTTAGCATTCTTTGGAACAACAATTGCACCTGAATTAATATCTAGTCCAAATATAACTAAATTAGATAAAGTAGTTACATTATCTGTTGTTGTTGTTTCATTTCCAAACAAAATAAACAAAATATTTTTACTTTCTAAATAAGCAAAATTAATAACCTTATATGAACTAATATCATCAACAGATTTAACAGTGCTATAATATTTTTTTAACAATTGGTTTTCAGTTAATTTATGACTTCAAAGTAATAGTCCAGCATAAGTTGTTACAGTTATAGTTTGTTTATTTGCCGTCATTCCTACTGTTGCTCCACCAACTTTTGTTCCACCTTCATCAGCAGCAAGAGAAGGAATAGTTAAATTTACTGGTGAAATATTTTTATCCTCATAAGAGACAATATAATCACCAAAACTTGTAATAGAACTATCATTAACTGGTAAAGCATCTACTAAATTTATATTTTCATCTGCTGTTGATTCATTAACATTTAAAGATTTATGCACTAAAGAAAATGAATCATTTGAATTATTTAATGTTGCTAATCCAATTGGTAAAGCAACTAAGGGGACAGAAAATAATGTAAATAATCATTTCTTATTTAACTTTCTTTTCATATTTATAATTAAATACCTTTCAAAATTATGGATTTACTCAAAAAACTAAAAAAATATAATTCAATTTTAAAAAAAAAAAAAAAGCATATTTTCTTAAAAAATTAAAGAATTTTTTGGTATTATTCTATTTTTA
>CAMWTH010000077.1 GCA_947177125.1 uncultured Mycoplasma sp. | reverse complement strand
CCTTTAGTTCGTAGGCAGCTGAATATGTGTATAAGATACAGGAAAAAGAACTAAATGATTTAAGAAATTTAAAAATTGAAAAATTAGAAAATGCTAGAAAAGAATTTAAAACAAATTTAAATATTTTTTTAAAGAGTGAAAAATATGAAATTCTTAAAACTGAAATTAGCAAAGATAAAGAAGAAATATCAAAATTAAAACAAGAAATAAAATTAGAATCAAAAGAAAATAAAGAAAATTTAAAAGTTCAAAAAAACAATGAATTAAAAAGTCAAATTAAAAATTTTAAAAAAGAAATAGTGGAACTAGAAAAGAAATTAAAGAAAAAAAATACTGATTTTTTAAAAACATTTCTTTCATATAGTTATATTAATGAAAAAGAGTTTAAAAAACTGAATTCTAAAACATGAAATTTTTATTTAAATAAATTAAATTCACTAAATAGTTTTAAAAATTTTGTTGTGAGAGAATCTTTTTATTATAAATTCGGATACAAAGCTAAAGGTTTTTTAAAATACTTGTTCATTCCTTTATTTAGAATATCAGAAAAAAGAAAACAAGTTTATGATGCTTTAGAAAGTGTTGGATTAAAAAAAGAACATGCTTACCGATATCCTCATGAATTTTCTGGTGGTCAAAGACAAAGAATTGTAATTGCAAGAGCTTTAATAACTAATCCTAAACTAGTTGTGGCTGATGAGCCAATATCAGCTCTTGATGTTTCAATTCAATCACAAGTTGTAAACATTATGAAAAAATTAGCAAAGGAAAAAGGTGTTACATTCTTATTTATTGCACATGATTTATCAATGGTTAATAATGTTTGTAATAAAGTTATTATTATGCATCGTGGAAAAATTTTAGAAGGTGGTGATGTTGAAAACGTATTTACAAAACCGACTCACCCATATACTCGTTCTTTAATGAAAGCAGTTCCTAAATTATCAAGAATACATGTTGATTTAGCTTCTTTTGATGAAAAACATGAATATGATAAAAATTATTCACTAGTTAATATTCCAAAATATTACAGTATTGATTCAGATAATAAGCATTATGTGTTTGGAACTGAAAGTCAAATAAAAGAGTGAAAAAAAGAAAATTAATATATGAATTAAAAAACTGAATTTAATTCTTAATAAATTCAGTTTTTTAATTGATTTTTTAAAACATAAAAAAATTTTTAAATTTTATTATTTAATCTTTATATGTACCTTAATTAGTTATGAATAGTTTAAAAAGAAAATTAGCCAGTTTAATAAATGTTAATAGAAGGGATAGTTCTATTTTTACAAGTTTTAATCAAACACATATTTCAATTTCGAATTATGTAAATTTTACTGATTTAAAATCATTTTTTGAATCTGATAAAAAAACTTTATCAGTAAAAATAAACACAAATTTAAGTTTAGTAAAAAGTGAATTAGAAAAAGCAGATGATTCTTTAACTTTTTTAAATTTAATCAATAAGTATCAAATTTATTTATCAAATTCAAAAAAAGACCTTTTAGAAAAAAATTTTAATAGTGAAAATGAGAAAAATGCAATAGATTATGCAATTAATTATTTAGAAAATATGAAACTTAAACTTATTTCTCTGCAAAGAAAAGCAAAAGAAATAGAAAAAGATAAAGGTAGTTGAAATTTATATCTTGCTAGGTATTTTTTGAAAGGTTTAACTTACAACAAAAAACAGGCAATTAATGCCCCATTAGTTTTATATAAAATTGAAATTGTTGATAATAATTCTGAGATAACAATTAAAAAAGTTAATTACACAAATGATTTAAATGAAAAATTAATAGTTTTTCTTCAAAGAGATAGTGGACAGCAAAAAAGATCACTTTCTGATTTTTACACTTTTTCAAATATCAATGATAACATCAAGCAGATAGAAGACATTACTGATAAGAAAATAGATTTAATACAAACTAATGATTTTTCTTTTTTGAATGAAACTTCTAAAATGATTGAAAATTCTTATCAAGAACTTGTCATTGAAGATAGAGTTTGTTTAGGTATTTTTGAACCAAGTGGCGGAAAATTAAAAGATGATTTAGAAAAAATCTTAGAAAAGGGAGAAGAAACTGAAATTTTTGATAAACCACCAATAGTTTCAATTGAAGAAATAAAACAAAAAGAAGTTAATTCAAAACCAATTGTGCAAGTTAACCAGTTAGATTTATATCAAAAATGTGCAGTTAGATCTTCACTTCTAGATAACACCATTGTTCATGGACCGCCAGGAACAGGAAAATCTGAAGTTATTGCTAATGTTATAGCTAATATTTTGTTAAAAAACAAAGATGTTTTAATGGTTTCAGAAAAAGCAGCTGCTTTAGAAGTTTTAAATAAGAGACTAAAAGATTTAAGTATTTTTATGCTTTTAATTTATGACACTAAAGATAAAAATAAATTTTATGGTTCATTGCAGCAACTTTTTGATTATATTGGTGATTCTTGGTATTATGGACATAACCCAAACTCATCAGATAAAGTAGTTTCTTTTTTTAATGAAACAATTGAATCAATTGATGAATTTAGACAATCTTTAAAAGATTACCAAAATTTTAAAGATTATGAAATTAATAACTATTCTTTTAATGATTTTGCACTTTTACTAAATGAATTTGGTGGACCAGATTTAATAAAAGAAATTGAAACTTCTGAACTAATTCCAAAGTATAAAGACGTTATTACAAAAATGAACTGAAATGATGAAACATTTTTTTATACATTAAATGAATTTATGAATTTTTGTAATAACAATTCAAAAAATACTGAACAAAGTTTTAATAATTTTTTTAAAAAAGTTAATTTGATTAAAAGATTTTATGTAAATTATGGTTTTAATATTCAAAATTATTTAAAGTTAAAAGAAGATATTTTGTTTAATTCAAAAAACTTAGCCTCTTTTTTAAATGAAAACAAAGAATATCAAGATGCATTAAT
>CAMWTH010000076.1 GCA_947177125.1 uncultured Mycoplasma sp. | reverse complement strand
TGAGATATTGATAGTGCTTTATTAAGACCAGGAAGATTTGATGAAAAAATTTATGTGCCTTTACCAGATTATTTAGCTAGAAAAGAAATTTTTAAAATTAAACTAAAAGATCTTCCACATGAAGATATAGATTTTGATTATCTTGCTTCAATTACCAATAATTGTAATGGAGCAGATATTAGTTATTTTTGTGAAAGATTAAAGATGTCTGTAATTAATAGAAGTATTCAAAGAAAACAACAACAAAAAATGAGCAAAATTGATATTGATAAAGTTAAAGAAAATTTTAAATCATCTGTAAATTTGGATGATTTAGAAGAAATGGAAATTTATCACAAAAAATGAACAAGTATTTAGTTATATATTTATGAAAAAGAAAGAATTTATAATTATGCTATTCTTTTTTTATTTCATTAATTCAATTTTTTGAATGATTGTGTGTTTAACATATTCAGTGTTGTTTCCTAAGTTGTTAATTTGAAGCTGCTTATTCAATTGATTTAATCAATCACTCTTTTTTAAGTTAAAAGACACATCTATTGTATTTTTATTTAATCCTGTTACCCAAATTATTAGCAAAATAATCCCTATTATTAAGAAAAAAATAAATCCTAAAACCATACCGATTAACATACCAGTAGAAATAGTCTCTTTATTTTCTTTAATATCAACTTTATAAAAATCACCTAAATCTCAAACATTTATTTTAATATTGTTATTCACAACTACCACCTATTTGTGTTTGTTTCATTTACTTAAAATTTTAATTTAATTTTCTTTTTTTAAAATTAACTAATTAAATTTTTTTATTTTAAAAAATCTTGATAATAGTCAAATTAAAAAATATAATTTTATTTTTTTTAATTAGCAGTTATAATACTTAAGTGATAATTTTATAAATTTTTAGAGGTAATTATGGAATTTAAACCTTTAGGGAAAAGAGTTCTTTTAAAAAGAGAAGAAAAAGAAACAAAAACTAAGACAGGGATTTTATTAGCAGGTTCATCTGCTAATGAAAAACCTTCTTATGGTGTAATTAAAGCTGTTAGTAAAGAGTTAGATTCACCTGAATTAACTGTTGGAACAAAAGTTTATTTCAAAGAATACAAAGCTAATGAAATTAAATTAGATGGACAAGAGTTATTGGTTGTTGAAATTGTTGATATTTTAGGAATAATTAAAGAATAAATTTAAGGAGAATAAATTATGGCTGGAAAAGAAATTAAATATTCAGATATAGCAAGAAATAAATTGTTTAGTGGAGTACAACAATTATTTGATGCTGTTAAAGTAACGATGGGACCAAGAGGAAGAAATGTTTTAATTCAAAGATCATATGGTGCTCCAATAATTACAAAAGACGGTGTTTCTGTTGCAAAAGAAGTTGATTTGGTTAATCCAATTGAAAATATGGGTGCTCAACTTGTAAAAGATGTTGCTTCTAAAACTGCTGATGAAGCAGGTGATGGTACAACAACTGCTACAGTTTTAGCTTATGGAGTTTTTAAAGAAGGATTAAGAAATGTAATTTCTGGTGCTAATCCTATTGAAATTAAAAGAGGAATGGATAAAACTGTTAATGCAATTATTAATGAACTAAATAAATCTAGCAAAAAAATTGCAAGAAAAGATGAAATTATTCAAGTTGCTACAATTTCAGCAAACTCTGACAGAAAAATTGGAGAGTTAATTGCTAATGCCATGGAAAAAGTTGGTAGCGATGGTGTAATTACTGTTGAAGAAGCTAAGGGAATTAATGATGAATTAACAGTTGTAGAAGGAATGCAATTTGACAGAGGGTACATTTCACCATATTTTGTAACTGACACAAATAAAATGATTTCAAAATTAGAAAATCCTTATATTTTAATTACAGATAAAAAGATTGCATCAATTAAAGATATTCTACCTATTTTAGAAGAAATTATGAAATCTGGAAGACCTTTATTAATTATTGCTGATGATATTGAAGGTGAAGCATTGACAACATTAGTTGTTAATAAGATGAGAGGCGTTTTCAATGTGGTTGCAGTAAAAGCACCAGAATTTGGAGATAAACGTAAACAAGTTCTAGAAGATATTTCAATTCTTACAGGTGGTGTTTATGTAACTGATGATTTAGGTATTAATTTTGAAGGATTAACACTAGAAAGTTTAGGTCAAGCTGAAAGTGTTGTAATTGACAAAGACAATTCAACAATTGTTAAAGGTAAAGGATCTGAATCTAGTATTAAAGAAAGAATTGCAAAAATAAAAAAAGAAATTGAATTATCAACTAGTGATTATGACAAAGATAGTTTAAGAAATAGACTTGCTAAACTTAACAAAGGTGTAGCAGTTATTAAAGTTGGTGCAGTTTCAGAAGTTGAACTAAAAGAAAAGAAAGACCGTGTTGATGATGCATTATCAGCTACAAAAGCTGCAATTGAAGAAGGAATTGTAATTGGTGGTGGTGCAGCACTTGTTCATGTATCTAAAAAAATAAATAATACAATTAACAACTTAAATTTAGTTGGTGATGAAAAAATAGGTTATTCAATTGTAATGTCAGCAATTATGTCACCAATTGCTCAAATTGTTTTAAATGCAGGATATGACAAAGGTGTTGTGATTAATGAAATTTTAAAAGCACCTAATCCAAATTTAGGATTTAATGCGGCAACTGGAAAGTATGTTGATATGTTCCAAGCTGGTATTATTGATCCAGTTAAAGTAACTAGAATTGCTTTACAAAATGCTGTTTCAGTTTCAAGTATGCTATTAACTACAGAAGCTGTTATTTATGAAGCAAAAAATGAAAACGAAAAAGATGAAGAAGTACCATCAATGCCTAATATGGGTATGGGTGGAATGATGTAGTTTTTAAACAACATTTATTCATTAAAAATTGTGAAAGTAAGAAATCATTTGTTTCTTACTTTTTTTTTTTTTTTTTTTTTTTTTTGTTTGTTTTTTTTTTTAAAAAAAATTAAAAATTTGGTTTTTTTT
>CAMWTH010000075.1 GCA_947177125.1 uncultured Mycoplasma sp. | reverse complement strand
CCGGCCTTTCTTATTTTGATATGTTTCACTTAATTGATACTTAAAATAAACTACTAATTTTTTAAAAAAAAAATAAAAAAGTTAAATTAAAACTTTTTCTATTTTTTTATTATTCACCACATTTAATTGTTTCTTGAATGCTTCCATCGACTTTTCTAACAATGATTGTTGCGGATTTTTTACCAGCTAGTTCTTTAGCTTTTTTAATTGCTTCGTCTTTTGTATCAGCAAGTGCTGAAACTTTTTTACAATTTTCCATTTTTATTTCTCAACAATCTTTTTTTCCATCTTTTCCTTTTCTAGCAGACAAGTAGTAGATGTTTCTTCCTTTTGATTGAACTTCTTTTTGAGAATCTTTTTTTGTTGGTTTAGTATCAGTTTTTTTAATTGTTGCCATTTTATCTATCTCCAATTACTATTACATTAATTTTTTTATTCTTTATTTATTAGTATATTAATTTTAATCTAATTTTGAATTTAACTAAAGAAAATAATAATAAAATATAAATTTAAAATTAATTGACTGTACATCACAATTTATTTTTTCTCAAATATTAATTTTAAAATTTATAATACTTATATATTAAGGTATAAGTATTTAAAATTTTTAATTTACATACTAAAGGAAGATAAAAATGAAAAAAAAGATATGAAAATGAATAGGATTCCTTTCATCAATTTTTGCTGTCTCAGCTGTTATTATAGCTGTACCATTTATTGCATCAAGTGCTTTCTTTGCAGATTATAGGAAAAATCATGCTGATGAGTATGAATCTTTAAGATATCAAATTCCACAAAATTTAGGTTCAACAGTTGCAGACTCAGCATTTGCATATGCAGATAATGCTGATAGAATTTCACTTTTGCCTGGTGATAATAAAAAATTTCAAGATGCAATTGAAAATACATATTTGTTTGTTGGTGGAAAAGACTTTTTTCCTAATTGGGACAATAACAAAAACTTTAGAAATGTAGTTGGGATGTATGAAGAAAATGTTCGATGAACAATGGCTTCACAAGGAGGTAATAATCCATCAGCTGCTTACACGTCATTAGGAAGATTTTGTATCAATATTGCTAAACCATACCAAACTTTAAAAGATATTAATGATAATTATGATTTTAAAGTTAAAAATTTAGATCCTAAAAATGTTGTAATGATTATTGGTACTGAATATGCAGAAGTAGAAGATATTGATAAATCATTAGATCAATTTGAAAATGATTTGAGAATTTTTGTAAATAATGCATTGCAATTAAGAAACAATACTTCTAATTTAATCTTTATGAAACACTGGAAAGTTCCAAATCCAAATAATGATGAAAAAATTGCTAAATATAATGATAATATTTCAAAATTAAATACAAGAGCAAACCGCATTTTATCAGAACTAACTGACAAACAAATTCCAAGAGTATTACTTGTTGATAATGAAGACTTGTTTATCAATTTACAATACCAATATTTTTATGAATATGTAAATCCTGATTTTACATTAACCAGAATTGGCAGTAATGAAGTTGCTAAAAGTATTTTAAAAACTATGAAACCATGAAATACAGTAACAAACGCTGAATGAGTACCAGCAAATTGAACTGATTATTCTAAAACGCACTTAAATGCTAAACCACTTCAATGAAGTACTTTAGGTAGTAAAAATAATTTAAAAGTAAGTGTGGATCAAGTAAATATTGAAAACAATATTGCAACCCTTTCAATTTCTTTTAAAGAGGGGGGGGTGAAAAATGGAGATCAAGTTAGTTGAATGTTTAAATACACAAACTTAGGAAACACTAGTGGAACAATTGTTGTAAAAGATTCAACTATTGTTGAAAATAATAAAATTACAATAGATAACATTAATGTTTATACAACAGATTTATATACAACTGCTCCAACAGGTTTAAGCAATGATTTTGTACTAACAGTATTTGATGCTAATGGACATGCATTTGATATTGTTGAAGGAAATTTAGATAACAAAAATAGTGCAATTAAAACTGAAACAAAATCGTTATCAAATGATCAAAATGATGCAAAATCAAGATTTATGAAAAGATTTAATGATAAATCTAAACCATTAGTTTGAACTTTTATAGGTGATAGTATTGATCATGGTGCATTACATAACCAAGGGTTTGATACATATCCAGAAGCTGTTCAAAAAAGTGTAATGAATGAATGAAAAAGATATGATGATATTTTTGTTAATGCAGCTCAAAGTGGTAATTTTACAAATCGTGCTGTTGATCCTTATTTAATTGAATCAGATATTTCAAAATACAAGCCTGATGTTATTTCAATTGGGTTAGGAATTACTGATGGTGTAGTAACTTCAAATTTGAAAAATGGACAAGTAACTTATGCAACAGCTGATCAATATGTTAACAATATGAAAACTTTAATTCAAGCAGCGATCAGAGCAAATCCTGAAGTGGTAATTGTAATTAATGGAATTAACCCAACAGATGTTACTAACAGAAGTACTATTCCAGTGCCTTATAACAAAAAGTTACAAGAAACTTTTGCACCTGAAAACAGTGAAAGTGAATTTAAAGATTATGTAATTTATAACCAAAGTGTTTATGATGAACTAAATAAAATTGAAACAGATTGAAGTTATACTAAAAAAGATCAATTATTTTTAGCAAGTGATAACTTACATCCTAGTGGAAATGGAAATATGGTTAAAGCTAAATCATTTTTAAATGCACTAGGAGTGGATGTAAGTGATAGTTATATTAGTAATTACACATTGCAAGAGTTTGTATGATACACAGGTGGCAATACTCCATTTCAAGCAATTGGAGTAGTTTCATCAGATAGTAGTGGAAATAAAATTTCACCAGATGTTAAAAAATTTAGTGACTTAAATCCATTAGGTAAAAATGGTCAAGTAAATCGTTTAGCAAACACTTTCTTATCATATACAAATACAGATGGAAGAGAATATTGATTATTAACAGACTACAAAATTTATGATAATAATTATCGT
>CAMWTH010000074.1 GCA_947177125.1 uncultured Mycoplasma sp. | reverse complement strand
ACAGAATTTGGTTATGCTAGATATGATTTTAAATATCCTACTGAAAAAGATTTGGAAAATGTGGAATTTGGTGGTTCATTTAGAAAATATAATGGTCAAAAAAAATTAGGTTCAGGACAAATAGAAAAACCTGATGATTATATTAAAGATAGATATGGATTTGGTTATAAAAAAGGTAAAGAAGTTATATTAAAAAATTTTCAAAATGTTTTACAAAGCAAGTATAGTATTTACACAAACAGAAAAACAGGATATAGAGAAGGAAATTGTGTCCTTTCTTCCATGTATGGTGTTATGCAGTATTTTAGAGACAATAAATCAACAACAAAATTACCATATGGAAATATAGTAATTAATCCTGAAAATGATTATTTTTATAAATCAATAATTAAAGATTTTTATGTAGAAAATGAAACTATACCAAAAATATATGCAGTGATTAGAGAAAATGCAAAGAAATTTGGTTATACAACACAAGCCTCAGTGTTGTCATCTTTAAATATGGCAAATATTTTTACAAATACAATGAGAAGTTTTGGTTATTCAACAAAAATTTTTCAAAAATATGCTAACATGGTTCTTTTTTGATCTTTTGGATCTCAAGTAAAAGCTGAGATTGATGCTGGATATCCAACAATTTGAAACCCAATAATAAGTCAGTATGGGCAACCTCATTCTCTGATTGTAAAAGGATACCTACAATATTATAAAGAAAAATCTTTTTTATTTTTTAAGTGAAAAGAATATAAAAGTCTTATGGTTGTAAGTGATAATTGGGATGAAAGAAATTTGTATTTTGACTTAACAGCATTTGGACAATTTGAAAGATTAGGTGTATTTTTAAAAGTGAGAAATTATGCATATTAATAAAGTATTTAAAAAAATAATTAAACCAGTTTTATTATTTTGTCCAATTGTTTGTATTCCTATTTTTTCTGCTGCTTGTGCGACTCCTCCAGTTTATAGTACAGGTGATGTTATAAGTAATGGATATTTAAAAATTAAGTGTAATAAATTTGAATATAAAAAAATAAATAATGATTTAGAAATAAAAGTGTCTTTTACTTTTATTTCAACTAATCACTTTAAATTGGACATAAAAGAGTTAAATGAAAATGAATTTATTCATTTAAATTTCCAAGCCTATACTAGAGGAATCCAAACAAACAAAATTAAAAATATGGAATTAAATGGATTTGATTTTTTTAAACAAGAACTAATTAGAGATGAACTAACTTATGCTTTTGTATTTGATATTAAATCTTCTATACTAGAACAATCTATGATGGAAAACAAAGATCCAATTTGACTCAGAATTTTTTTGTTATTTACCGATTTTTCATTTTTGTTGGAACTATAAATTTTTATATGGGGACAAAATTCTATTAAATAACTTAATTAAAAACTTTAGAAAGTATAAATATGAAAATTATTAAAAAAATTATTATTTCAACTTTATTAATTACACCAATTATTAGTATATCTACAATTTCTAATGCTTGTTGTTGAGAAGAGTCAGAGATTTACTCAACAGGTAGTGAACAAAGCTCAATTGATTTGTCTATGAAATGTAATGAATTCAAATATAAACAAATAGAAACTAATATTTTAGAAGTTCAAGCAACTTTTACTTTTATGCCTAAAACTATATATAAATTGGATCTAAAAGGTATGAATGAAAAAGATTTTATTTTTCTTTATTTTAATAAAGAAATAATTTTTACAAATAAAATCAAAAATACTCAATTAAATGGATTTGACATATTTGAGCAAGAGATTGTTAAAGAAAAAACCACTTATATTTTTACTTTTGATATTAAAAATTCTTTATTACCAAGACAAGAGAAGTTGAATAGTAATAAATTTTTTATTTGAATCTGTTTATTTGATTTTTATTACTGACAATTTGACTATAATCTGTAAATAAAGAAAAAATTTATACACATTCTGAAATGTTTTAAAATAATACAGCTTTTTTAATTTTTCATAATTTGAGACAGCAATTTTTGTTTATAAAAAACAATGATATATAATTCACTTTATCATAAATAGCTTAATACTAATTATAAAATCAATGAACTACCAACTATAAAATGTATAAATCCTAAAGAATGAGTAACTAGAAAATATAAATTTAAATATTAATTATTACCTTTTCATGTAATATTACATAATAACTATTTAAAATAAAAATCCATTTTTTGTTTTTGTATTTTTATGGTTTTAGTTTGTTTTCAATAAATAAAAATAAAAAATCATCAATCATATACAGTTAAAATCAAATTAATTAAATATATGAATAAAAAACTAAGTTTTTTAAAAGTAAGAAATTATGCATATTATTAATAAACTATTTAAAAAAATAATTAAATCAATTTTATTGTTTTCTCCATTTCCTTGTATTTCTATTGTTTCTATAAGTTGTCATCAAATTAGCCCAGTTCGTCACGAAGTTGGTAGTGAATGAACTGTTGGAAAAGGAGAATGTCAATCATCTTTTAAGTTCAATTCATTTAGTTACGAAGTAATAGATAATAATTTAGAAATTCAAGTAAACATAAACATTACTCCTTCAAAACATGGATACGATTTGTTTATAGGTGGAAAAGATAAATTTCTTTCTCCTATAGGATTTTATTGGATTGAATTTATTCCAAATCAAACTAAAAGTATTGAACGAAGAGGTTTTGATGTTTTTCAAAAAGAAGTTTGAAATGAAAGTATTTTTATTTATGTGTATGAAATTCCTATTTCAACATTTACTAATCTTCAAAATGAATATAATTGATTTGTAACTGAAAATGATCCAAATGTATCTTTTAATGTTTATTTAGATGGTATTCATTATCTATACTTTGCAATTGATGTATATAGTATAATGAATACTCAAAATTCTACAAATTAATAATAAAATTTAAATAATAATAATTATTACTGCATTTAAATTATTGTTAAAAATATAACTAATAATAAGATTTGCATTTTTTAGTTATTCATTATCTTTATACCTTATTTTTATTTGAATTCATTGATTTTACAATTAGTATTAAAACTCTATATAATCTATAGACTTTTTGAACACTTTAAAAAGTCAATAAATTACACATTTGAAAATTAAAATTTAAAATATCTTTATAACCAATGCTATAATCAAGCTAAATAGATAATTAGGGAGAAAGAAAAATGAAGCTTTGATCTTCAAGTTTTGGTA
>CAMWTH010000073.1 GCA_947177125.1 uncultured Mycoplasma sp. | reverse complement strand
AATTTGTCTTAATCCAGAAATTGATGGAATGTTATTTTTGTATTTCAAAATAACTAATTCATTAAAAAATATAGTTTTATATCCATATTTAATAACTTAATATTTTTTAATTTTCTTATTTTTTTATTTCATTATTAAAATAATAGTTTAAGTATTCATATCATATATACTGAAACATAGATTTTATTTCATTTATATCTTCAATTCTTATGACAATGCCACTTTCAATTATCTTATTAACTTTTTTAATATCATTTTTATCTATAAAAAAACTGTAAAATTTTGAATGTTGCACAGACATTGCATTTAAAATGTCACAAATTGAATAATCATATATTTTGCCAAAATATTCATAATTATTATCAAAATCAAAATAAAAAGGTTCATGTATATAAAATGTTTCAAAAGGTCCATACTTATAAAAATGATAATAGATATAATATGGATGGTAAAAAGTTAATGATCTTCCTTTATCATCAATTTTTTCAATTATAAAATCTTTATAAAGTTGTGGAATATTTTTTTCTACTCCATTTCAAAGAACACCATAGACATCTATAAAACTTTTAAAGTCAGGCCTTCACCTTCAAAAAATTATTATTTTTGGATGAATAATAAAATAGTAATAAAGAATTATATTTGAATTTAAATCACTTAAAGTAATTAGAGATGAATCACTTAAAATAAAGTTATTTTTCCCTGTGTTAAAAAAAATAACAGTTTGTCTCTGAAGTATAAATAACATAGTGTCTATTTTAAAAAAATTTAAATTATCTTCTAATGTAAAATTTTCTTTTCTGATTAAATTTAAATAATCTGAATTTCCTCATATTTCATATGAAAAAGTTCCAAATTTTTCTGGATTATTTTCTTTTATTAAATTAAAAACTTCAAACAAGAAATCTATTTTTTTAAGTTGAAGAAATTTTAAATCATCTTCACCTAAATTTTTATATCTTTGATTAAATACAAAATCACCAGTTTGATTTAAAGCATTAATTTTTACTGAATCTGTTCTTATTCCATGCAAAGAAACAAATAATCTTAATATATAATTCTCAGATCAAGAAAGTTTAATTTTTTCACATTTATTTTCAAAAGATTTTGTTATTTTAGAAAAAACTTTTCCAATATAATTTTCTATTTCAGATAATTTATTCTCAATCTCGTTAGTTTCAAAGTTTTTATTTTCATAATAGTATTCTTTTTGTGCAACATCTTCATACTTACTTCTGTATTTTGTTGAACCTATTTTTAATTCTTTAGAATTAAATCTTTGGTAATAATACAATTGTTCCTTTTTATTATGTAAAAAATACTTTATAAGTAGTTTAGGGATAAGATGTTGTCTTTTTTTCTTATTTTTTTCTTCATTCAATTCAATCACCCTTTTTTATTTTAATAAAATAAAAATTTTTGCAAATAATTTAAATGATCTATTGTTTTAAAAAATATAATTTTTAGTTATATTACTTGATAAAAAAACAGTTAAAGCTAAACAAACATAAATTTACAAAAACTTCTTAAAATAAATTTAATAAACTTAAAATAAAGTTATCTAAATTAAGGTATTAGCTAAAATGAAAGTTATTTTTATCAAAGAAAATCAAAAAGCAGAAAATAATATAAAACTAAATAATGTTTTTTTATCAAAAAACAATCCTAGATTTACACTAATTAATTCTTTTCAAGATAATTTATTAGATTTTATAAAAAATAAAGAATATAAAAATAGTCAACAAAAAGTTTTTGAAAAAATTTTATTTTCTGAAGGTGATTTTTCTGACTTGTATAATTTATTAAAATCAATTAAAAACAATGGTTTTGATAACAAAAGTGATGAAATATTTTTAATAAGAGATTATGAAAATTTTGTTGTTGCAGAAGGTAATAGGAGAATGATGTGTTTAAAAATTTTAGACAATGTATTAAAAATACCTGAATTCTCTTTAATTAAAGAAAAAACAAAAAATTATGAAAATGAAAATTCAGAATATATTAATGTTTATGAAAATGAAAATAAAGAAATTAATGATGAAAATATAGATGACAAAACAAAAGAAAATTATTCTAAATGCGAAAAAATAATTGAAGAAATAAAAAAAGAATACAAAAACAAAGAAATAAAAGTTTATGTAAAAATTGTTGATAACCAAGAAGATTTGTGAAGATATATTTATGAAAAACATTTGACTGGCGAAAAACCAGGAATGAGAAAATGATCGAGAACAAAATATTTTGCTGACCTACTAAATATTTTTAAAGATGGTATTTTAGAAAATTCAAATATAGATAACATATATAAATACATAAGAAGAGAACCAGAATCTGTAAAAAATGATTTTAAAGAGGCACAATTTATTTATAGCTGTATTTATTTTGGAGAAAAGAAAAACTTAGATTACAACAATAGAGAGGAAGTAGAAAATTGAAATGATTATGAAATTCTAAACAAAATGGTTAATAGCACTAAAACATCTGCATTAGAAAGAAATCACTCATATTTAAAAGTAAAAAATGAAGTAATAAAATTTACAAAAATAACAGGAAAATTATTTGATAAAAAATTTTTTTCAATTTCGTTTAACAAAGAAAATTACAGAATTAAGTTTTTACCAAATAAGTTAAAAACAAGTGACTTACTTAAATTTATATATGATAAATGAAGAGAAGGAATAATAACCACAAGACCTATATCTGAAAAAAATAAACCACAATTTATTAATGACTTAAATTTTTTGCTGATAGGTATAACATCAATAGAAAAAAAACTAAGTGAAAAAGATATAGATTCAATAAATGAATTTGAATTAACAATAGATAATCTGAAAAAAATTATAGTGACAAACAAATCAAATATCAATAAGCAAAAAATAGATAGGTTTGTATATGCAAAAGAAATAAAAGAAAACAATAAAAAATTTTTAGATATCAAAAAGAATATTAATTTTTATGATTCAGCAAGAATAGAACCAATTGATGTTTTTACAAATCTAATTAACCAATATGATTCTATAGAAGATAAATATATAAATGCTAAATCATCAACTATTAGATCAATTTTAGAACAATTAGTTATTTGAATGTGATTTTATGAATATAGAAAAAATGAAAGTGAATTTAATGAATATTTGGAAAAAATTTCAACAAGACCTAGAATTCATGATCTTTTTAAAAAAATAAGAAGTAAATATTTTTTAGTAGATGATATAAAACAATTTTCAATAACTGAAATTTTTAATTTTTATTTATCTAATTTAGAAGAAGACAAAAAAAATCTACTAATAGAAAATTTTATTGATATTTTGAAGTACAGTAAAAAAGCAAAAAAAGATATTGAAGAAGATATAGATGATTATATAGATAATATTATTTTATTAAATGATTATATTCATGCATATCACAGAATTTACTTAGTTAAGGAATATAATGAAAATTTAAAAAAATTTAAAAAAATTCAATCTACAATAATTGAAATATTAGAG
>CAMWTH010000072.1 GCA_947177125.1 uncultured Mycoplasma sp. | reverse complement strand
ACGATAATTATTATCATAAATTTTGTAGTCTGTTAATAATCAATATTCTCTTCCAGTTGCATTTGTATATGACAAGAAAGTGTTTGCTAAACGATTTTGACCACTAGTCATTCCTAAAGGATTTAAATTACTTCAAGATTTAATATCTGGAGAAATTTTATTTCCTTCACTTGTAGATGTATCTAAACCAATTGGTTGGAATGGACTTGTTGTACTACCTGTATATCATACAAATTCTTCTAAAGTATAGTTAGTGATATAACTATCATCTACATCAACACCAAGTGCATTTAAAAATGATTTAGCTTTAACTAAGTTAGCATTTCCACTAGGATGCAAATTATCACTTGCTAAAAATAATTGATCTTTTTTAGTGTAAGTTCATTTAGTTTCAATATTGTTTAGTTCATCATAAATAGATTGGTTATAAATTACATAATCTTTAAATTCACTTTCACCACTAGTTGGTGCAAAAGTTTCTTGTAGTTTTGGATTATAAGTAGTAGGAATATTTCTTCTAGTATTAACATCTGTTGGATTAATTCCATTAATTACAACCACCACTTCTGGATTAGCTTTAATTGCTGCTTGAATTAAAATTTTCATATTATTAACATATTGATCTGGTGTTACATATGTTACTTGTCCATTTTTCAATGATGTTGTTACCACACCATCAGTAATTCCTAACCCAATTGAAATAACATCTGGTTTGTATTTGAATATATCTGCTTGAATTAAATATGGATCAATTTGTCTGTTTGTAAAGTTACCACTTTGAGCTGCATTAACAAAAATATCATCATATCTTTTTCAGTCATTCATTACACTTTTTTGAACAGATTCTGGATATGTATCAAATCCTTGGTTGTGCAATGCACCATGATCAATGCTATCACCTAAAAATGTTCAAACTAATGGTTTAGATTTATCATTAAATCTTTTCATAAATCTTGTTTTTGCATCATTTGAGTCAGTACTTGTATCTGCTTTTAAATCTACATTATTTTGAATTATGGTATTTGATTTGTCTAAACTACCTTCAACAATATCAAATGCATTCCCATTAGCATCAAAAACAGTTAATACAAAATCATTACTTAAACCTGTTGGAGCAGTTGCATACAAATCATTTGTATAAACATTAATGTTATCTATTGTTATTTTTTCATTTTGAACAATTGCAGAATCTTTAACAATAACTTTACCACTATTTGTACCAAGATTTTTGTATTTAAACATTCAATTAACTTGGTCCCCGTTTTTCACCCCCCCCTCTTTAAAAGAAATTGAAAGGGTTGCAATATTATTTGCAATATTTATGTTATCTATATTAACTTTTAAATTATTTTTACTATTTAAAGTACTTCATTGAACTGGCTTTGCATTTAAGTGCGTTTTAGAATAATCAGTTCAATTTGCTGGTACTCATTCAGCATTTGTTACTGTATTTCAAGGTTTCATAGTTTTTAAAATACTTTTAGCAACTTCATTGCTACCAATTCTAGTCAATGTAAAATCAGAATTTACATACTCATAAAAATTCTGGTATTGCAAATTGATAAACAAGTCTTCATTATCAACAAGTAATACTCTTGGAGTTTGTTGATAAGTTAATTCTGATAAAATACGATTTGCTCTTTTGTTTAATTTTGAAATATTATCATTATATTTAGCAATTTTTTCATCATTATTTGGATTTGGAACTTTTCAGTGTTTCATAAAGATTAAATTAGAAGTATTGTTTCTTAATTGCAATACATTATTTACAAAAATTCTCAAATCATTTTCAAATTGATCTAATGATTTGTTAATATCTTCTACTTCTGCATATTCAGTACCAATAATCATTACAATATTTTTTGGACTTAAATTTTTAACTCTAAAATCATAGTTATCATTAATATCTTTTAATGTTTGATAAGGTTTAGCAATATTGATACAAAATCTGCCTAATGATGTGTAAGCAGCTGATGGATTATTACCTCCTTGTGAAGCCATTGTTCATCGAACATTTTCTTCATACATCCCAACTACATTTCTAAAGTTTTTGTTGCTATCTCAATTAGGATAAAAATCTTTTCCACCAGCAAATAAATATGTATTTTCAATCGCATCTTGAAATTTTTTATTATCACCAGGTAGAAGTGAAATTCTATCAGCATTGTCTGCATATGCAAATGCTGAGTCTGCTACTGCTGAACCTAAATTTGGTGGTATTTGATATCTTAAAGATTCATAATCATCAACATGCTGATTTCTATAGTTTGTAAAAAATGCTGTTGATGCAATAAACGGTGTAGCTATAACTATACCTGTAATGGCAAAAAATGATGAAAAAAATCCAATTCATTTTCATAATTTCTTTGATTTCATATTTCCTCTTTTATTATTTGTTTGTGTTGTTTTTTTTAAATAAATTATTAAGATAAGAGAATTAAAATATACTTTTACTTTTTCTAACTTAAATAATAATTTTTTTTCTTATCTTACATATGATTATAAAATTGAATTACAATTTATTTTTAACTATGATAAATTACTATACTTTTTTTTAAAAAAAAGATAGAAAACAAATAGTTAAAAAAAATACTCATTATACAATTAATAGCTTATGAAAAAAAATAGTAAAGAAGAAATGGTTGTTTTATACAATAGTAAGAATGAAAAAATCAAAGGTTATTATGATAGATACCAAATTCCAAAAGACAAAGGATTTTATTATGCAATTAACATTTGATTAATTACAAACACTAAAAAAATTATTATTCAAAAAAGAAGTTCTAACAAAAAAATATACCCAAATAAATTTGAATGCATAGCAGGTGGGGTTGTAAAGGATGAATCAGTTTTAAATGCATGTGTTAGAGAGGCAAAAGAAGAATTAGGTATAAACTTAAATGAAAGTGATTTAATAAAAATAGACTTGTCTTTAGATGAACATCATTGCTATTTTATGCATACTTTCATTTGTTTTGTGAATGAAAGTATAGTTAAAGATATCAAAATTAATTTTGAAGAAATTAGTGAAATTAAAATTATTAATTTCAAGAAACTTAATGAAATGATAGATCAAAATCTATTTGCTGATTCAATTAAAAAAAGATTTCAAAATTATAAAAAAATAATTGAAACAAAAATTGATGAACAAAAATAAAAAAGATATTTTAAAATCTGATTAACAAAAGGGCTTACAATGCAATCAATTCGTAAATATCTTTTTGTAGATGAAATTATCAGCCTTTTAGAAAATGAAAAAGGTTTATTTTTTGATAGCAAACTTTCTAAAGAAAAATTTAAACTTTATTTAGTTCAGTATAATTACAATTTTTTTGTAAAAGGTTTAAAACACAAACTAATGTTTGATGAGAAAGGTAGATACAAAAAAGAATTTGATTCTAATCAAGTTCGTTACTTATTTGACATAGACAGAAGAATATCTACTATTGTATTTAAATATTTTAAATCATTTGAACTTTTATTAAATAATGCAATTACAAGCATTCTATCAAAAGAAATAAATCGAATAACAGGTGCTCCTTATATTGCAACTCTTTCTAAAAATGAATTTTTAGAAATTTTTGAAAACTATACTCAAGTTTATAAACAGCAGAAAAAAATAAACTCCAATGATTTTATGATTAACCAAAATTTCATTGGATTGGTTGGTGAATTTTTTAAAAACTATTCTTCTGTTGATTTCTATTCTGAAT
>CAMWTH010000071.1 GCA_947177125.1 uncultured Mycoplasma sp. | reverse complement strand
AAAATTTTTCATAAATATCATTGATAAATGAGCAAAACAATTTTCAACTGTTGGAGTTGATGATTTTAAAGGACAAATTGATTATTATTTTCCGGATTCTTTCCAAGGATTTATTGATAGGACACTTGATGTATTTTATTTACCTTTTCAAAGAAATGTAGATTTTGGGAAAGCTACAATAAAAAGAACTGTAGTTTTTAATATGAATAATGATGATACAGAGTGTATTTTTCCAGAAAGTGTAGAAAAAATTTATTGTCAGTTTACTAATAAATATCCAAAAAAGAAATACACAAACCAAAATTTTTTATTAACATTAAGAAAAATAGTATTTCCATCAAATTTTACTGTAGAAAAAATTAATTGTAATAATAAAAGTTATGCAATAGTTCCTTTTAGACGTGGTTCATTTTTTAAAAACATAAGAAAAGATGAAAATAACTCTAAAACAATAGGAGATGACATCTATTATTATTATTTTAATAGTAATTATGATGATGATGATGATGATTACGCTCTTGGCTATTTTACTGAAAAAGAACGAGAATTAATTGATCAAAGACTTAAATTTACAAAACCAATGGAAATAAAAATTTCAAAAACTTTTGAAAATAATGATGAGGCATTAAAATATGTTTTTGGTTGAGAATTACTAGATAAAGAATTTGAACTGTTAAAAAGTTGAATAACTTATATTTAGTGTTAATTAAAAATAACATAAATTAATCAAATTTTTTTATTTCCTAATTTAGATTTTTAAACTATTACTAAACAAGATTATATCAATGCTACTAGCTTTTCAAAATTAACTAATACTTATGACAAGTATCAAGTTTATGAAGTTAGTGATTCTACAAATGGAACTTTATATTTTTTAAGTCAAGAAGATGCACTAAATTATTATTTCAAAACTAATAATATGAAACTTCATGAATTAACACCAACTAAATATGTTTATGTTTTTGATAACAAAGAATTTGAATCAAAAAATGAATTATATGTATATGTAAAAGAAAGAATTGTGGAGGTAAGATAATATGAAAAAAATAAATAAGAAAAAACTATTTACTATTCTTGGATTAACAGCTTTAGGATTAAGTTCAGTTTCAGTTGCTATTCCATTAGCTGTTAATAACAATCAATCAGTTGTTAATTCAGATACTAATTCTGAATCAAATTACAAAGCTAATGAAAATAATTTATATAATGGTGCAATTGAATTTGATGGTAAAGCATATAAATCAGTAGATGATGCTGCATACAATTATTTAAATAATAATCCTATTACTCAAAAAAAATACATTGGAGATTTAAGTTCAGCATATGCAAATAGAGATTTGCATACAATTGATTTAAATGCAGGCTTAATTAGAGAATATGATATTTCTAAAATTTCTAAAGCATATAATGATGAATCATCTGCAAATGGATTTACAGATTCATATGAAGAAGCATTAAAAAGCAATTTACCTATTTATCAAAGAATTCAAAGATATGATGATTATTCTGGTAATAATTTAAATAATCTTCCAACTGATTTTTCAGTTGCACAAGATAATTTAAAAAGAAATTTAGCTACTCCTCATGCATTACCATATTATGAAGTTACTAAATTAAGTGGAGAAAAAGCAAAAATTAATCCACTAAACGAAAAAGATATTAATCGTTTAAAAGATATAGCATTAGAAAATGCTAAAAACGATGCAAATAGTTTTGCTATTGAAGATTATTTTTCAAATGATGGTAAAACTTACAGAAACATTAAAAATTTTAATGACTATGGAATAAAGAATAATAAAGATAATGATGTCCCCAATAATTTTGAAGATTTTTTAGCAAAAACTTTAAAAACTGACATACTTAATTTTTTGAAACAAATAAAAATAAGTCCTTCAATTAGTACTCATACAGATTATGATAAATCTAAAGGTGATTGAGAAAAATTTAGTGACCATATTTCTTTTAATAATAATTATTCTTTTTATATTGAAAATAATGCAAAAGAATCAGGTAAACAAAAGAAAGTAAAAGACACTAATGGAAAATTTATAAACAAAATATTTGGAGAAAAATTAGATCTTTTTAGTGAAGAAAATAATAGTTTAGTTTTGTCTGATAGTGCTAAACAAATAGATGATATTTACAAAGGATTTTCTAATAGAGGTGAATTAAATAAAAACTTTAATTATGAAAATGATAGAAATAATGTATTTGCACCAGAAAATTCACAAACATGACATGCTGGATCAGATTTAATTTTAAAAAAAGGAACTAAATTATATGATGCTTTAAAAAAATTCTTTTATAAAGAATCAGTTGATAAAGAATCAGTTGAATTTAGATTTGAATTAAAAATTGATACAGGAATAGGTTTTTGGAAACAATTACCTTCTGGAATTGATCAAGATTATTTTTTCTATAAAATTTTAGAAGAGCCAGCAAAAACAAAAAGTAACTACTGAAAAATTAGAAGTGGAAGAAATTCTACTGGTGAAGATGGAACAGATTTTTCAAATTGATATATATATGACACATATTCAAGACAGGTATATTTCAAATTTCAAAATATTTTATATTTTGAAACATCTGATAGCAGTAAAAAAATTGAATTTAATAATCAATTAATAGATTACTTTAATGAGTATATGGGTATTAATAACAATGATTCAATCAACAAAAATAATGAAGTTTATAAAAAAATTATGCAAAAATTTTTAATTAATTATTTTGGAGTAAATGAATCATATAAAATTGATAGTTTAAAAAAACTATCAGAATATGATGATGTAGTTAAATTATTTGAGAAAGGTTATAAAGAAATAGTTGAAAATTTAAAGTCTATAATAAATGAGAATTTAGAAATTAGCGGTGACAATGGTATTTCAGATGTAAAACAAACATTTAGTTACTACTCCCAAGGAAATTATGTTAATGAAAAGAATGATAATACTGGTAAAAACACAACAATTGAAAAATATACAGAAAATTTTATGAATATTTTAAATAATACTAAGAAATATGATAAAAATTTTAAAGATATTGTAGGAAAAAATTATGTATTAAATAAAATATCTGACTGAGAAGAAAAGTCTAAAAAAGTTATTACTTTTAATAATAAACCTTTATTTTTTGTTAATTCCAATTCAAAAAATTCTTCTGATTGAACTCTAAAACAATTAGAAAATATTTCTAATAGAATTTCAATTTTAGATGCAGAAAAAAATAGTATTTCAATTGACTTAAGTTCAACTAATAAAAAAACTTGATTAGATTTTTCAAATTGAAAAACTGATTTTTTAAATCAATTAAAAAATATTGATGAAGATTATCAAAATATTGATTTTGCAACATTATTATCTGGAATTATTAATAGTACTCCAGATAAAAATGAAGAAATAAAACAATTAGAATACAACCCAGGTATTTTTAGTGCTTTCTATTATTATGAAAAAAACTTAAATTTATTTACAAATTCTGATGATAAAAAATATTCAAATTTGTTAGAAAATATAGTCAATCGAATTGACAACCTACCATTTACTTTAGATAAATTTGTAACTTTATATGCAAATTTAAAAGATACTCAAGTACTTAATGACAATACATTTTTAAATCAGTTAGAACCAATGTACTATGGAGAATACTTTGGTAGAATAACAGATTTCAATGAAAGTTTTGATGATGTAAAGTTATTTTATACAAATCTAAAAGATAAAGAAGAGCAATTAAACAAAATGAACTTTTTTTATC
>CAMWTH010000070.1 GCA_947177125.1 uncultured Mycoplasma sp. | reverse complement strand
AGCCTATCGTCAAGTTTTACAAGAGCGGGAATTTAAAAATAAATTTCAGCATATTGAATTTGCAATTTATCATACACAGCGTGAACAAAATAATTATCTGACATTTGAGAGAATTTTTAATTAAAAAATAATTAAAAAAATGATAACAGATTTGATTTTAATCTTCTGCCAAAATAGCAACATCTCTATGCGGAACAGGTGTAGAAAATACAATCTGTGTGGACGTATTGCCAAATCTCTGGAGCTGACCAATAAATAAATCAAGTTCTTGTGTGCTAGGAAAAGCGACTTTAATTAGCATAGAAAATTTACCTGTTACGCAATTGCATTCCAGTACATTTGGACATTCTGCGATAAACTGATAAAATTCGGGTTTTTGTTTTGTCATCAATTCTTTTAAAAATTTAAGATTAAATAAAAATGATAATATTTTAGTTAAAAAAGAAACTTTAAAAGAAATAAAAACATTTAAATCATTTTTAAAAATTTGCAACTATCAGTATCAAAGTTTAATTAAAAACAATTATTTTCAATTAACAACTTGCAGTGTTTTGATTTTATTTTTTACCTTTTCTGTATTTATTTGTAATTTATAAATTTTTGATTTTATTTGTTTATATAATAATTTGGATATGGAAAACAATAAAGATCAAGCAATTTATAAAAAAATAGAAAATTTAAGAAAAAAATTAAATCAGTATAACTATGAATACTATGGACTAGATAATCCAAGTGTTAGTGACTATGAATATGATTTAGCTTTAAAAGAATTGATAGAACTAGAAAAAAAACATCCTGAATTTGATTCTTCAAATTCCCCTTCAAAAAAAGTTGGAGGATTTGTTTTAGAAAAATTTAATAAAGTTAAACATGATGTACCAATGATGTCTTTATCAAATGCTTTTGATGAAGCAGATTTGTTAAAATTTGACAATGATATAAGAAAAGAAATTAAAACATCAAATTTTAGTTATGTGGTTGAGCCAAAAATTGATGGTTTAAGTATTTCAATTAAATATAAAAATGGTAAATTAGTTCAAGCTGTAACTAGGGGAGATGGAGAATTTGGAGAAGATGTTACTGAAAATGTTAAAACAATAAAATCTTTACCTTTAACAATTGATTATCTTAATGAGTTAGAAGTTAGAGGAGAAGTTTTTATTAATAAAAAAGATTTTCAAAAAATTAATAATGATCCTTTGCTAGTAAAAAAATTTGCAAATGCTAGAAATGCAGCTGCTGGTTCATTAAGAAATTTAGATACATCAGTAACAGCAAAAAGAAACTTAAGTGCTTTGTTTTATTTTGTTCCAAAAACTAATGAACTAAAAATAGATGAACAATATAAAGTTATTCAGTGATTAAAAAAACAATTATTACCAACTTCACAAGATATTAGACATTGTAAAAACATAAAAGAAGTTTTAAATAGAATTGATGAAATTACAGATAGTAGAGAAAACTTTAAATACGATATTGATGGAATTGTTGTTAAAGTTAATGAATTTAGTTATTATGAAGAAATTGGCTATACTTCTAAATTTCCAAAATGAGCAATAGCATACAAGTTTCCAGCTGTTGTTAAACAAACAAAAATTTATTCAATTGATGTTACTGTTGGTAGAACTGGCAGAATTAATTATATTGCAAATCTTGAACCAACTTTACTTGAAGGTAGTATAGTTCAAAAAGCAACACTGCACAATTATGAATATATTGAAGACAAAGACATTATGTTAAATGATATTGTAGAAATTTATAAAGCAGGTGATGTGATTCCTAAAATTATTCGTCCATTAAAAGATAAAAGAGATAATACACAAATTAAATTTTTAGAACCTAAACAATGCCCTAGTTGTAAATCAAAATTAGTTAAAAATGCAGATGAAGTAGATTTGTATTGTTTAAATGAAAAATGTGAAGAAAAAATTATTCAACAGATTCAATATTTTGGATCTAGAGATGCTATGAATATTGAAGGACTTTCTATTTCAATTATTAGAAAACTTTATGATAACAAAGTTATTAAAGATGCAATTGATTTATATGAACTTGCAAATAAAAAAGAAATTCTTTTTAATATTAAACAAAAATTAGAAAGAAAAAATGATGATGGTTCTGTTAAAGAATATGAAAGATCTTTATTTAAAGACAAATCTTTTGCCAATATAATTAGTGGAATTGAAAAAAGTAAAAATAATTCAATGGAAAAATTTTTAACAGCATTAGGAATTAAACATGTTGGTTTAAGTGTTGCAAAAGCATTATCTAAAAGATTTAAATCAATTGAAGAACTAAGTTTAGCTACAAAAGAAGAGATTGAAGAAGTAAATGATACTGGTGAAAAAATTAGCACTTCAATTATTAATTGATTTGGTGATGAAAAAAATCAAGATTTATTATGAAGAGCTAAAAAAGCAGGAATTAATTTTAGTTACATAAATGAATATAGTAATGTAAAAGTTGAAGCTGATAAACAAATTTACATGAATAAAACTTTTGTTATCTCTGGTACTTTTAATAAATCTAGAAAAGAAATAACAGATTATATTGAAAGTGTGTATAGTGCAAAAGTAAGTTCAACTGTATCTAAAAAAACAGACTATTTAATAATTGGTGAAGAGCCTGGAGAATCTAAAGTTAAAAAAGCAAAAGATTTGAAAATTGAAATAATTACTAAACCATTTTGAAATGATTAAATTATTATGTATAATTTTTAGGTATGGCGGTTATGGTGAAGCGGCTAACACATCTGACTGTGACTCAGACACACGCGGGTTCAATTCCCGTTAACCGCCCCATTTAAAATTTAAATAGGAGAGAAATCTCCTATTTTTTATTTTTGTTAAAAATTTATTGCTACATTAGTTTTTCTAATATAATAGTAAAAAAGAATTAAATATGTTTATAACAGAAATAGTATTAAAAAATATTAGATCATTTACTAATGAAGTAAAAATAGATTTAAACCATAATAAAAAAAATATTGAACAAGATTTAAAAGAAAAAAAATTATTCTTAAGAAAGAATGATGTAGTTTATACTCCTATAGTAGCAATTGGTGGTGCGAATGCAAAAGGAAAAACATCAACTTTAGAATCAATTTTTTTTGTTTTTGATTATTTTAATTACTCAACTGATGATATTAATTTAGTTATTAATATTTTTAAAAGTTTAGGTTTTTCAAATTTATTTTTAGATAGCAAATTCACTAATATAATTTCTGATTATTCTAAAAATACACTCATAAATTATTTTTTAAAATTACCATTTGACAATGATATTGAATTTTTTGTAAAAGAAATAAAAAAATGACTCTATGATAAAGGACTTAAACAAACTAGTAAAGTTTTAATAAAAAA
This sequence comes from uncultured Mycoplasma sp., assembly GCA_947177125.1. GTDB lineage: Bacteria > Bacillota_I > Bacilli_A > Mycoplasmatales > Mycoplasmoidaceae > Malacoplasma. The sequence continues at coordinate 406 of CAMWTH010000070.1, read as the reverse complement.
AATTCTTGAAAATTTTTATGATACTAAAAAAAATGTTTTGAGGGAAAAATGAAAATCTCTAAAATCACATCTTGAATGTAGTTCTTACATAGAAATAAAAATGTATGATGAATCTTTAGGGTTTTTTAGAATAAAAATTTCTGATTTTTATTTAAACAAAAATTTGTCTGATATAGATATAAGCATTTTTTCTGAAAGCAGAAAAAACAAAATCAATTTAGAAAAAATATTAGAAAAATTATTTAAATATAGTAATAATTTAAATTTTTATAGTTCAGATTTTGACTATTTTGTTACAAGTGATTTTAAAATATTTGATACTTTGAATTACTTATTAAAAATGATAGGAAAAGAAACTACATTAAAGTTAATTCAATTATGTGATGATTCTATTAAAGATATTATT
>CAMWTH010000069.1 GCA_947177125.1 uncultured Mycoplasma sp. | reverse complement strand
AAGTACCCACATAAATTTTATATTATGTGTTGCACTTCATATTTCAATCGAGCAAAACTAGATTATTACAACCTAGTTTTTTGTGATTATTAAATTATTCTTTAGATGTAGATTTATTTTCATCAGTTATATAAAAAGATTCAACTAATTCTTTGTATTGCTTAGAGAAAACAAATTTAATTTTACTTTTAGTTCATTCAGTAGTTGTTTCACCAGTTAATGGATTAGTTGTAAGTTTTTTATGACCTGGTTTTAATTTTATTTTTCCTAAATCAAATAATCTAAATTCTTCACATCTGTCTAATTCAGCTTTAATTAAAGCGACATAGTCATCAAAAATGTCTTTAATTACTGTTTCAGCAATGTTAATATTGTTACTTATTAATTTGATAATTTCTTTTTTTGTACGAGGTTTTCTATCATCATCAATTAATTTGTGTGTAGATTTAATTGCCATTATTTCTCCAATCTAAATTCTAGTCACTGTTTAATATACAATATATAAGTATTTTAATATTAAAATAAATATTTATAACAGTTTTTAATATTATATTTAAATTAACAAATTTTAATGAAAAATAATTCTTAAATATTGCTCTTTCATTTTATTACATTTATGCAAATTTATATTAATTAAACATAATTTAAGTTTTTAGAAATTATAATTTATACAATAGGTTTAATTGTTTAAAATTTATTTTTGTTAATTTTTTTAATCAGTTATACAATTTATGAGGTTTTTTGTGGGTAAAAATAATTATAACAACAATAAAAAAAGAAATAAATCACAGTATAAAAATCAAAACTATTATCAAAAAGATCATCAATTTGAAAATGACTTTGATTATTTTTATGATCAAAATAAAAATGAATTATCTGATTGATATAGAAACAATTATACAGATTTTGCAAATCATAAAAACAATCAAAAGAAGAACAAAAAAAGAAATTATCAAAATAACAATGATTATGACTACTATGATTATTATTCAGAAAGTCCTAAACATTTTAATACTAGGAATAGTTATCAAAATCCAAAAGAATTTTATGATAGTCAGTATTTTGAAAAAAACAAAGACAAAAACTACACAAAAAACCTAAGTCAAAGAATTTTTATTAATAACAATTATGACAATGGCTATAATGATAACTACAAAAACTATGATAACCAAAATAATTTTTATAATTCAAAAAATGATTATAATGGTGAAATTGCAAGAGATAATTTTGAAAGAAAAAACTATCATAAAAAGCAACATGGCAAACATAAGTCTAAAAATTACTATGATAACAATTTTGATAATAGATATGATGATTATTATCGAGAACCAAAATATTTTGATAATCAAGTTGAAGTAGATAACTACAATGATGATTATTACAATGATGATAATTATGATAAAAAAAATTATCAAGATAAAAAAAACCAAAGATCAAATTCAAATGATAATTCTGATAGAAAAAAAAGATGATTTAATTTCAGTGGAAACAAAAAAAAGAAAACAATTTTTACTATTTTTATTTCAACAATAGTTATATGTTTTATTATTGTTGCAATTGTTTTATTAGTTTTCTTTTTGGTTAATAGAAACGCACCTTCTCAATCATCATCTAGAGAAGGTCTTTCAAAAGAATATATGACAGATCAAAGTCAAACTTCTAAAAATGCAATGGACTATATTAGTCATAGAACTTTTTCAATGCAATTTTTATATTCAAATGATCAAGGAAAAGGAAAAGTTGTAAATGGAACAGGTTGAATTTTTAATAAAGAAAAAAGTAGTGATATTTATTATATTGCCACAAACGTTCATGTTGCAGCTGCTTTAAATTATGCAGGGAAAACATTTATTGAAAATGGCCAAGAAAATAATTTTACTAACCTTTCTCTTAAAAATGTTTCTTTAGGATATGTTGATTTAAATATTAATGAAGAAATTTATGATGTAAAAAACTTAAACATGATTAGCTTGGAAAACTTTCCTGAAGTTGTGTATTTAGCAGATGCTACTAATAGTGGTACAACATTCGCAAATGGTTATAGTGATTATTATCTTGCATTTAAGGGTTATTTTAAACCAATGATTGATTTTGCTATTTTAAAATTTGACTTAACTTCTTTAAAATCATCTAATTCTGATTTTGCTAATTGGTTGAAAGTGTATGATACAAATCCTACAGAATTTTCAAGTAATCCAATTGAATTAGAAGATGAAAATCAATTTAATAATTATATTGAAAATACAGAATTTTTTATGGGTGGTTTTCCATCACTTGAAAACACTGAATCTACAAATAATAGAGGTCAAACTGAATGAATAGGTTTTTCTAAATTTAAAACTGCATCAAATCTTAATGATAACAATGATATTATTACAAAAAGTAATTATTATACACTAGCATCAGGTGCTGTTCAAAATTCACCAAGTAAAGGAAAAGAAAATCTTGAAATTAATAAAATTGATTATTTTGAAAACAGTACTGAAGTTAATTATTTGAACATTGGTTTTTATTGATTATTAGCTGCTAAATCAGCTGGTGGAGCTTCTGGTAGCATGCTAATTAAAGAAACAGTTAGTGGATCTAATAAATTTGAAGTTGTAGGTATTTATTGGGGAACTCAAAACATAAGAGTGGATGGTGCATTTGAAGGGTTTTTAACAGAAGCTATTGCAGGAGCACCAGCAGTTGGTGTTGCAAATATGCTAAACTATACTAACTATGTTTCAAAAGATAACACATCATATAATGGTGTTGATATTTTTTATGATGCTTCTGAAAAAATAAAAAACAATAATTCAGTTGAATTACTTTACAACTACTCATCAAAAAATAAAATTGCTATTGGAACAAATTCACAACAAGAATCTAACCTTAAAAAAATTTCTAATAGTTTTTTCAATTATTCATTAAATTTACAAAATTCTTGAAGAGAAATTAATTATAAAAAAACTGAGAAAAATTAATTAGTAAATATGTAGTGTTTGCATGTAAATCACTACATATTTTTTTTATTTTAAAAAAATAACTAATTTATCTTAAGTTACATTAAAATTAATATGCTTAAGTCTTGATATTATTAAGAGTAAAAATGAAACAAAAAACTAATTAATCTATATTAAAAAAGAATGGAGGGAAAAATGAAAAGAGATAATTCTTTCATCAAAGATTTTAAATTAAAAAATTTTCTACCATTCTATATAGAAAAAGTTAATGATAAGTTTTTTAGTGGAACCAATAATACCATTACTAAATCTGGTTATTTAAAATCCAAAAAACATAAAATGGTTGCAAAACTAAATTCTGAAGAATCAAGCAAATTTTTTGATTCGCAAGCAATTTTAGATCATAACAATATTAAATATTTATTAAACCAAGTAATTTGAAAAATGGTTGCTAAAACAGGTAACAAAATTTATGATTTTTTTTCTACACTAGAAACTACAAGTTGAAAACAACCAATGTTTGTTTTTGAAAAATTTGAATTTGAGGATTTGAAAATAATTGGTAATGTTTATTCAGAAAAAAGATACATTTATTGTTTAAATGTAGATCCTCAAAGTTATTTATATGATTTTGTTGAACAAATAGAAGTAGCTTTTGTTATTGATGATAAGAAAAAAAGTATTTCTGGCGGATTTTCTTTGGTGTGTGGTGAATTAAAAAAACTAGAAATTTTTGATGATATTATTGAAAAATTTTATTTAAACTCAATGGTTAAAAGTTTTATATTAAAAGAAATCTATCCACTTTCAGTTAATAACATTTTAGGCATTATGGATTTATATGAAGAAGATGATTTTAAAAATAAAAAAAATAAGTCTTTTTCTAAAAATAAAGTTCTAAACAAAAAGTCACTAAATGAATTAAAAAATTCATGAAAAGAATATTTAAATGAAAAAATTTTTAATAAAGAAAATTCTTTATTAAGCAAAAAAAGAAAATATTTAGAAAATGATTATTTTTTTGCTTTTTTAAATATTATTTTATCTTGTTTAGTTTTATA
>CAMWTH010000068.1 GCA_947177125.1 uncultured Mycoplasma sp. | reverse complement strand
TGCTAATTTATCAACAGCAAATATTGAATATAAATTTCCAACACATTCTTTATCTACTTACAACAGTTATGTTACAAGTCAAAGTGATTTAACCACAACTTCTTCTTCAACAGATCAATCAACTGAACCAGTTGATAAAGTTAAAGATTTTCAAGACTATTTATCAACATTGTCAGCAGCTAAATGACAATTTTTTGGTGATTCTTTAACATACGCTGGTTATCAAACTTGAGGATATAAAGGATATGTAGATTATTTGCGTTGAATTTTGAAAAATGAGTTTAATCGTCAAAATGATATCTTTTTAAATCAAGGTGTTCCTGGTGCTACATATGTTATTAATTCAAATAAACCAGGAGAATATTCTTTTCCACAATTAAGTTTTGTGAACTACCCAACTGATATTTTATATGTATTAATGGGCACAAATGATGTTGTAGGTCACCAAAGTAGTGCTAGTGATTACATAACAACTAACATTACACAAGTTTATAATGATTTTAAAGAAGCTAATGAAAAAGGGTGAATGATTGTTTCTACAATCCCTTATTTCTATTCAAGTGCAATAGCTAATGCAACAACAATGAAAAATGTTGTTGATCAAGCAAATACTTCAATCAAAAATTTTGCAGCTAGTAAAGAAGATGTGATTTGCATTGATAACAATACTGCTTTAAATAATGTCATTACAAAGCAATTGGGACTAACAACAGAAAATGCAGGTTCTTCATATTATCTTGCAGAATTATATGCAGAAGACAAAATGCATTTTAATACAAATGCATATATTATTATGACAAAAAATATTTTATCTAATTTAAGTTTTGACTATTCAGACAGTCAATTTATGACATTTTAAAAATAATGAAATTTTTAAAAATTGGATTTTTGTCTTTATTCTGCTTTCCTTTATACACAACAAATGTAATATCTGCAAAAAATTTCACTTTACATAGTATTAGTAATACTAATTTAACAGTTGATTATTCTCATTGGGTTGATACCATTAAAAATTTTGATTCTAATAATATTCAACTTTTTGTTACACGTGATGCTACTTTAATTTATCAACAATCTTTAATAGCATCAAATTATATGATTGAGTCAACCCAATCAAGTAATTTGAATTTATATTGAATAATTAATGAACAAGATTACATGAATAAAAAGTGAAATTTTGATTATTTTAAAAATGGTTTTAGCAATAGTATTAATTTAATTAAAAATATTAATGATTTAAACAGCAGTATTAATCAGCCATATTTAAATTGATTAAATCAAGAAATGATAGATCAACTTTTAAATAAATTTGAATCACTTGATCAAGGATTCAAACTAGATTTATGAATTGCAGATATTAATATAGAAACGATTTGAAAAGAAGCAGAATCTGAAAATGAAACTTTGCCTTTTTATAAATTATTAAAACATATTAATAAAATCAATGTTTTATCTGATGGCAATTATCAAACTAGGTATTTTGCAAATGCTTTTGTAGAAAGGTTGAATGCTTCAAAACAACAACTTGATAAAGAAAGTGCAAAAAATAAAATTAAAGCATTTCAATCTGATAGTAACAATGCTTTATATAAAGAATTTGAAAAATCTACAATTTTTGATTTTTTATTAGATGATGATTTTATTAATGTATTTAATGTAGCAAATTATTATGATTCTCCATATTTTAAATTAAATAAAAATTTTAGTTTTTACAATATTTATTTATACCAATACGATTACTACAGTATGGGTCAATTACTTTTTGAAAATGATACAAATAAGTTAAATACATTTATTAACTTGTATGAAAGTTTTTTTAACTGAAATATTCAAAATTTTACTGATTTAATAGCAGATGAAAGCAAAAATAAAAATTTTGATCCTAAAAAACCTAACATTTTTTATATAGGTGATTCTTTAATTACAAGTGAAGATGATTTTTTTCCTGAGAGAAAAGAAGAACTTAATAAGATTACCCAAGCAATGTTAAAAAAATATAACCCTAATGAATATAATTGGTTATTTTCAGGTCATCCAAGATATACTTATGAAACTTTGATGTACATAAATGAATATGTTTTTGGAAAAGATTTTAATCCAATTTACTTAAAAAGGTTCCCATGAGAAATGCTTTTAAGTTGGGATAGTAAAATGTCTCAGCAATTGCCTCTTTCAAAATACCGACCATTTTTTGGAAAAAACTCTAACTCAGAAACTTGATCATGAAGTACTTTGATAGGACTACAATACACTTCAACAGTTATTGAAACTACATGATTTTTTTTAAAAAATAACTATGGTTTGAGTAGTGAGGCTGCATATTTACCAATTGATGCTAGTAATTTTCCTATTGCAAAAACATTTGATATTTTAAGACAAACAACTAGTTATAATTTTAAACCTGATTATAATTATGAAAAAAATTATGATCACATTTTGCAAATTCATGATCCATACTATGATTTAAATGAATTTTATAACTATAAAAAGGATTTAATTGATTCAAAAACTTTTATTAACAACCAAGGAATTGAATACAATTATCCAACTGATAATAAAAATTTAATTATCTTTATAACAGTTCCAATTATTGGAATTATAATTATATTAACAGCAACTCTAATTTATATAAAAATAAAAAAGGGTAAAAGAAAGGCAACAAAAAAATGAAATTAAAATCTAAAAAATGGTTACTATTTATTCCTATTGTAGGTTTACTTTTATTAATTCCATTTGTTTTAACTTCTTGTGATGACCCAGCCACATTTTTCCAAAAATATGGTAATGGTCAAAGTTCAGGAAGTAATGATTCAAGTTCATCTTCAAGCAGTGATGATGATAGTTCAAGTCATCCTAACATACCAGTAGCTCCTTACTAATTTTAAGTAAAATAAAAATCTCCAAATTAAAAATTATTCTGGAGATTTTTATTTTACTGACTTTTTATTAATTCATAAATTTCACTGACTTGTTCAACTAGAAAATGTCCATAATTGTTAAGTTCAACAAAATGAGCAGAAATATTTTTAGCTAATTTTTTTGATAATTTAACTGGAACCAAATCATCATCTTGTGAAGCAATAACATATCTTAAATTTATTTTTTCTATTACTTTTTGATAATCAATTTTTATTTTAGTAAATGGGTCTAATTGTGGAAATAAAGGAAGAGATTCATCAAATCCAGATACTAAGTATATCCCTTTGACCATTTTTAAATTAAATTTATCAATATATTTAAGTGTAGCAATACACCCTAAACTATGACATATAATATATGTATTTTCATCAATAACAATATTTTGATTCATATAACTTATTCATTCATCTAGGTTTGGAAAGTTAGTATTAGGTAAATCTAAAACATCACAAAAATAATTTTGTTGATTTAGTTTATTTTTCAGTCATGGAAAAAAGTTACTAGAACTATCAGCACCATATCCATGGATAATATAAAATTTTTTATTCATTGCTTTTCCTATTTTTTATTTATTAAATTCAATCCACTTTCATCTTCTAAAATTTCAAATATTAAATCAGAAAGGTGATTGCCTTTTTCTAAAGAAATTTCAATTTTATTATTTATATTTTCTTGAATTTCTCCAATAATTTTATTAGTTCCTAAAAAATTTTGCATAAAAATAATTAGATCTTTTAAATTAAAAACACATAAATTATCTTTTATTTCTTTTTTATAACCTAATGCTTTGACTAAATCATTAGTAACGTTTTCTTCACTAAGATTATATTTAAACTTAGTAATATTGTCATTATGAGCTAATTTATTTCTTAGTGATGAAAACATTTCCAAAATATTAATAAAAGTTGTGTCTTTTAGTTTTAAATGTTTCTTTTTAGAATACAAATGTTGGCAAAAAAACTTTATTATTTGGTTTTTCAAACTATTACTAAGTGATTTAAAAATTCTAATCAATTGGGAAAAAGATAATTGGAATGTAAGTGAGAAGAATTCAATATAAATTCAATCTTTCTTTTTTAATCCACAAAGATTTAAGTATTCTTTATTATTTAAAAATCATGCATTATTAATTTTGTCTATAATTTCTTTTGGTTCAGAATCTTTATTTTTAAATGCTAATTCAGAAT
>CAMWTH010000067.1 GCA_947177125.1 uncultured Mycoplasma sp. | reverse complement strand
ATTCAAAAGGAGTGACTAGTCCTTTAAAATTACAAAAACTTTTATTTTTTATAAGATATGAAGAATTAAAAAATAAAACCACAAATAATTCTTTTTTTAAAAAAAATAAAAATTTTCAAGCTTGAATTTATGGACCAGTTAATTTTGTTTCTTATAGATTCATGCAAAAATTATTTATGAAATTAGATGAAAAAGATACATATATTTTAAGTAATAAAGAAATAAAATTAATTGACAAAAAATATAAAAAATATTTTGATAAATGAAATGAATATTCTCCAGAAGAATTAATTGAAAAATCACATAAAAATTTAGCTTGAATAAAAGCAAGAAAAGGAATTGATCCTGATTGTCCATCAAGGGAAATTCTAGAAGAAGATGAGGATTTTTTAAAATTTAAAAATGAAAATAATTAATTTAGACAAATTACAATTATTTTCATTTTTTTATTCTAAAGAATACACAAATAAGGTTGATAAAAAATTTAATTGAGAAGATTTTTGAAAAAGAGTAAATAAATCATTTCAGCATATAATAAGTTTTTTAGATGCAAATAAATCACTAAATACAAATATAGGATTAGGGTGTCATCAATCTATGGAAAAATGAGACATTTTAATTGAAAAAATTATTAAATCACACTATCCAGATATATATGATTGAATAATAGAAAAATCCGAAAAATATGCTGATAAAGAAATTCTTTGACAAATCCATGTAGGCAAAGAAAGCAGCAAAGAAGTAATTCATTTTCTTTATTTTAAAGAAAATGAAAACAATCTAATCTATCCATTAATTTTAGATATGAATCATTGTATTTGAAAAGTTAATGATGATAAGTCATATAGATACAAATATTTAAAACAATGAGAAGAATGAGATTTTAGACATCAAGAAAATGAAATAAAAAGAGCAATAATGAAAGAAATTAGATAAATTCTTTTTTATTGTGTAACTTCCTCTTTTTCATTTAAATACAAACCAAAAGAAATATCATAATTTAAATCATTGCTTTTCCACACAAATTCAGATTTTAATGATATAGAAATCACTACCAAAAGTTCAGTAGAAACATTTTCATCTTGTTTTGTGATTATTTTTATTATTTGAGCTTCTTTATTTAAAGAGTTACTTAAAATTCCATCATAGTTCACATCTTGTTTATCTAAAGCATATTCTTCAGAATCATCTGCATAAAATGTTGTAAGTGAAACCAGTCAAGTAAAACCATTTACATTGTTATAATTATTTAATGTATAAGTTTCATAAGTTCTGCTTTGATCTTCACTATTTGATTTTGTTCAATCACTTCTATCTGAATCAATTTCTTTTTCTAATTCTTCAATAGTTTTTGATCCTCATTGACCTGATTCATCTTTATATATTGAAGTAAAGTATAATGCTTGTTTTTTATTTGACTCTTGCGATAAATCTGTTAGTTTGTATTTCAAATTACCATTAATTTCTGGATTATTGACAATATCTTTTACTTTTCCATCTTTTTCATCACTATCATTATAATCACTATTGTTTTGACTAGCTGTATTACCACATGAGGTTAAAATAATAGGTGCACCAATAGCAGTAATAGCTAAGAATGCACTTGATAAAAATACAAATTTTTTCTTTATTTTCATATTAAATAAACATACTTTCTTATTTAGTTTTTTTTTATGTTTTCATTATATACATTTATTTGTTATATGTTTTTGGAAAAATTAATTTTTTTAGTTAATTAACTAAATGTTGTATCATTATTTTAAATTATTAATATTTTTAAAAAAGTAAAATTTAAAAATGACTAAGAAAAAAATTAATTTAATTGAATTTATAGAAAAACAAAATAAAACTATTTTTACATCAGCATTTAGTGGTGAAGAATTAGAGTATGAAAAAAATGAATTATCTGAATTATTTATTCATAAAATGCTATATTTTGCATATGGTTATTTTTATGCAAAATTTAACAAAGAATTATTTGCAGATGCTAATTTTCAAGCATGAAAATATGGTCCTGTTGAAATAGATGTTAGAGAAAAATTTAAAAACAACAAAAAAATTAGTGGAATTAAAAAATTTAATATTGAAATAAATGAAAAAGAAGAACAATTCTTAAAAAGAATTATTAAAAATCTTTTAAATTTTTCAACTTGAAAAATTGTTGATCTATCCCATTTTACTGCACCATGAAAAAATAATTTTAAAGCTGACTCACCATGAGAAGAAATTCCAAATGATGAAATAAAAAAATATTTTATTAAAAACAAATATGTCTAAAAAATATAGCTTAATTTTTTGTTATGATTTTTTAAAAGATAAATACTGTAAAAAAGATAAAAAAAACCAAGCATTGATATTTTTTAATTTTAATCAACTTGTAAAAGAAAAAATTGAGTCATTAAATAATAATGAATTTTGAAAACTTTTTAGTAATAAAGACAATAAATCTGTTTTTTATACAGGTACTGAAAAAGAGATTGATGAACTTGATTGTAGTAAGTTTATTGAACACATCAAAACCTTTTTTCCAAAAATGGATAAAATAAAAAGTGAATTTGTAAAGACAAAAATCCCTAAAAAAGACAAAGGAGAAAGCTTGCTTTCATTTGTTTTTTTAGGAAAGATTTTAAGTGTAAATTATGATAAAAAAAGTTATTCTGATGTTATGAAAATAATTTATTCTCAAGATTTAAGTAATGATAATGAAAAATATGTTTTTATTATATATCCATATAAAATTGAAAATTTTCATGATTAATAAAAAGATCTTTTTTATTATTTTGTTTATTCAGTTTTTTCAGCTAAATAAACAGCAAAAGAAAGTGAATAGTCTAATCCATTACTTTTTCAAACAAAACCCGGTTTTAGAGAAATGCTAACAACTATTACAATTGGTGCATTATCTTCTTGTTGTGGATCTTCTTCTGATGAGCTAACATCTTTTAAAATTCAAATTTCCTTGCTTAATGAATTGCTTAAAATACTATTTGCATCTAAATCAGTTTTATCTAGTTTTGTACTAGTTGTATCTGAATAGTCTATATAAAAATCAGAAGTAAGCATTCAAAAGTTTTGGAACCCTTGTAAATCATTATAATTTTTTAATTTATATACTTCATTATCAAATTCATCCACTATTGGGTCACTTCAATCATTTCTGTTTGGAGCAACATCTTTTTTAACTTCATCAACTGTTTTTAGTTGAATTTCTCCAGATTCATTTTCATGTGTTCCAGCAAATGTTAATGTTGGTTTTTCACTAGTACTATCAGATTGCTGAGTAAGTTCATATTTTAAAGAGCCATCACTATTTTTTGGATTATTAATAATATCTTTTACTTTTCCATTTTTTTCATCACTATCATCATAACTATTATTGCTTGTATTAGCACATGAGGTTAAAACAATTGGAGTACCAACAACTGCTATGGGTAAAAAAATACTTGATAATAATATAAATTTTCTTTTTATTTTCATATTATGAATTCCTTTCTATAAACATCTTTCATTTTTCATTATATATATTTATTTATTAATGTGTTTTTCTGGAATTATTTTTTACTTGTAGATAAAAAAATGCTTATTTTTTTTATAATACAATTGCAAAATATTTTTAAAAATGAACAAAGTAAAGAAAATTATAAAAATAAATAATAATGAAAAAAGTTTAAAGGTTTATTTTTCTGAATTTGAAAAACTAAGTAACTGTAAAAGAATATGAATATCTTGTAAAGATGATGAAAAAAATATTTACGTTAATCTAAAAATCCCAGTTAATTTTTTTATACATTTGATAGGTATTCAAAAGTTACCAATGTTTAAAAAAATAAAAAATGAACATTTGATTAATAAAATAAAAAAAGAAAAAATTAATTTTGAAACAATCACTAATTCAATTAAATCTTTGAAAAAAAAGAAAAAAAATGTGAATGAAATAAGAAATGTTAATTCAAAAATTATAGGTTTAAGAAACATTAATTCTTTTGAGTTTGAAAAAATATTTAAAGATTTTAATTATGTGAGTTTTAATAAGAACATTATAAAAAAAATATTTCCTTTTACTTCTTGTGATTTATGTTTAATAAAAAAAATTAACAATGATGAATTCATTTTATTTC
>CAMWTH010000066.1 GCA_947177125.1 uncultured Mycoplasma sp. | reverse complement strand
TGCCCACATAAATTTTATATTATGTGTTGCACTTCATATTTCAATCGAGCAAAAAAATACTATATTTTTTTTCCTAAAATATCATATTTTAATATTTTAAATTCTCTATTTTTTGTTGGACTTAACCTAAAATCATTCAAAATTTTTGAATAACTCTTCAATATAAAAGGAGAAGAACATATTATTCTATTATCAGAAGCATCAGCACCTGTATATATATAAATTTTCTTATTTTTATCATCTGTGGTTTCAAAATAAGTATAAGGTCTTAATATATTTTTACAGTTAAGATATTTGTGTGATTTTGAAACTTGAATATTTCTAATTGGTTTAAAACTAAACTTATTTTTTTTAGAATCTTTAACTAGCAATACACCATAATAACTTGATACATTTAAATAATCTGTGGAATTATTTTTTACAATTTTTATAATATTTCTTTTACCATTTTCTTTTTGCTTTAAATACTCTCTTTTTTTAACAAATTCATCAGATCCTGTTATCTCATTATTTATTTTATTTTTTTGTTTTCAAGAAATCATGGGATATCTAATATTTGAGTTAGGAAATATTTTTTTTAATCCTTCAAAATCATAGTCATTTTCTTGAATTATTTTTTCATAACAAGGTATTTCTTTTTTTAAAAAAATAATTTCTTGATATTTTTCATCTTTACTTTCTTTATTATGTTCTATTTCTTTAAAAATATTTTTTGAACTATCTCAATACCCTTTAACATTATTTTCTTTAATTTCTAAAACAATAGGAATTCTTTTTGATACATGTTCATCTATCTTTTCGACAATAGGTTTTAAGTATAAACCGATGTCTATCTTATCTTTTTCTTTAATTTGGTTTAAAATATTTAATGAATTTTTAAATCATAAATTTGTTTTTTTAATTTCACCAGATTTTTGATCAATTATTGAGTCAGATCATTTTTCTTTGAGTTTTTCAAAAAGTTTGTCAAATATTTTTTGGTTTTCATCAGGATTCTTCTTTATATTTCGTTTAGCATTCAATAAAATTTTAACATCTGTATAAAATTCAATTGTAGATTTTGATGAAAAATTTGCCAGAACTATTGCATCAACTGCATGATGAAAATGAGTTATATCTCTTGGTTTTGTATCTAAACCTCAAGGAGTGTCTTTTAATCAAAGTTTTCTATACATTGATGTAATATTTCCTAAAACATTAAAAATTTTATATTTTAAATCTTTATAGTTTTGATTTTCTTTTTTATACAGTTCAATTGATTGTTCTAAATATAAGGTAAAATATTTTGAAATATATCTAGTATCTGTTAATTCTCTATTTGAAAAACCCTCAAAAAATTTTTCATCTATCTTTTTTAAGAGTAAATATTCTTTCTTTCTTTTTGAAAAGTTTTTATTGCCATTAACATATTTCGAAAAATCTTTAATATTGACTTCGTTTGCTCTTTTTAAACATTCAATGGGTAGACTGTCTTTTTTAATATCCCTGTTAAAAGTTGATAAAGTTAAAACTTTGTTATCAAAAATATCAGGTCCGTTTTTACTTCTTGGCACTATATGATCAACATCATATGAACCTAAATCCTTTATTTTTATGTTTTTCAGTGAATATGGATCTTTGAATTCTTGTTCATAAAGCAATCTTATTTTTTCTATGTTCTTTCCATTCGGTTTAAAATTATTTTTTTCTAATTCATTTTTAAAAAACAAATTTTTTCCATAATTTAACTCATTTTTTTTGATAATTTCATTTCTTTCTTCAATTGATTTAGAAAGTTCCCTAGCAGTTTCAATAACTATATTATCAAACCATTTATACTCTTCATATAAAGCTTTTACAACTTTTCTTGATTGAGATAAACTTCTACATACAACTGGGTTATCTCTAACATTGGAATCTAGTATTGGACCAAAGGCTTTTTTAACAATTTTGTTAAAATTATTTTCTTTATTTTTAATAAAATCAGCTTGAAAATCACCATATCTAATTCCATTTAAAAATGCTTCTTTAACATCACAAAAATACTTTTTTGATATATTTGAAGGAGATGAGTTTATTAAATTTCTAATAGCCACAATTTTTTCTCAATCATTTTCAAAATTAATTTTTTTTGAACCTTCATTTTTTGAAATATACTTATTTATTTTTGAAAAATCAAAATATTTATATAAATCTTGATTTTTTAATTCAGTTATGAATTTTCAAGGTGTTATATTTTCAGCTATAACTTTCCCAATAAGATTTAATTTATTATTTTCTTTACCTTCTTTAAATTTTTTTAATTCATCAATAATAAAGTTATCATCTAAAAATGAATTACATCAATTTAAAAAGAATTTATACTTTGAAGTTTCAATAGAAATTGAATCTGAATCAATTAATTTTTCTTCATTATATTTTTTAAATAAATTTTTTAAACTTTTTTTATCAAAAGAATCTTTCTTTTCATTTAAAAATAAGTTTGTTTTATTATCGAGATATGAATTATAAACATCACTAAAAACATTTTTTAAAATGCCTTTAGTTGTATTAGGAACTAAAATTTTTGATAGTTCTGAAATAATAAAAAATAAGTCACCTTCCAAACAAGATTTTCACATTCTTGGTTCATTATAAAAAATATCTTTACCTAATTTATCTAAAAAACCTTTGTATATTCTTTTATCATTATTAATATTTTTAGTTTTACCTGGACCTTCTTCAAATGATCTCTGTGAAAAAATAACAGAATTGTTTCTTATTTCATTATCATCACCAGCAACTAATTTTATAAATTCATCAGAAAGATTAAGATTCTTTTTTTGTTTGTTTAAAATTTTTTTAACTTCGTTTACATAAGAATATCTTGGAAAATAAAAGGGCTCATGAATTTTACCTTTTTTTGCAAAATTTCTATTTCCTGTTATAAAAAAATTATCATTTATGCTAATTTTTGCACCATCTTTTCCAATTTTCACTTTACTTAAAGCAATGATTGGATATTTATATTCATCAATAAGCTGATTACCATACAGAATAGAATTTTTATAATTTATTCCATTTTCATCTTCTTTATTGTTATTTTGCTTCAATTCCTCTATTTTAATAAAAGTGTCATCATAACCCCTAGACTTACTTATGTTAATTAAAGCTATTAAAAGTTGTAAGGAATTTATCTTTTCACCATTAATTGCTTTATATCTAATTACATAAGGATTAAATTCATCACAATACTTATAATCACTATTTTTTTTATCATTCATTTTTTTGAAATGATTGTCAATATCTTCAATTTTAACAAGAGAGAAATTTTCAAAAAGTCTTTTTAATCTTTTTATTCTTTCTTGTTTCCTTCTTACTAGTCTTCTTCTACTTCTTATCATTCTTCTTTGTTCAGCTAAAGAGATGTTTTTTTTACTATCAATTGGGTGTTCAAACATTCTTACACCAAAATCATGTAAAGTTCATTTATCTTGTTCATATTCTTCTACTACTGCTCAACCAACAGAAGCAACACCAATATCTAAACCTAAAATTCTTTTTTTATTGAATGATTCGCTTTTCATATTTTTAAATTCTCCTAAATCTTATAACTTTTAAACACAAAAAATTAATTTATGATTTAATGTTTTTTTGAATACTTAGCTAAAAAAAACATAAACAAAAACAGTATCCTTATAAATCTTTTTGCTCCAAAAGACACTTTAATTTTATTTTAAAAAGTTAAATGTTTGGTTTTATATTGATATTTTTTAAAAATAATTTATTTTTTTAAAAAAATGTAATATTATATTAATGTCTTAGTAATTTTAATAAAACTAGATATATTATTTTAATAGCTTAAATATAACAGGTAACTAAGATAAGCCCACTATGTGGCGGAAGCTTGGACACTTAAGTCCCAGTCCTTTCTCTTTAGAAAGGACTTTTTTATTCTATTTTTATTAATTTAATAATTTCTTTAACTTCTTCACTGTAAATATCATTATTTATATTTTTATCAATAATATTCAACAAAAAATTTGATATTTTTTTAGAAATTCTTTTTTCTTCTTTTTCAAAATCACTCTTGTCCATTATTTCTAATAAATCATGTGCAAATATTGCTTGATCAATGTTCATATTTTTTGTAAATTTTTCAATTGTAATAAATTTACATACAAATTCTTTTGAAACTACTCATGAACTCAAATTACCATTATCAAAATAAAGTAAATTTCCTTCAAAAATATCTTTGAAATATTTATTTGAATTAAATATTAAAAATAAAATTATGTTTTTTTCTTTACACTCTTTAATTATTTCAAGAACTTGATAACTCTCAAATCTCTCTATATCTTCTATTATTAAAATTTTTAAAATTTTATTTACATCTTTAAAACTATTTATTATGTATTTAG
>CAMWTH010000065.1 GCA_947177125.1 uncultured Mycoplasma sp. | reverse complement strand
GATTATTAATTTCCTGTGATTTGAGAAAGCAACTTAAAATTTAATTAAATAAATTTATTACTTAATAAATTTATTATTATATAATTACTTTAGTGAATTAACCCTTAGTGGGTTTTTTTTATTCACACAAAAAAATATGGCAAAGACAGTAATAATGATATGTGAAGATTGTTTATCTAGAAATTATAAAACTAAAACAAATTCAGCTAGAAAAGAAAGACTTGAATTGAATAAGTTTTGTTCTAGATGTAATAAGAAAACTTTACATAAAGAAACAAGGTAAAAATTATGAGTGATGAAAAAAATAAAGGTTTGTTTGGTAACAACCAAATAAAAGAAGAAAAAAGAGAAAAAATAGTTGTTGATTTAAAAAAGGAAGCTAAATTAAACAAAGCAAAAAAAGAGAATAAATTTAAAAAATTCTTTTTTGGTGTTGGTAAAGAGTTTCAAAGAATAACTTGAACACCAAAAAAAGAATTAGCATCTAGTTTTTTGGTAATAATTGTTGTTATAGTTTTTTTTGGAGTAATTTTTACATTAATTGGATTAGCACTAACAATTGCTTAGAAAGATAAATTTTATAAAGAGGAAATAGCAATGGAAAATAAAGATTTACAAATCAATAATAAAAACAAAGCAAAGTGATATATTGTTACATCAATCACTGGAAACGAAGATACAGTATATAAAAACATTGAAGATAAAGTTAGAGCATATAACTTAGAAGATGTTGTTCAAGAAATGAGATTATTAAAAACTAGAGAAATTACTATTGAAGTTTTTGACCCAATTAATAATCCACCACCTTCTAGATTTAGAAATACAAAATCAATTACTTGAGAAACATTACCTGGTAATCGTTACAAAAAAACAAGAATTAGAGAAATCAATAGATTTCCAGGATATATTTACATCAAAATGGTTATGGCTGATGATGCTTGATATATTATTAGAAATACTTTTGGGGTAACTGGATTTGTAGGTTCTTCAGGAAAAGGTGCCAAACCTATCCCAATGTCAGATTATGAAGTTGAAAATTTATTTAATCCTGAAATGAATAAAGATATCATCATTAATAAAACTCCTGATGTTTTTCTTGAACAAACTATCACTAAACCAAGAGAACCAGAAAAGAAAATTGAATTCTTAGAAAAAGAAAATGATTTATTAAATGATGAAGGTTTTTTTGACTCATCATTATCAAATAACAAGTCTGAACATAAAGAAGAAGTTAAAGAAGAAGAAATTACTGTTGAGTCAAAATCTGAAGAGATTCTTTCTGTTGAAGTTAAAGAAACTAATTTTGAAGATGAATCAGAATATTTAGAAAATCATGAACAAACTGTAGAAGAAAAAGAAATTAATGAGCAGCAACAACAAGATGATGAAGATATTTCAGTTGAATTATTTTCACATGGTAATAGTCAAGACAAAAATGCTTTATTTGCAATAGGTAACACTGTTGAAATTGTAAGTGGATCAATCCAAGGGTCTGAAGGTGTTATTACAGAAATAGATTTAGAAAATAGAAAAGCTAAAGTTACTATTGATATTTTAGGTCGTGAAAATGTTGTTGATGTAGATTTTTCTGAGATTGTAAAAAAATAAATATTAAACAAGTTTTAATATTTTAAATTTTAGTATGCCAAAAATTTCTATTATTATCCCTTTTAAAAATACTGAACTTACCTGAATGAATAAATTATTTGATTCTTTAGAAAGTCAAACCTGCAAAGATTTTGAAGTTATTTTTATTGATGATTTTTCAGATAATGAAATTAATTATAAAGAATTAATTATTCAAAAAGGTTATCGATATTACTGTATTAATGATTCTTTTTTAGGTGTAGGAAAACTAAGAGATTATGGAGTTAGTGTTTCAAAAGGTGAATTAATTTGATTTATTGATAGTGATGATTGAATCACTCATGATGCTATTGAATATTTAATTTCTTGTTTTGAAAAATACCAAGATATAGATTTAGTGGTTTTTAAATATCAATGGGTTTTTAAACCTAATGATATTAATTATCATGAAAAAAAAGTTAATGCTTTTTTACTGGAAAATATTCCTAATAAAAAAATGAATAAATGATTTCATACTGATTTTCAAACTGATTGAAGACAGTGCTTTAAAAAAGAATTTTTAGTAAATAATCAAATACATCATAAAGAAAATTTATTAATTTATGAAGATGTATATTTTGGATTGATTTGAAAAACAATTTATAAAAAAGCTTTATTCTCAAATAAAATTCTGTATTTTTACAATCGAATGAATAAATTTTCTACTTTAAACCAAACAAAAATATTTGATCCCAACAAACTGTTATTAAATATTTTATCTAGCAAAAGTACTTTATTAAACACAAAGCAATTTAATGAAAAATGATTTTTTTATGCAAATAATTGAGCTTTTGTGGCAGCAAGTTGTAGACCATATAAAGCAAGAAAAGAAAATAAAATTTTAATTACTGATGTAATAGGTCCAAAACATTGTAGAAATCATAAGGTATTAGGCTTTGGAATAAGATGATTTGTTTCAAACTTTTTAGTTTGAAGACCTTTATTGATGGCCATTTTAAAAAAGATTTTAGGGTTTAAAGTTATAGAAGATAATGAAACACAAAAAGTTTAGATGTTTAATATTTTGATTTTTACTAATTTAGAATAATTTATAAGAAGCAATTTATATATAAGTGACAATGAATAAAAGTATAAAACAAAAAATTTCTAGTTTAGTTAATGTTGATAGAAGAGATAGTTCTATTTTTACACCTTTTAACACTAATCACATTTCTATTTCTAACTTTGTAGATTTAGATGAATTAGTATCATTTTTTGATGGAATAACAGACCAAATAATGATAAATTCAAGTATAGATTTTGAAGAAATTAAACAAGAATTAAGTGATTCAAATTCTGTTGAAGAGTTTTTAAAAATATGTGAAAACATAAGTTTTCCTTTACCACCTTCTAAATTAAATTTATTAAATGCAAATTTTAACAAAAACAAAAATGAAGTTATTTCATTAGTATTAAAATATTTATCAAATTTAAAAACAAAATTTTTAAGTTTACAAAGAAGTGCATTACAAATTCTTAAAAATTCAGGATCTTGAAATTTATATTTAACTCGCTATTTTTTAAAAGGACTAACTCCAGTTAAAATTCAATCTATTAAAGCTCCAATTATTTTAATTCAGGTTGAAATTGTTGAAGAACATGGAAATCTATTTATAAGAAAAAAAGAAGAAAAAGAATTAAATCAAAAATTAGTAGTTTTTTTACAAAGAGAAACAGGAAAAAATAATAAATTAATTTCAGAATATGAAAAAACTACTAAAGATGTTATTGAATTAAAAAAAGATTTGGAAGAAATTCTAAATCTAGAATTTCCTATAATCAAAAAAAATGAAGATTTAAGATTTGTGAAAGAAACTTCTACAAATGTAGCAAATAATTTTAAGGAATTATTTATTGAAGATTCTGTATGTTTAGGAATTTTTGAACCAGGTGGTGGAAACTTAAAAAATGACTTAGAACATATTGTTAATTCAAACTCATTTAAAGATATTTTTGAATCACCACCAAAAACATCTATTGAACAAATTAAAAATGAAGAAACTAATGATTTCCCAATTATTCAAATTGATAAACTTGATGTTTATCAAAGATATGCTGTTAGATCATCTTTAAAAGATAACACTGTAATTTTTGGTCCTCCAGGTACTGGAAAATCTGAAGTGATTTCAAACATTATTGCAAATGTCTTATTTAATGGTAAAGATGTTATGATGGTTTCAGAAAAAGCTGCTGCTTTAGAAGTTTTGAAAAAAAGACTGAAATCTTTAAATATTTTTATGCTTTTAATTTATGACATTAATGATAAAAAAGAGTTTTTTAATTCAATACAAAATCTTGCTAAATTTATAGGAAATAGCTGGTTAGTTAATAATGGCAATATTTATAAAGATGAAATAAAAGAAGAAAAAATTAGAGATACTTTGCTTGAAGCAAAAAATTTCAAAAATTTAATTCAAAAATTCGAAGAATTAAAGAAATTCAAACACAATAACCAAACATATATTGATTTTCTTAATGATGTTATTAAAATTGGAAATTTTAAAACCCTATTAGATATTAAAAATTCAGATATCGTTTTTATAATAGAAAGTTTCATTTCCAATAACAATATTTCTGAAAAAGAATTTTTTGAATTGCTAAATAATTATGTAAATTTTATTGAAGCAGAAAATATTTCTAAAACAGATGATTATAAAATTTTTTTAAATGAAGTAAATAATTTAAGAACTTTACTTAATAAATTTAATTTTGATATTTCTAACCTATCTTTTATTGAAAATGAAATAAAGAAAATTGATAGTTT
>CAMWTH010000064.1 GCA_947177125.1 uncultured Mycoplasma sp. | reverse complement strand
ATTGAGCTGTGGTTTTAATTTTCATTTATTACATTTTTATTTAATTAGTTAATTTTATAAATATTGTTTTTTATTACAAATTTCAAAATAATAATTTTTCTATTAAAAAACAAAAAATAGAAATATAATATTTTTTTAATTAAAATTAATCCAAAACAGGAAAACAAAAAATGTTCGAAAAAATAAAAAAGACATCAAAGAATTTTTTTCACTTTATTAAACACGAAGTATTTAGTAAAGAGTATTTTTTGTTTACACTAAATTTAACAGCTAGAAAAATATCAATTTATATATGTGCTGCTATCTATTTTGTTATTTTGCTATCTTATATAATTGCAGCTCCTTTAATAACAAATGAACAACCTACTTATTTTTTTACTCTTCCAGTAACTTCATTAATAATGGTTTTGTTATTAGCTATTATATCTTCATATATTTCACTAGAAATTTTTAGAACACCAATTGATGATGGTACTGAATTATTAACAATTTCAAAGCCATTACATAGAAGTCAAATATTTTTTGTTAAATCATTAATTCTATTAATTTTTGGTTTAGCAACTGCAACAATAGCTTCTCTATTAAGTTGTTTTTCATTTACAATATCTTTTGCAGATTATGAACAAACAAGTTATGGAATTATTGGGGTTTTTGTTTGCACAATAGTATGTTTTGCCGTTTTTGGTGGAATATCAATATTTCTATCAATGTTTTGCAAAAAAATAGTTTCATTACTAATTACTGTAGGTTCAACTTTTATTCTTGTTTTTGCCTCTTTACTTTGTTCATTAGTTATTGATAAAAATGGAAATAATCCTAATAGTGCTGAAGTTGCTTATAAAAATGATGTAGCTAGAATGTCATACACAAACATTGATGAAAAAGGAAAAGCAAGTGTTACTCAAGGAATTTATTCAGTTATAAAAAATATAAATGATATTTTTTCTGAACAAGCATTAAAAACCGAATACAAGTCACCTCAACAAATCTATAACAATTATTTTAGTACACTAATTTTTCCAAAATATGCTTATGCTGATTTTGCAGGTCAGTTGAGTAATATTTTTATGCTAAATTTTGGTAATAAAGATGTTTTTTCAAGTCTTACATCACAGTCTTTGATGAGTTCACCATATAAATTAAAATTTAGTAAAGTTGTGGATTTTAGTACAAGTAACAATACAAATTTGAATTTAGGAATTAATCTCCCTCAAATTAATTCAAACAATTTTGATATAAATTTAAATTTTTTGTATGTAAATAAATATAATGCATCTATTACACCAAATTTTGGAAGTATAACAGATTATACTGCCACTTATAAATACTCATTTTATACATATAATCAACAAAACTTAGTGGATGATAAATACCTAGATTACTTAGGTAATTTAGATAATATTTTGTTTGAAAAAAATTTAAGTGACTATCATTTTAAAAATATTGAAGACACTGATAATGACCTTCAAAAATTAATAAAAATTTTAGATAATTTATCTTTGTTTTTTAAGATAATCAATGAAATTACACAAGAATCTTTAACGCAATATTTTGAAGCAGTTCCAAACAATCAATTATCTAGAATTAATGCCATTAAAGATTTAGACAAAATTATATACACAGGAATATATAGAAATTTTGTTGGTACAAACAAATCTTATTTTAATTTAGAAAATTTAATAAAATCAATGGGAGATTCAGAAAGTCAAAGTCAAAATTTTTGGAATGATTATTTTAATAAGTATTCACTACCATTAATTAAATTTGTTTTAATAAGACTTTTAAATGTTAATTTAGAAAGTTTTTTTGCACAACTATCTTGAGAAATTGTTTATAACACACAAAATCCAGATTTAGTGATAGATGAACAAAAAATAAAAGAAATAATAATAAATTCAATAATTAATGCAGGTCTTTTTAATGGACATCCAGTACCTTTTATTTTACAAGATCAACCATATAGTTTTAGTTCTGGATACATTTTATCACCATCAAATTATTTTATTAATTATCAAGAAGTTCAACTCATTTCTTTATATGACTCTGCATTATTAATTTTTTCTTGATTGTTATTTCCCTTAATAGTAGTTTTAGTTTCACTTATTATTTACAGAAAAAAGGACTTTAAATAAATTATGAATAAAATTTTTAACTATTTTATTAATAAAAAAGAAAAAGACAACAAAAAAAAGAAACAAAGTATTTCATCACATTTTTTTGAAGAATTTATACAAAAAGATTGTGAAAAAATAGATGTGAACAAGCCAGTTCTTGAAGTTATTAATTTAAAAAAACAATACAGCAAGAAAAAACAACCTGCTATAAATAAGTTAAATTTTAAAGTTTATCCTGGTGAATTTCATGCATTTGTAGGAGCTAATGGTGCTGGTAAAACAACAACAATAAAATGCATTATAGGTTCATATCGTAATTTTCAAGGTGAAGTATATATTTCTGGCATAAACAACAAAAGTTTAGAATCAAGAAAAAAAATAGGGTATATTCCAGAAAATGCTATTTTTCCTGCTCGAATTTCTTGTTATGATTATTTAATTTACATGGCAAAATTAAATAAAATAAAAACTAAAGATGCTGTTCCATTTACTGAAAGTATTTTAAAAAAATTTAGAATGTGAGATTTAAGACATCAGTCTCCCAATAATTTTTCAAGTGGTCAGAAAAAGAAAATTTTATTAGCTCAAGCATTATCTAATAATCCAAATTTATTGGTAATGGATGAGCCAACTGCAAATTTAGATCCTAAAGCTAGAATTGATTTTTTTGAAATTCTACAAGATTTAATAAAATTAAATAAATCCATTCTCATTTCTAGTCATATTTTATCTGAACTTGATTTGCATTCAAATGCAGTAACTATTTTAGATAACGGAAAAATAGCATATTCTCAAAAAAGAGATAAGTATGAAAATAATAATATGTTTTTTAGAATAAAAATCTCTGATTTATTTCATGGAAAAAAAATCTTAAAATATAAAGTCAATGAAAACAATGAAATAATTCATGACTTTAGAAATAGAAAAGATTTAAATGAATTAACAGATTATTTAATTTCAGAAAATCTTTTAAATAAGTTTGAAAAATACTATTTATCAATAGAAGATTTATATAAAAAATATGTAATATATGGTTCTGTTGATACAAAAAATGCAGGTTATTTAAAAGACGAAAAAAATAAACAAACTTTTTTTTAAAAAAATTTTTTAAGGTTTTCAACTTGATCTAATCTTTCTCATTCAGGATTCAAATCTTCTCTACCAAAATGTCCATAAACTGAAAAATTTGAAAAAATCGGAGTTTTTAACTTAAATTTTTCAACAAAAGATTTTATAGAAAAATCAAAAACCTTGCTTACAGCATCAGCAATTTTTTGGTTTGAATATATTGACGTATTAAAAGTATCAATTTGAAAAGAAATAGGTACAGGATGTCCAATTGCAAAATTTAATTCAACTTCACATCTTTTGGCAAGTTTAGCTGCAACAATATTTTTAGCTATATATCTTGCAAAATATGCACCACTTCTATCAACTTTAGTACAATCTTTGCCACTAAATGCCCCTCCGCCATGTCTTGCAATTGTTCCATAAGAATCAACCATTATTTTTCTTCCTGTTAACCCAGTGTCACCAATTGGACCACCAATTGTAAATTTTCCACTATTATTTATAATTCTTTTAAAATTATTCGAATTTAATTGATATTTACTTATAACTTTATCAATTACATAATTACAAAAAGTTTGAATATTATTATTAGTTGCCTTTTCATCATGCTGAATACTCATAATAATAGTATCAATAACAGGATTTAATGGATTACTACAGTTTATTGTTACTTGAGATTTCATATCATGTTTAATAAAATTTACTTTTTTTTCTAAAATTACTTTTTCAGCAAATTTTAGCAAATCATTTGCTATATTTACTGATAAAGGCATAAAGTTTTTACATTCATCAGTAGCATAACCATATACAATACCTTGATCTCCTGATCCAATTAGATTTAATTTTTCTACTGCATTAAATATCTCATTAGATTGTGAATTAACATTAGAAATAATTGTAAAATCAGATTCATCATATCCTAAAGGAAATAAAACCTTTCAAGCCATTTTAACAAGATCAACATATCCTTTTGTTGAAATCTCTCCACCAATTACAATCAATCTATTTGCAGCAAAAACTTCACAAGCAACTTTTGAATTTGAATCTTGTTTCAAGCACTCATCCAAAATAACATCAGAAATTTGATCACATATTTTATCTGGGTGACCTCTACCTACTGATTCACTAGTTTGAATTTTTTTAAATTCATAATTAATCATAAAAAATCCTTTTCACTTAATAAATATTCTAACAACTAAATAAAGATGTTTATTTTAAAAATTATTCATTTTTTAACTAAATTTATCTAAATTAAAAAAATTTTTTAAAAATTAACAATATCTTAATTGCTTGTTTTTTTTACTAATTGATTAGTCATAATTAATTGATAAATGTATCATTATTAAAT
>CAMWTH010000063.1 GCA_947177125.1 uncultured Mycoplasma sp. | reverse complement strand
GAAGTGCCCACATAAATTTTATATTATGTGTTGCACTTCATATTTCAATCGAGCATATAAATTTACATTTTATTTTTAAATCTAATTTTTCTAGTCACTAAAGTTACAGCAAAACCTAATAAAGAAATTGCTACTGCTGCTGCAATAATAACTATAACAATAATAAATACTTGTGTGTCCGAAACAGCAGGAGATGGTTGGAAACCATCTACTTTAAAATTCATATCATAACTTATTTGTGAAAAATATGTATTATTGTCTGTCACATTGACATTTTTACCAGCTATTGGAGATAAACTTGAAACATCAGTATCTGTTACACCTTGAAAAGTAGTACTGAAATAAATTTCATCTGGTAAAGTAAAATCAAATGAAGAAGTAAAACTTAAAATTCCATTGGCTGAATCATTTTTTCTAGAAACTAGATAAATCTTTGGCACTACTAATGTTGCATTTTCTTTTCAAGAATTTTTTAAAAAATTATTTAAATCTCCATCAGAAACTGATTCAACACCTGATGTATACAAGTTGCTTGGTAACATAGGATTATTAGATAAAGCATTGTTTGTTAAATTTCCACCAAACCCAGGAATTAAAACATAATATGATTCTCATTGTGCTCCACCTGTAGCAGCAGCATTAACTTGACTAACTGTGATTTGTAAAGCTAAAATACCATTTGCATTCAAGAATTCTTCACTTACATTTTCAGTTGTAGTATTTCCATCACTATTAGTTATAGTTCTTTGATTAAATGCTGGTAACTGACTAGTTGTAGTAACATTGTAAGCTGCAAAAGAAGTTGGTGTGGTTGAACCACTTGTATTATTTGGATTATTTTGATAATAGTTTAAATAAGTTGAAGTAGATCCTAAGTTAAAAATTTTGTACTTATTATCACCTGTTGTATTTCATGTAGTGCTATCAACTCAAACTATATTTTCAATATTTGACTCATTACCTGTAGTAACAATATTTGAAGGTAAACTATTGTAAGTTGATAAAATGTTCTTTGCACTTTCTTGTGCTTGTTCATCACTACTAGAAAAATTTGGAATCTTAATACCAACCCCTGAATTTGTAGCTGCACTTCCTTCACCACTATTTAATATTTTTAATAAAGTATATCCATCTTTAGCATAAGATGTATCTACTTCAAAACCTGGTAATTTTTGACCATTAGTAAAAGCATGCAAATTTTGAGACAAAGAAGAAACACTATAAGGTTCAAGACTTTTGTTATTAACTGCAAATCCTGTAATTACAGGAGCAATTACAAGTATTCCAAAAAGACTTTTAAGAATTTTTTTTCTTTTAAACATATTTTTTTTAAACATAATAAAAATTGGTATTTTAAAGCAAAACTATACTATAATTATAAGTTTTGTATATTTATTTTTCAATACATAAAGAAAACAAAATAAAAATTCTTTTTGATTATATGTGACTACCTAATGTTAATTAGTTTTAAAATATTTCAACTATTTAAAACAGTATTTTTAACAACTTTTAAATAATAGTAGAATTTTAATCTACTCAAATATTTTAGATATTCATATGTATTAGAATATATAATTTTAAGTGATTTATTTAATAAATAAAAAAAGGAAAAAATATGAAAAAAAACAAAATGAGTTGCTTAATTTGGCCTGAATTGAATGATTATACAGGAAGATCAAAAACAATTGCTTGTTTCACAAGTGAAGAAGATTTAGACATTGAAAAATTTATTACAAAAATTTCTAAATTTTGAAATGATTTAGCCAATTGAATTTTAAGCGCTAATAAAAATCCAACTGATTTAAGTCAAAGTTTAAAATTTTGATTCACAATGGATAAAAAACTTCTTTCTGAAGAAGATATGGAAGCATTGGTTCAAAAACAAAACGAAAAATACATTTTAAAAAACTATGTAATCAAAGAAGAAGACTTATATGACTTTAGTTGAAAAAAATTTCAAGAATTTGCTAAAAAAGAATTAGAGTCAATGCGTAAATCAAGTCCTGATTATATCTGTGCTTTATCAAATGCTTTTTATGGTCCAATTTGTGATACTTTTAGACAAGATGAAACTGGTACAGTTTCAATTATTAAAATTTTGCCTAGTAAGCAAATGATTAATACTTTTTTTGATCAAGCAATTAAATTTATTAATTCTCCAGTGGTATTAAATAAATTTAATGACAAAACTATTCAAACAGCAACAAAAATATTAGAAAACTATTTAAACATTCCTAAAATTGTTGAAATAAAATAAATCATAAATAAAAAAGTAAATAAGGAAAATTATATGGGAATTATTGAAAATATTAAAAAAGGCGTTTCAAATTTAGGTTACAAACCAACTATTGTATATGCTGAAGGATGAAACAAAACAATCCAAGATGCAGCATTGCAAGTTAAAAAAGAAGGTGTAATTGAACCAATATTAATTTTTAGAACAAATAGTGAATTATCTACATTTAATAATTCTTTAAATGTGCAAACAATTGTTATTGAATCAAGTGATTTAAGTAAATATGAAAATTTACTATTTGAATTAAGAAAAGAAAAAGGTTTAACTTTAGATGAAGCAAAAAAACTTACTAAAGAACCAAACTATTTAGCAAGTTTAATAGTTAAAAATAATGAAAACTATGGAGCAATTTGTGGTATTGAATATACTACTAAAGATACTTTAAGAGCAGCATTGCAAGTTATTAAAGCTAAAAAAGGCAGCATAGTTAATAGTATTATGATTCTTGAAAAACCAGGCAAATCAATTTTTGCATCAGACATTGGATTGGTGATAGATCCATCAGCTGAAGAACTTGCAAAAATTGTTCATAACTCTGTGGACTTTATAGTTAATACTTTAAAAATTCAAAATAACAATGTAGCAATGCTTAGTTTTTCAACAAATGGTAGTGGTGCAGGAGAATCTGTAGATAAAGTTAAAAAAGCATATGAAATTTATAAAACAAATTTTGAACAAAACCCACATGCAAATGTATATGGTGAAATTCAATTTGATGCTGCTGTTGTAGAAAGTATTAGAAAAAAGAAAAGTCCAAATTGTACATGAACAAGCGATGCTAATGTATTTATTTTCCCAAATTTAGATTCAGGAAATATTTCATACAAAATTTTACAAAGATATGCAGGATTTGAACCAACTGGTCCAATTATCATTGGATTAGATAAGCCAGTAAACGATTTAAGCAGAGGTGCTGGTTTACATGAAGTTGTTTCTTTAAGTTATGTAACAGCTCTACAAACTAAAAAATAATCTTAATTAACTTCATACACATAAAAAAACTCCATTTATTGATGGAGTTTTTTTATGTAAGAATAATTATTTATTAAAAGAAAAATTTGTCAAAAAAATCTAAATGCTTTTTTTCTTTTTTTGGTGGATGGTGTGGATGATGATGTTTTTTACATTCACAATCCTTTTCATCTTTTTCTTCTTTTTCTTCCTCTTTAAAGAAAGGTCTGTCTAAGAAAAAAGTGTTTGTAAAAAAGTTTTCCAATCCCCTAGAAAAATCTTCCATCATTTTTCTTTTTGTTAATGCATTTTCTTTTAAGGCTTTAAAATAATCCATTCTAGAAACTTCATTACCATTTACTTTATATACTTCAGTAGTTTTTCCATTTTCTGTGATTGATGAGTAAGAACATTCAAATTTATTATTATTGTATAATTCTTCCAATTCTTTTTTAAAAGATGCAATTTTGTCATCAATTTCTTTAATTTCTTTTTTAATTGAATTTATTTGTTCTAATTCATGGTGTGTTAATTCAGGTTTTTCTAAAATGTGAGTTGAAATTTGTTTTGTTAAAATTTCTTTCTTTGTTTTTAAATCCTTAATATTTTTATGAATGTTAATTTCTTTTTCCATATTTTCCTCCCTTAAATTTACACTACCATTATAATACAACAAAAAAAAATATCAATAATTTTTTTAGCACTCTTTTATATAAAGTGCTAAAAACAATAATATCATATCTTTATTTTTCTTTTTACTCTTTTTAACAATATAATTAAATGTTGAAATCTTTTTTCAAAAAGTTTTATTTTAAATTATTAAGGGAGGTAAAAATGAAAAGATTAAGGCTTTTAAGCAGTATTTCAAAATATATAAAAATTGCTTGGAACTGCTGGGCTTGGGGAATAATTTTTATTTTAATTGGAATATTGATATATTTTATTTCTCCTCTTATTACTAAATCAGTTTTCAATGTTCCACCAGGAAGTTTTCAAGAAACACAAGATCTGCAAAACACAGAAATATTAGGGTATAGCTTAGAATATTTGAGTTATGGATTTATGGTTTTAGGTACAGTACTTTCTATAATAATTGGTGAATTGTTTGCTGGGTATGGTGCATTTGAAACTGTAAAACTAAAAAATTATGATAAAAATAATACTTACTATGATTATTCTGGATTAGCAATTTTATCTTGTTTCTTGCTTCCATTTGTTTTTTTACATTATTTAAAATTACAAATAGAAAAAGAAATTAAATACATTAAAAGAGAAGAGGAACAAGATGATTTAATGTTAAGTTTAATTTCAGAAGATGAATGACAATCAAGAGACAAAACTGGAAAAGTTGAATATCTAAATTATTTATTAGAAAACAATGTTATTGATGAAGATGAATTTAAATTTTTAGTAAGAGAAGAAAATCTAGTAAATGTTAACAAAAAGGATTTGAGTAAAGAGTTTATAAAATCAAGTGATTTTGAAAAAGATATGTTTGAAAATGATGATGATGAAAATTCTCCTTATTATGAACTTGAAAAAGATCCATCATTAAAAAATAGCAGAAATCAAAATGAAACTAATGAGAATAATGAATCTGATATATCTTCAAGTGAATATGAAAGATACATTAACGAATTAAGGGACAGTTAAAAAAAGTGATATTAAAGTATCACTTTTTGCTCGATTGAAATATGAAGTGCAACACATAATATAAAATTTATGTGGG
>CAMWTH010000062.1 GCA_947177125.1 uncultured Mycoplasma sp. | reverse complement strand
ATATAATATGAATACTTTTTTAATTATTATCACACTTATAAATTATTATTTTATAGTGGGTAAGTTATGAAAGAATTTAAAAATTATATTAGTAAAACTCTTGTAGAACAACTTAATATAAAGGAATTAAATAACCTTCAAAAAGAAGTTATTCCAATTATTAGCAAAGACAAAAATGTTGTATTGATTTCAGAAACTGGAACTGGGAAAACTTTATGTTATTTAATTCCAATATTAGAAAATATAAATTTAGAAATTACTGATTTGCAATGCATCATTGTTGTTCCAACAAAGGAATTGATTAGACAAATTACTAAAATTCTTATGGAGTTTAAAAAAAGTGAAAATAACTTATCATATTTATCTATTATTAATAATGCATCAAAGATAAACTTTGAGTTAGAAGCAAAATCACCAAAACACCAAATTTTAGTTTGCTCCCCAAATAAATTTAATGAAATATCAAAATTTAAAAATTATACAAAATCGTTAAAATTTTTAGTTTTAGATGAAGCAGACATGACTTTAGATTTAGGTTTTTTTGGATTAGTTAATCAAGCTTTTAGTAACATCAAAAATATTGCAGAAATTAAAAAAATAGCAACTTCAGCAACTTTGCATGAGTCTCTTTCTATACAAATTTCAAAATTTTTTAAAAATTCTGTAATTATCAATCACAGTAAAAATATTTGAAGTAATAAAAATATCAAGCATTTTGTAATTCATTACAACCAAAGTGAAGATAAAAAGAAAATGCTTGTAAATATTGTTAAAATATTAAATCCTTATTTTGGGATAATTTTTTGTAACACTAAAAAAGAAGTTGATCAAATTTATGATTATCTTTATGATAATAAATTTAGAGTTTTAAAATTGCATGGAAATTTAGACAATCGAGAAAGAAAAAATATTTTTAGAGAAATTAAAGAAAACAATTTTAACCTTTTAGTTGCATCAGATTTAGCATCAAGAGGTGTGGATATAGAAGGAGCAAGTCACATAATTTCTTATGATTTACCAAAAGAGGATTTATGATACATTCATAGAGCTGGAAGAAGTGGTAGAAAATTTTATAAAGGTAATTCTTATGTTTTTAATGACAAAAATTCAATTTATCAAATTCAAAGACTTGATAGAAAAGGAATTGAATGGAATCATTTAAAATTTGATAAAAAAAATCTAGTTGATTATGAATATAAACTTAAACCAAAACCCAAAAAAGAAACAGAAGTAGATCGAAAAATTAGGGATGTTATAAACAAATCTAGCAAGAAAGTAAAGCCAAATTATAAGAAAAAAATAAAAATTCAAATCAAGGAAATTAAAAGACAAGCAAAAAGACAAAGAATTGAAGAATTGGTGAATGAACAAAGATTAAAAAAATATAAAATTGAAAGTGCTAGAAAAACAAAATTAAAAAAAGAAAGAGGATATTAAAAATATGCCAAGAAAACATTTAATTGCATCTGGTATTAATAAAAAGCAGCAAATGCAAGCAAAACTTGGAAATAAACTAGCTAAAGAAATTAAAGCAGCAGCAAAAGTTGGTGGAACAAATCCTGAATCTAATCCAAGGTTAAAAGCAGCAATAGATAAAGCATTACAAAACAATTTGTCTAAAGAATCAATCGAAAAAAATATTAACGGTTCAGTAAAAGATCCATCTTCTTTAATTGATTCTGAATATGAAGGATATGGACCAAGTGGGCTAAGAATCATAGTGAAAACTTTATCTGATAATGTTAATCGAACAATTAGTTCTTTAAGAGGGTATTTTTCTAAACTAAAGGGTGAAATAGCAAAACCAAATAGTGTTAAAAATTCATTTAATCATGCAGGTGAAATTATTGTTTCAAAAAATAATTTGTCTGAAGATGATTTAATGGAAAAAATTTTAATTACTTTAGAAAAACTTGAAATAGTAGACAATGAAGAACCAATTCAAGAAACAAATGAACATGAAGACTGTTTTCAAATTATAGCGATGCCTAAATATTTTTATAAATTAAGAGATGGACTTAAAGAATTAAAACTAGATATTTTAGAAAGTGAAATTAAATATATTCCAACTGATTATACAGATTTAAATAAAGAAGAATATGCAAGATTAGAGCGTTTTTTAGACAGCTGTAATGATGATGACGATGTTCAATGAGTTATTACAAATTTTGGTGAGGTAAAAGATTAATATGTCAAAAATAGTTAAACAAGAAGAAAACTTTTCAAAATGATATACATCAATTATTGAAAATGCAGATTTGATTGATTATGGATTGGTTAAAGGAACAATAGTGTTTAAACCATATGGGTGAGCAATTTGAAAAAGGATACAAGAAGAATTTAATAAAGTATTGGTTCGAATGAATACTCAAGAATGTTGTTTTCCTTTGCTTATACCATATTCAGAATTTCAAAAAGAAAAAAATCATGTTGAGGGTTTTAATCCTGAACTTTTTAAAATTTCTCATTTTGGAAATAGAAAGATAGAAGATGAACTTGTTGTAAGACCAACATCTGAGATTTCTTTTTGCCATTATTTTAAAAAAAATGTAAACTCTTATAATGATTTGCCATGTATTTTAAATCAATGAGCAAATGTATTTAGAGTTGAAAAAAACACTCGTCCTTTTTTAAGAACATCAGAATTTTTTTGACAGGAACAACATGCAGTTTTTGAAACAAAAAAAGAAGCTTATAATTTTGCAATTAATATGGCTAATGAATACAAAGAGTTTGTTAAAGAGTATTTATCAATTGACTCTTTACTTGGCGAAAAAACTGAGAATGAAAAATTTGCAGGTGCAGAAAACACTTTTACAATTGAAACATTAATGCCAGATGGACAAGTTTTACAATCAGCAACATCACATTATTTAGGTCAAAACTTTGCAAAAAGTTTTGATATTAAATATCAAACAAAGAACAATGACTATCAATATTTATACCAAACATCTGCTGGACTTTCTACCAGAATAATTGGTGCAATTATTATGAGTCACTCAGATAATAATGGTTTAGTTTTGCCGTTTAAAATTGCTCCTATTCAATTTGCAATTGTTTATAGTAATGATATTGAAAATAAAAACTATTTAAAAAATATTTATAAAAATTTATTTGGATATAAATATGAAACATTTTTTGTAGAAAAATCTTTAGGATTAAAATTACAAGAAAATGAAATTAAAGGTATTCCCTTTCAAGTTATTATTGGTAAAAAAGAATATGAAAATGGTTTGATAACAATTTATAAAAGAGATAAAAAAACTAAAGAAAGTATTAAAGTATCTGAATTTAATCGAACTTATATTGAAAAAATAGTTAATGAATATAGTAATAACCTTTTTTTAAAGACAAAAAATCGATTGAAAAACTCTATAGTTTTTGCTGAAAATTTAAAAGATTTTAAAATGGCTTTAGAAGAAGGAAAAATTATTTCAGCTTATTGAGCAGGATCAAAAGAAGATGAAAAAAAATTAAAAGAACTTACTACAGCAACACCAAGATGTTTTGACATTAATCAAAAAGAAGATATTTCGAAAAAATGTTTTTTTACTAATAATAAAAACCCAAAACTTGTTTATTTTGCAAGAGCTTATTAATAACTATTTTAAATTTAAATTTTTTTTGATTTCATTTAATACTAAATTATATTCATCTAGTAATTTAGTATTTTTTAATAAGTCACTGTATTTAGAAAAATGGTAGTGATTGATAAAATTTTTAAATAAAAGTGTTGAAAGCTGTTTTCTAATTTTTAAAGTGTTAGTCATATTTAATTTATCGTCTTGAGAAAGCAGTATTAAATATTTAAAATTTTTAAAATTAATTGATTCCGACAAAAAAAATTGCAAAATTTTTTCTTGATAATCTAAGACATTTTCATTAATTTTAAATGGACAAATTATGTAATTTGAGTCATTTAATAGATTTGCATTTAAACTTTTTATTGAAGATAATTGATCAATCAACAAAATATCATAGTTTAGCGTAATTCAAGATATTAGTTGTTCTTTGTTATTTAAATCAGATAATGAGTGGAAATCAATTCAATCAAAATTATTATTTATTTGAACAATTTTAATAATGTTATTTTCATTAATTTTTATCTTTTTAATAATTGCATTTTTCTTAATAAAATCTGTATATTTAGTAAATAAATCTATATTTAAAATTATGGTTTTATTTTTTTTTGAAAGTAATTTACCAAATAAAAAACAAGATAAAGATTTGCCACTGTTTTTTTTTCCAATAAAATTAATTTTTATCATTGTTTAATATTTCCTTTCAACTTCTTGGATATATGGTATCTGTTTGGCTTTGTTTAATATAAGTTAAACTAATAAATAGCTTTTTGTTGTATTCTATTTTATCAATTGTAGGTAAAGAACTTATATTTAGTTTTTCACAAATTAATTTACTATTTTCAATTTCTTGTAAATAATTTGTTGATTTTAAAAAAAAGCATTTACCCAATTTTTTCAAACCAGGAAAGCTTAACTCTAATAAAATTCTAAGCTCAGCTACAGCACGGCATGTTATTAAATCAAAAAAATCTCTTTTTGATTTAATAAAATATTCACATCTTTCATTAAAAATATATGTTTTTTTAAGGTTTAATTTTTTAATTAACTCATTTAAAAATAAAACTTTTTTCTTGTTTGATTCAACAATATATAAATCAATCTCAGGAAATAATATTTTTAAAACTATACCAGGAATTCCACTACCACTTCCAATGTCTAAAACTTTGATATTTTTTTTATTAAACAATTCATTTTTAAAATTGATAATTGATTCATAAAAATATTTTTCATATATTTCATCATCTTTATCTAATCTAGTTAAGTTTTGAATTTTATTTTTTTCTTGTAAAAAATTTTTATATGTTTCAATTTGCAATTCAACTTTTTTGCCATTAATTTCATAAAATTGATTTTTTAATAAATTAATTAATTCATTTAAGTTCATATTTATATCAACAA
The DNA here is from genome assembly GCA_947177125.1 of uncultured Mycoplasma sp. Classification (GTDB taxonomy): domain Bacteria; phylum Bacillota_I; class Bacilli_A; order Mycoplasmatales; family Mycoplasmoidaceae; genus Malacoplasma. The sequence continues at coordinate 124 of CAMWTH010000062.1, read as the reverse complement.
ACATTTTTTATTATAATGAATATTTGTTGATTTTTTATTTAATATATTTTTTTTAATTTTTATAGTAATATTTCTTTGCTATGAAAAAATAAGAAACTGATCTTACTCTTATACACATATGACG
>CAMWTH010000061.1 GCA_947177125.1 uncultured Mycoplasma sp. | reverse complement strand
GATGTAAGTAAGCACCAACCATGCATTACTAGGAATCATCTTAGGTGCATGTTTTTTTATCTATTTTTTATTTTCTAGTCTAGCTAGCAGATAAAAAATAAATAATTTTTTATTAAGGTTAAATCTTTTTATTTATATTTTTTTACAAATAAAAATATAATAAATTAAGTATAAAAATAATATGAGTATTTATCAATTTAAAGTAAAAGATATTTTTGGAAAGATCAAAAATATGAGCGACTATAAAAACAATGTTTTATTAATTGTTAATGTTGCTAGTAAATGTGGTTTTACAAAACAATATGAAGAATTGGAAAACTTATACAAGAAATACCAAAATAAAAATTTTAAGATTTTAGGTTTTCCATGCAATCAGTTCTTTATGCAAGAACCAAAATCTGAAAATGAAATTTTATCTTTTTGTAAAACCAAATATGATGTTAGTTTTGATATGTTTTCTAAAATTAAGGTTAATGGAGAAGATGCATGTGATTTGTATAAGTACTTGAAAGAACAAAAACCTTGAACACAAAGAGCTAAAGCTGTTAAATGGAATTTTGAAAAGTTTTTAATTGATAAAAATGGTAATGTTGTAAATCGTTTTCTTTCAAAAGTAACACCTTTAGAAATTGAAAAAGATATTGTTGAGTTATTGGAATAGAATTTTAATTTTAGTTTTTAATTAATATTAATGGAGTAGGTAAATATGGAAACACTTAAAATAGTTCCAAAGTATTTATTTGGAAAAAATGCAATTTTTGGATTGGTTGATGAATTAAGAAATGCCAATTATAAAAAAGCCTTAATTTTAACTGGAAGAAGTTCTTATAAAACAAATGGTAGTTTTGATCATTTGATTACAGTTTTAAATGAAGTTGGTCTTGAATATTTTCACTTTGAAGGAATTGAACCAAATCCTAAACATACAACAATTGATAAGTGTATTGAACTAGCAATTAGTGAAGAAGCAGATGTGATTTTTGCACTAGGTGGTGGTAGTGTTGTTGATGCTTCAAAAGTGATTGCTGTTTTAACAAAAAATAACCATTATAAAAGTTCTTGAGATTATGTTTTAAAACCTAACAATGTTAAAAATAAAGGGATTGATGTTATTTCGATTATTACTTTAGCTGGAACTGGTAGTGAAAATAATGGGTATAGTGTTATTTCAAATGCAATAACCAAAGAAAAAAAGAGTGTTTCTAATTCATCTGCTACTCCAATTATTTCAGTTCAAGATCCATCATACACATTTTCTGTTAATGCATGACATTCAGCTAGCGGAATTTTTGATTGTTTTTCACATTTACTTGAACAATATTTTGGTAAATCAACATTTGAATGAACTAAAGAATACATCTTTGCAAATATTAGGGTTTTAATTAATTATGCAAAAATGATTATTTTAAGACCAACTCATTATGATGCTAGAGCGAATTTTTTTTGAACTTCAACAATGGCTTTGAATGGACTAGCATCATTTAATTGTGAAACAGATTGGTCAGTTCATACAATTGAACATGCAATGTCTGGTTTGTGAGATATAACCCATGGAGCAGGTTTAGCTTTTATTACACCAACTTATTTGAAAATAAGAGCTGAAAGTGAAAAGTGATTTAATGATAAATTGATTGAATTGGGAAGAAAAATTTTTAGAACACAAACAGTTGATGAAACAGTGAATTTTTTAACAGATTTTATTAAATCAATTAATTTACCAGTGAGATGAAGTGAATTTGATGAAATAAGTAATTTCACTGATGAAGATGCAGCATTTTTACTAGAACATAGTGTTAGATTTGGTGATTCAAGTTTAAAAGATATCTATGAAAAAGTGATAGTAGCACTAAAGGAGAAAAAATAATGAAAGTAGTTACAATTGGAAAATATTTATTAGATAGATTAAGTGAAGTTGGAATTAAAGATATTTTTGGGGTACCAGGTGATTATAATTTAGAATTTTTAGATGGAATTATTGACCATGAAGAATTAAATTGAATTGGTTGTACTAATGAATTAAATGCTGCATATAGTGTTGATGGTTATGCTAGAGTTAATGGAATTGGAGCAATTTTAACAACTTATGGTGTTGGTGAATTAAGTGCTGTTAATGGAATAGCTGGTAGTTATAGTGAAGATGTACCAGTAATTCATATTGTTGGCACACCAAAAAGAGAGTATTTTAAAAGACACATGATTTTGCACCACTCATTAGGTACAGATGACACTTTTGGTTCGTTTAAAAAGATTTATGAAAATGTTAGTTCTTATAATGTTTGATTGGATGCAAAAAATGCAATTAACCAAATTGATAGTGCAATTAAAGCTGCTGTATTTTACAAAAAACCAGTTTATATAATGATACCAGTTGATGTTGCTAGTTTTGAAATTTTGTGTGAACAAAATCCGCTTTCTTTTGCTTCGGGATTTGATGTGAAAGAACATGCTGAAATTTTAGATGATATTGAAAAGAAATTAAAGAAAAGCAACCAAGCAGTTATTATTTCTGGTCATAAAATAGTACGATATGGGTTATCAAAAGACTTAGAACAATTTGCTTCTAATACTAACATTAATGTTGTTACTACAGCTTATGGAAAAGGTTCTTTTAATGAAGAAAATGAATTGTATCTAGGGATTTATAATGGAGAAAAAACCTGTGATCAATCAATTGTAAAATTTGTTGATACAGCTGATTTAATTTTGATTATTGGAAACAAGTTTACTGATATCACTTCTTCCAATTTTAAACTAAACTTTAACCGAAGTTGTGTTGTTGAAATTTCAGATACTCATGTTAAATATGATACTAAATTATTTACTAATCACTCTTTTGGGTTTTTAATTAAAAAATTAGCTAGTAAAAAACTTGTATATGATGGGTTATCAGTTCTTGGAAAAAGAGAAAAGAAAGTATTTACACCAAGTGATACACAAATAAAATATGAAGCATTAGCAACTGCTTTAAATGAATTTGTTAAACCTAGTGATATTTTAGTTTCAGATATTGGTACTTGTATGTATATGACTCAATATTTAAAACTAAGAAAGGGAATGAAATTTATTTTACAACCTTTATGAGCATCAATTGGATTTAGTTTTCCAGCAAGTTTTGGTGCAAAAATGGCAAGTAACTATAACCGGGTTATTAATGTTATTGGTGATGGTGCTTTTAATATGACTTTTAATGAACTTGCAACTGTAATTTCTAAAAAAGTTAGCATGATAACAATTTTAATTAATAATAAAGGTTATACTATTGAAAAATACATTCATGGTCCAAAACAAGTTTACAACAACATCCCAAGTGTTGATTATATTAATTTAGTTAAAGCATTTGATCCAGATGGTTTAAATAGTTTAACATTTAAAGTTAATACTGAAATTGAATTAAATGAAGCTTTAAAAGCTTGCAAAGAAAATCATGATAAATTTATTTTAATTGAAGTTATGATTCCTGAATTTGATATTCCAGAATTTGGTAAAAAACTTTTTAATGTAGAATAAATTGAATTTTTGAAAAGTTAAAAGTTAAAGAACTTTTAACTTTTTTATTTTCTTACTCTGTGTATAATCTATTTTATAGGTAGAATAAACATGATAAATACAATTGTTTTTATTGTAGTAACTTTAATCTTTGTTGGTCTAACTTTTCTATTCAATTTTTTTGGGAAAAGGTTAGTAAACAATTATTGGTTTTGGTCTGTTCCAAGTTTAGTTTTTTTAATTTATTTTATTGCTATTCGTTACTGAAATGATTGGGTTAGTTTTCATAATTATTTAGAAACTAATGGAAGTATTTGAATGCGACCTGTTCCAACTCTTTATGAAGATTCTGTGGTTGTTAGCAAAGCATTATTATTAGATATGTGTCCATTTGTTTCTTTAGCTTTACCAATCTCTTTAATTGTTGATAAATCTAAAAGACTTGCACAGACTTTAGCACCATTTGCAATTCTAGGTGCTGGGGTTACTATTCCTTTTGTCACTTTTTCAGATTCTTCAGCCGAACTTTCTTTAAAATATTTTTTTGTTGGTAATGATTTACCGATTTATTTTTTTATGCACTTTTATTTAATGGTTTATGGAACCATGGTTTTGTCAAACAGCAGAAATAGAAAATGAATTAATTTACTAGATGTTCATTTGTTTGCTATTTTTTACTTTGGTTATGTTTGTTTTGTTTCTTATACTACAAACACAGTATGAAATGTTACTGGAATTAATGAAAATGATTGAACATATGGTGAATACCGTGCTGTTAAAGATATTTTTCATTTAGGTTGACCTTGAGTAATGATAGTGTCTTTCTTTTTAGGGTATGTTTTTATTGTTGGAATAGTTAGTATTAATATTTGGTGAAAGATACAGAAACAGAAAAAGGATCCCAAATTTATCAATCCCAAATTATTAAAAAAGAAAAGAAACAAAATCAAACACAATTTACAAACAAAGTAAACCATAATAAAAATTATGAAAAAAATAATCAAAAACAATTCACAAGCATATTTTCAAATTGAAGGATCTAAGTTTTATGCTTTTGGTTTCCAAATTGATGATGAGAAAAAAGTAATAGAAATTATTAATAGTCTTTGAAAAGAACATAAAAAAGCTGTGCATATTTGTTATGGTTTTATTATTCAACAGAAAAATTATGTAATTGAAAAATTTAATGATGATAAAGAACCAAAAAATTCAGCTGGTAAAAAAATTCTTTCAGCTTTACAAAATGAAAATTTTATAAATTCTTTAGTTGCTGTTGTAAGGTATAAAACCAAATCTTTACTAGGAATTGGTTTGCTGTCTAGAAGTTATTATAAAGTAAGTGAAATGCTATTAAAAGATGAGCAAAACTACTTGCCATATTTTGAAACTAAAATTGCTACCATCAAAATTACTAACCAAAAAATTTTATCAGAAGTTTTAAGCTTAATTAAAATTTATAATTGCAAAGTTATCAATTTATCTGATTTAGAAATTACTTTTGAAGTAAGAAAAGAAAATATAAATATTTTTGAAAAAAGTTTTAAATTAGAAAATTAACTACCATAATTTACTAAAATTATTTACCATAATTTACTAAAATTATTTACCATAATTTACTAAAATTATTTACCATAAT
>CAMWTH010000060.1 GCA_947177125.1 uncultured Mycoplasma sp. | reverse complement strand
ATATACAAGCATTTGAATATTAATAAACATATTTCTAGTTATTTTATTTTTTATTTTTTCTACTATTAAAGAATTAAATTATATTGATTTTTTTTCGGGTAATTTTATTTGAACATTAAGCAAAATTTTTTTACAAATTTTATTTAATATTTTTTACATTAATGTTCTTGGATTGTTTATTAGTTATTATGTAAAAAAATCTATACCAGCAATTACATTACCTTATAGGTATTAAACAGTGAATATTTTTTAATTTTGTTTTTACATAAATAATTTTTCAATATTTTTTATTTATTTTATTTTTTATTTTTCCTATTACTGGAAGTTTAAAATCTGTTACCTTTTTCTCTGAAGAATCTTTATGAATTTTTGTTAGATGTGTTTCATACATTTTGGTTAATGTATTTTATATTCATTTTATTAGACTTATATTTAGTTTGTGTACAAAAAAATCAATTCCAATTCACTAACAAACAATAAAATATAAAATCATATATCCCTATTTAATTTTTTAATAATCTTAAAAAATTTTATTTATATAAATTATAATATTTAAGTTTAGGGGTATAGTTCAATGGTAGAACGGCGGACTTCAAATCCGCGTGTTGTGGGTTCGAGTCCTGCTACCCCTGCCATTTAAAATTAAAAAGCACTAAGTTAATCTTGGTGCTTTTTATTTTTTATTTTTGTATATAATTAACTATTGTTTTAGTTATGGGAAATAGAATTAATAATTTTAAAAGAAAAATTAAAACTAAAATAAAAAGAACTTCTTTATCTATAAAAAGTTTTAATTTTTCTGTTTCAAAGAAATTAAAGTATTTATTATTAATGCATTGAACTTTTCCAAAAAAAATATTTTTAGGTATATTAATAATTTTTATTTTTGGTGCTATTCTTTTATATACTCCATGAGCTATTAATTATGAATCTTACACTTATGTAAATAATGAATATGTTTTTAAATTAAGTCAGGTTCAAGATATTAATGGTTTTGTTAATCAACCATTAAGTGAACCAAGAGAATTTCATTATAATTTTTTACAAGCTATTTTTACTTCTGCTTCTGCATTTACAAACACAGGTTTAACAATTGTTTCTTCAATTGGTTCAGATTTTTCAATTTTTGGACAATTTGTTGTTTTTGTTTTAATTGAAGTTGGAGGTTTTGGTTATGCTTCCTTGTTTTACTTATTGGGAAAAATGATACGAAAAATAAGTAAAAAAGATTTGTTTAGCACTTCTCTTTTAAACATAGAAAGAGGAGGAACAAAAGTATCTGATTCTTCTAAAATGATTGTAAAAATATTTTTTATAATGATTATTTTTCAGTTAATTTTTACTTTTATTTTGAGTGGCTTTTTTTATTTAACACCTTTATATGAACAACAAAGTTGGGAAAATTTAATAAGTAGATTGTCACCTAATGCAACTTTTGATATTGGAAGTTTTAAAGGTATTACTTTACAACAAATAAAAGATGTAGGTAATGATAATTTATTTAGTTTATCTTTTGATAATACTGAAAGTATATTAATTCCAACCCATAATGATTATGGAAAGTCTTTTTGGTATGCAATGTTTATATCTTGTTCATCAATTAATAATGCAGGTTTTGATTTGTTTGGATCAACATCTTTACAATTATTAAGAAATGATTATGGTATACCAATTCAATTTATTGTGTTAATTTTAGTTTTTCTTGGTGGCATAGGTTTTCCAGTTTTGTATGATATTTCAATTCAATTAGAATGATTTTGAAAATATAAAATAATGTTTAAAGTCTTTAAAAAAAAAGAGTATTCTAGAATTATTAAACCGAAGTTAAGTAATTTTGCAAAATTGTGCTTATTGTCAGCACTTATAGTTAGTGTGATTTCAATTTTAATTTTATTTTTAACTGAATATGTTGGTTCTAACAATCATTTAGAAATTGAACTATCACAAGGAAATGGGAAAATAATAAAAAGCAATGTATCTTTAATGAACTATCCAGATTTTGTAATTGTTAGAGATAATGACTGACAAAGAACTATAAAATTTTGAGGAAACAATCCTTCTTTCAACAAGAACTTTTCTGTTATATTTAATGCTCTATGTTGTAGATCTGCTGGATTTTCAACTGTTAATTTTCAAAGTTTATCAGAAGCATCAATTGTTATTTTTTCAATTTTAATGTTTATTGGAACTTCTCCATCATCAACAGGAGGGGGAATTAGAACTACAACTTTATTCATTATTTTTAAGTCATTGTTTAGTTGGTTTAGAGGAGTTGAAAGAACAAGTGTTTTTAAAAGAAAAGTTCCTATAAAAACAATTAATAATTCTTATCTTGTTTTTTTAAGTGGATTAGTTTTAGTTTCTTTTTTAACAATAGTTATGTATGTTACAAGCAATCATACAATTTTAAATAACAATTTAGTTAAAGATTTTTATTCTAATAAAGGTAAAGTTTTAGATTTTTCATCTTTCTTTTTTGAAGCCTGTTCAGCTTTTGGTACATCTGGTAATTCTTTTGGAATTACTGGTTCTTCACAAATACAAGCATGGAATTTAATTATTTTGATGATTTTAATGTTTATTGGACAAATGGGTGTTTCATCATCTCTATTATTATTTGCTAGAAAAACTCCAAAAAAACGTGAAACCTTTTATCTTGAAGAAGATATTAGAATAGGATAATAAAAATATCTTTTCAATAAGTTTTAAATAAAGATTAATACCATACATTAATAAAATATCAATTATATGAAAATTAGACTTTTTATACTTATATAATATTGTGCTATTAATGGCTAAATATATTGAGATTTTGTGTCTTAAATTTAAGCAGAAATTTTTATAAATAGATTACTATATGGTAAATATTTATGATGTTTGTTATTGACTTTTTAGTTTTTTTATGGATTAATATAGTTACCTAGATAAATAAGGAGTATTAACAAAAAACAAATAGAAACTAAGAGACTATTTGTTGTGTTATTAACTCTTTAAGAGTAGGAGAAGAATTTATGAGCGCAAAAAAAAGAATTTTAATAACTTCAAGTGTTGGTGCAACTGCTGTTATTGCTGGTGTTTCTCCAGCAATTGCTTCTAATACTAACACTCAATCATCTACTGTTAATGTTCCTTTAGATCCAGTTAATCCAGATGATCAAAAAGACCCAAACAATCCAGATGATCAAAAAGACCCAGTTAATCCAGATGATCAAAAAGACCCAAACAATCCTGGTGGTCAAACTGAACCAGCCGAACCAGTTGAACCAGTTGAACCAGTTGAACCAACTTATGCAACTGCTCCAAGTGAAGATATTTTTACACTTCAGTTTGTATTATATTCACTAAATGACACATCTTTAAATAATTATTTTATAATTAATCTAGCTAAATCTGGTTTTTATCAAAAATACTTTGAAAATTCAGATAAATATAGTAATGTAAATGTTACTTATGTTCCAAATTCAGCAAGTTTTACTACTAATACTTTTAAAGTTAATGTTACTCCAGTTGAAGGTGCTATTTGAGAAAATACTGCAACTAACAATGAACAAAGAACAGTAACTGTAAAAATTGATAAGGCAGCAAGAATTCCAGATGCTACAGTTCCTGCAAAATCAAAAAATAGTAGTTTTAATATTACAGTTAATGATACAAACATTAAAACAGATGCTGATTTAAATAATTGAATGAAAAATTATTTTAATACAAAATTTAATTTATCACATTTTACACCCGAAACACCAGACTATGTGTTTAAGAATGTTAATTTAACATATGTTGAAAATTCAGCAAGTATTGCAAATAAGTCATTTAAAGTAAAAGCTACTCCTACAGATGGACATGCTTGATCTAATAATACTTTCTATAAAGATACTTTTGTTGATCCTTTTGAAATGGACATTTGATTTTTAAATTTAGTTACAAAAGACAAATTTATTACTCTTCCAGATAGATGAGGAATTAATTTAATTATGGCAACTAATTTTCCATTTAAGAATTTCCATAGTAGTCACTTACAATGAAAAAATATTAGTTGAATTTTAGAAGATGATTTTGATACATATTGATATAATCATAATCCAAAATACTATGATGATTTAAGTGTTAAATATCAACACTTATTATTTGAAGAAGGTTGAAAAGATATTGCTAGATATTATCCAGTTGAATTATCTGGTACATTTGAACAATGTGAATGAAGTTGAATTCAACGTATTAATGGTGGTGCTACATTTAACTTTAAAGTTCCAATGAAACCAAAAGCAGGTTATTATTGAGCAGATGGTACAAATGGTACTAGAATGGTACACTTAAACTTATTCCTTTCTGCTGACCAAGATGCTGGTCCAGGTATATTAAGTGATGTTAGTGATATGAATTACATCAAAACTTTTAACCAAAAAGAAAGTGCAGCTACTGATGGTTTACCAGTTAGAAGTTGAGTAACTAATGATTTAATTATTATTGGTGAAAAATTAAACAAACCAACTTTTGAGGAAAATGTTAAGGTATTAGAAAACATAGCTAAAGATGATTTGGTAAAATCTTTCCCTAACTATAATATTGAAATTAGTGATGTTAAATCTACAAGTTGAGGAGATCCATGATGAATTCCTGATACTTGAACATATAAAATTAAATTCACTTCTAAAACAAATCCATCTTATTCAAAAACAATGGATGGTTACATATTTACAATTAATTAATATTCAATTTTTAAAATACTAAATGTAAAACACAAAATTACATTTAGTATTTTTTTTTTAATTTTTTAAATAATTTAATTTTTTAATGTATAATTACTTTGATATGTAATAAGTGTTAATTATACTTAAATGTTAAATCATTCCAGTGGTTAGTATTTGATATATGAGATAGTACTTAATCATATAAAAAGTTTAATTAATTATTATTAGGTATCTTAGTGAATGATCTAGATTTGCTAGGATGTTATAATTGGAATATTGAATTCTAGATAGCAATGTTACTAATTAGTAACCTTATGTTATGTATCATGACTGGAAACAAAATTAAGACCCGCGGGTCTTTTTTTTTTTTTTTTTTTTAAAAAAAAAAAATAAAAAAAAAATTTAAATATTAAAAAAAAAAAAAAAAAAAAAAAAAATAAAAAAAAAAAAAATA
>CAMWTH010000059.1 GCA_947177125.1 uncultured Mycoplasma sp. | reverse complement strand
GTACCGAGCAGAGAACATTGCCATCTCATTTATTCAAGATATATTTTTATTAATTAAAAAGGATTTAAAAATGTTTTTTGATAACCAAATCGGAAAAGAAGTTTCAATTATTAAATTTCTTTGATTAATTAAATATTTTCAAAAGTTTTTATATGATTTTATAATTTGGTCATCAAACTTTTCATATCAATTATTAAGGTTTAATTTAATTGTTGAGTTGTTTTTTTGAAAATTTTGATAAGGAATTATGTATTTTTCAAAAGCTTCATCAAATTTGGATTGATTTTTAAATGAAATATTTGCAAGATCAACTAAATTTTTTTCTTCATTGTTAAAACAAACTTTATAGTTACACACTTGAAACATTGATAAATCATTTTGTGAATCCCCTAATGCTACAGTGTTTTCTAATTTAAATTTTTCAATTTTTTGAATTATTTTTATTGCTTCACCTTTACTTGTGTTTTTCGCAGTTACTTCAATTGCTTTGCCAGTTATTTTAACAATTGATAATTCTTTGTCATATTTTTCTTTTAAAAAATTTACAAATTTATTCATTTCTTTTTTTGTTCAAGTTAAAAAAAGTGCTTTAAAAATTTTATCTTCTTTTATTTTTCGTTTTTTCAATTCAACAATTTTTCCATAATTAAATTTTGATATTATTTTTTTAACTGGGATTTTTACAGAATAAACAGTTTTGTTTTGAATACCTTTTTGAGAGTAGATTCATGCTGAAATACTATAATTTTTTGTTTCTTCTAAAATTTCATTAAAAATTTTTAAATCTATTTCTTTTTCATATATTATTTTGTTTTCTTTTAAGTCATATATGTTTGCACCATTCATAGCAATTAAATATTTGTTTCTATTGTTAGAAAAATTTTCAATTTTTTTATTTATTTTTAATGCTGATATTGGCCATCTACCTGTAGTTATGACTATATTTCCATTGTTTTCTACATATTTTTTTAAAATTTCTAAATTTTTTTTAGGTATTCTTTTTCTTTGGTTTAGGAGTGTTCCATCTAAATCAATGAAAGCCCATTCTAGTATCATTTTATTTCCTTTGTTTTTAATATTAATATTTTATTTTTTATTTATTAAAAATTGCATTTTTATAAATTACTTTTTATATTTGATCAAGCTCATGAAATATTACTTTTAACCAAATCTGGTAAATTTTTATTTAGTAAATTTATGTATTTATTGTAATTTTGTTCTTCACTTATATAATATGTTTCAATTAATGTTTTAATATAATTACTATATTCTTCTTCACTTAAAAAACCATTTTTTGATTCTTCATCATCTTGGTTAATTCAACTAAATAAATCTGTGAAATATCCATTAGATTGTTCAAGTGTTGAGAATGAATTATATGATTGTTCAGACTCATATCTTGATAAATCAGAAGATGAATTCATTACATAAGCATTAATGGTAAGAAGTGGTGAAGTGTAATTAACATAATCAAAATTTAACATTGGACCATATATATATTCATCTTCTTCATCAACTGAAAATATGTTTTCACTTTTTGAATAAACTTTGTTTTCTTTTGATTCATATAGTGATAAATCAGAACCTTCTAATCCAATCTTTTTAATAACTTCATGCGCAGTTTCTATTGTTCCTTTTTTTGTGGTTAGATTTTTATTAATCACCATACAATCCATAACAGATAAAGTTGCTTCTGGTTTAATAAGTTTTAATTTAAAATCTCTTTTTTCATCAATTTTATTTTCTTTGATTGTTATTAGATTTTTTGTTATCCAATTTTGAAAATTTTCTTTATCATTAAAATAGTTGTTATCATCACCGCCTTGCATTGCATATAATAAATCACCATTATATGAAATAATTGCTTGGGAAAAATCCTTTGCAAAATCATTAAGTAATGTATTTGAATCAGAATTTAATAAAATAGCATTTTTCTTTTTAATTTTATTGAAATTAAATAAATATTTTAATGTATCAAATGCTTGTTCTATAGATAAGTTTCCTTCATAAGATTGCAACTTATTAGACTCTGTGTAATCTGGATTAACTGTTATTTTATTGCTATTTTCAGTTTGCATTATTCTTGCAATTGAATATAAAGTTGAATAATCATCAACTACTGCTGTTCTTTCTCTTAAAGAACCATCATTAGTTTTTTTGTATAAATAATTAATAACATCATTTCATGAATGTTTTAAAGAATTGTTAAGATTACCTAAGTAATTATTGTATTCATTTCAATTTAAATTACTAATCTCTTTTTCTATAAGTGATAAATTAAAACCGAAAGAAACATCTTGTAAAAAATAAGGAACACAATAATTAAGTAATCCTGCTTCTTGATTAATTTCACTGATTTCATCAATTTTAAATGCATCATCTAACCAATATGCTTTTAATTGATTTTGAGCTTGAGGTGTAAATAAGGATAAAGCATCTGAAGCATTTTCAATAAGATTAGTTGTTTGTATTCCGTTTTCATCTAATTTATATAAATTAAAACTTTTTCAATCAATTGGAAGTAATTTTCCTTCATTTGCATATTTTGCTGCTAAATAAAGTGATGGAATTGCAACATCGTAATTAGTTAAAAAATTTCTTTCTAAGTCTTCATTTGTTGAATAAGTTCTGTAGCTGAAATTACTTGAAGAAAATTCACTTTCTAATTGTGAAAGTAAACTATCACTAATGTAACTTTCATAATTTGCTAAATAAAAAGATTGTGTTGATGAACAAGAAGTAACAAAAGGAGTTATAAAAATAGAAAAAATAGAAAATAATTTAGATATTTTTTTCATTTTTAACTATTTATCCAGGTGTTATTTGCATTTAATGAATTATAAAAAGTTAATATTGTTTTCACTTTAATACTCCTAAGTTGTTATATTTTTTTATTTTTTAAAAAGAAAAGAAAATAAAAACATATTAATTATTAATGTAAAAAGCAAAACTATATGTTTCTATTTTCTACAACTGGGTATCATCAGATATTGCAAATTTAAAACTTCATTCTTTGTATGGACATAAAATAACTGTAACAATATCTAATAAAATTTCACATTGAACACTTAAGTTATATACAAGTAATTTCTTTTTTAAAGTTAGTAAAAAAGCAAAATCTTTTAATGAAAAATTTAATAGTCTTTCATTATTGTTTGTGATTTTTCAAAGTTTTTTAAAATTTTTGCTCTTTTTTTTCACTTTGCTTCCCTTTGAAATTTTTTGCAAATTAAAATAATTATATAAAATAAATTTCTATTTTTAAATTTATTAACTATTTTTTAGTTTATTTATAATCTTTTTGTGAACAAAATAAACAGTTGCTTATTTTTAATGAAATTTTTCTAAAAAATGTCCTGTTTTTATTTGCTGATATGTTTAATATTTTTTATATATAAAACGCAAATTTAATTAATTTTACATGCTGTTTTTTAATACTATTTTTTAGATTTAATGCACTTTTTTTTAATTATTATATTATGTAATTACCATAAGATATAAAACTTTGAAGGGAAGATAAATATTTAGGTTGTTTTGTACCTATATATTTTGTTTTCAAAGTTTGGAAAGAGATTTTTATATTATGAGTAAAAAGTTGAAAATTTTATTTAGTTTTGGTATTGTTGCAACCGCAGCTGGTAGTGGTATTGCTCCAACTATGGTAACTAAAACTAGTGTTCAATCATCTACTATTGCTGGAGATGATTACAAGAATCCAGACAATCCTGATAAGCCAGTTCAAATATTGACTTATGCACCAGAGACTGACATTTTTATTTATGAAATAGATTTTACAGAAGAGCAAAATAATGAAAATCTTAATAATGTTTTAAAAAATCTTTTCACTGATGAAAGTATATTAAGCAGTGAAAGCAAATATTTATTAAATGCAAATGAGTATGAAAATGTAAAACTGGTATATGTTGAAAATTCTGCAAATTTTGTAGAAAATACTTTCAATATTTCTGTTACTCCAAATAATGGTGCAAAATGAGAAAGTGGTAAATCAGACTCAAAAATTATTGTTTGTAAAATAAGTAATTTAAAACTTTTAGCTCATGCAGAAGCACCAACTATTGCAAATATTAGTAATGGTATTTCTGGAAATTTTGCTTCTAATAAAGATTTAGAAAATTATTTAGTTAAAAATTATTGAAGTTTAAAGTTTGCTGCAGAATCAGGGGTTAATTTTACAAACACTTTAAATGAATACATTCAAAATTCAGCTAATCTTAAAGATAAAACATTTAAAATAAAGGTATGACCACAAGAACAGCATTCATGAAAAGATGGAACTGGAAGAGTTGCTAAAGAAATACTAGTAAACATACCAAATTTAACACAAGAATCTAGTAGTCCTAATAATCCGCAAGTTGTACATGCACCAATTTTTTGAACAGTTAATTCAACAATTTTGTCTAACTATAAAGAGACATGAAATGGATGAAAATGAGCTAAACCTTATCTAATTTTTGGACTTAATGCATCAGAAAATGATTGAATTTTACAAACAATTTTTGAAAATGCTATGAAAGATTATCAAAAATTTTATCAAGTTGATCCAGTTGATAATTACAAAAGTGCTAGATGAGAACCAATTTTCTGTTTCTCATCAAGTTGACATTTCTTTTTTAGAGCAAATGTTAAACCAAAAAATGGATTTGAATGGGCAAATGGTTCCACTGATGTTAAGGAAGTACAATTTAACTTTTATGCTCCTGTTACTGGAGAATATCAAGCTGGAACTACAACAGATTTATCAAATTTATCATCTTTAATTGATTCTAATTATGATTCAAATGGTCTACCAAATCAATGAGTTTCAAGTTTTGGATCTTATTCAGGTATGAAACATAATGAAGAAACTAAAAATTATGTTGCTAGTAAAATTTATAAAGAGTTAATAGAATGTTACTGAGGGGCTTATGATTTTTCAGTTACTGATGTTAGGACTATTTCAGGTAGTGATTACCCACATCAAACATGAATATATAAAGTAAACTTTATTGATAAAAATACTGGAAAAATAATTAAAACAATTCCAGGTTACCAACCTTATATTCTTTAATATTTAGTAAAAATATGAAATAATAAACATAATAATTTATGTCAATGTTTCATATTTTTTATTATTTTTTAATGAGTTAAAAATTTCATAAATAAAAAATTGAAAACTAATATTTTTAGGAAATAGGGAACTGTATATAATTTTGGAGAAACTTAATTTTTTAATTAACTCCAATTTATAA
>CAMWTH010000058.1 GCA_947177125.1 uncultured Mycoplasma sp. | reverse complement strand
ATATAATAAACAAAAATCAACATGATTTTTTATCTTCAATAAATTTAAATGATTTTTGTGATAAGTACAATATTTCTTCAACATGTTTACAAAGAATAGCAAAAAAACTTGGTTTTCATTCTGGATCTGAAATGAAATCACATTACACTAGCAAAATTTTTGAGAGCAAAAAAATCGAAAGTGAAAATAGTATTGGTTTAAAAAAATACATAAAAAATATGGAAATTTTTTTAAACAATATTGATGAAAAAATTATTAATAAATTAGCCTACAAAATTATTAAATCAGAAATTTTGTATGTTTATAATCAAGATTCTGCTTTTGAATTTTCAACTCTTAATATTTTTTCAAATTTATTTAAATTTAAAACTCATAGAATAGAAAATGAGTGTAGATTTAAGATGTTGAAAAGTGAAACTATTGAAAATAAATCAATATTAATATTCACAAAAATTTTTGGAAACTTAAATAAAGTTGAAAAAGAAATAATAAATTTTTTTAAAAATAAAGGGGTAGAAATTTTTGCAATTACAGGTAGTTATATTAATGATAAGTACGTAAATAACTTAGTGATTGGTGGTCTTTTCAATAATAGCTCTGATCACAATTTAAGATTAATTGAATTTATTAATTTAAATGAATTTTTATTAAGTTATGTAACTAGTTTAATTTATGAATATTATAAGAAAACAAAAAATTAATTATTTATTTTCAGTTTCAATTCTTAAATAAATTGGCTGAGTTTCACTTACTTTTAAATTATCTAAACTAGCAAAATCATTAATAAAATTTATATTTAAATCTTTTTCTTTGATATTAAATTGGGACCATGCTATTTTTGTTCCATCAATTAAAATTGGTTCTAAATAATAGATAATCCTTTTAACAGAATTAACAATTAAAGTTAAAAAACTATTAAGTTCATCAATTTTATTTTCCTTCTTTAAATTTCAAGGTTTTGTAAGCTCAATAAACTGATTACACTCAACCATAAAATCTTGAATAACTTTTACAATTTTTTGAATGCTATTTTTTTCTATAACTTCAATTATTTTTTTATCAAAATCTAAAATTTTATTTAAAAAAATAAAATTTTCTTTATTTTCTGGGTTTTTATATTTTGGAATAATTCCATCAACATATTTATTAATCATTCCTATTGTTCTGTTAACAAGATTGCCAATTGTATTTGCTAAATCTTTGTTGTAAACATTAACAAATAATTCTTCAGAAAAAATACTATCTTCTTTAATAGAAATTTCTTTAACTAAATAGTACCTAAAAGCATCTCTACCATATTTATTAACAAAATAAATTGGGTCTAAAACATTACCTAGTGATTTTGACATTTTTCCTTTTTCTGTAATAATTCAACCATGACTAATGTAGTGAGTTGGCTTTCTTAAGCCCAACATTTCAAGCATAATAGGTCAATAAATGCAGTGAAATCTTGTAATTTCTTTTGCCATTAATTGAATAATCTCACAGTCTTGTGATTCTCAAAAATTTAAAAAATTTTTGTTATTTTTTTGAAGATAACCTAAACCTGTTAAATAACTTGATAAAGCATCTAATCAAACATAAATTACATGTTTTGAATTTTCCTTAATGGGAATTCCTCATTTAAAATTAGATCTTGAAATTGACAAATCATCAAAATCCTCATTATTTAAAAAACTATTAAATAATTCGTTAACTCTTGAAACTGGATAAATTAAATTTGGGTCATGTAAAAAAGATGATAAATATTTTTTAAATTGTTTTATTTTTAAAAAATATGACTCTTCTTCTCTCAATGTTAAAATATGTCCTACTGCACAATAAAGATTTTCATCATTTTCTTTTTTAACAGCCTGATTTTTTGTGTAATTTTCTTCACAAGAAACACAGTACAAACCTTTTCATACACCTAAATATATGAAACCTTTTTTATACAAAGAAGAAAATATGTCTTGAACAGCTTTAATATGATATGAATCAGTGGTTCTGATAAAAAAAGAATAATCAATTCCTAATAAATTTCATAAATCTTTAAAAACTTTTGCATAATTATCAACAAGTTCTTTTGGAGTTAATTTTGCTTCTTTAGCTTTTTCTTCAATTTTTTGACCATGTTCATCCATTCCAGTCAGAAAATAAACATCATAACCTATTTTTCTTTTATACTTAGATAAAACATCGCCAAGAATAGTTGTAAAAGCATGACCAATATGTGGTTTTCCAGAAGAATAATAAATTGGTGTAGTTATATAAATCCTTTTTTTAGTCATAATTCACCTTGTTTTCTTTATAGGATAAAAATTTTTTAATATCATTAACTAACTTTTTAACATTTTCTCAAGTATGTTCCATACAAATTGCTAACCTCAAAATAGAATCACTATCATCTAAAATGCCTGTTTCAATTAAAGTTTTATTTACCACATATAAATAGGATCTAATTTCGCTTGCTTTTATTCCAATAGGTGTTCTTACAGTATTCACCCATGTTGATCTGCTATTTGGATTAGCAATTACTGGAATAAAACCTAATTTTTCTAATTCACTAAAAAGGTATTTTCCCATTTGTTTTTTATGAATCATTAATTCATTAATTCCACCAAAATTTTTCACATATTCACTTGCAGCATTAACAGCAGCAACAATAGAAACTGGTGTAGTATATGGCATTAATCCATTTGATATGTGTTTGTTTGCAAAAACATGTCAGTCCAAAAAACTTGTTTTTGTTGTTTTAATATTTTTACTTATTTCCATTCCTTTTTGACTTACACAAACAAATGCTAAACCCGGACTCACTTCAAAACCTTTTGTTGAAGTACAAACTGCTGCAGTTATGTTTCAATCATCAAAATTAAATTCTTCATTTAGAATACTTGAAATAGAATCAACTACAATTAAAACATTATGTTTATTACAAATTTTTGCTATTTCTTTAATTGGATTCAGAATTCCACATGATGTATCCATATGAACAAAAAATAATGCTTTTTTATCCTTTACTAAGTTTTCAATTTCATTCAAATCAAATTCATATCCATCTGGTAAGTCTATATATGTTGCATTTAAATGGTATCTTTTTGAAACATTAATTAAATTTCTTCCAAAATATCCATTTGCTAAAAATAAAACTTTATCACCTGGTTCTAGTAAATTAACTATACAAGATTCTAAAGCTGCTGTTCCTGGAGAATTAATTGCAATAGGAAACCCTTTTTTAGAATTAAAAGCTCATAAAATATTTTTAGCCATTTTTTTATAAAGAAATGGGGATGCAAGGGTTCTGTGATGATTAATATAATTACCAACTATATTTTTAATTTCTGGCCTAATAAAAACTGGTCCTGGTGTAAAAGAAACAAAATTATTGTCATTTAAATATTGGTAGTCTAATTTTATTAATTCATCTCAAGAATTAATAAAAGAAATTGATTCATTTTGAACTTCTAAATCTAAAACACCATTTTGTAATAGCATGTCATTTAAAAAAGAGTTGTTTTTAAAATCAATAAATTGTAGATTGTTTTTTGAAATAAGTAAAATATTATTTATTGATTTATGATTATCAATCTTTATGATTGTTTCATTTTTAAAATTTTTAGAAAATAATAAATTATTTAATAGTTCATCATCAAAATATAAGTCATCTTTAACTATCAAAATTTTTTCATTATTTTCTAAATTTAAAAAATCTTTATTAAATTCTTGTTTTTTAAGTAATTTAATATTTTTGTTTTCTAAATTATCTTCAACCATTTGAAAATACTTTTCATCAACTAATACAAAAACTTCTAAATCATAAAATTTAAAAATATCTATGTTTTTGTCAATTAAAGTTTTTTCATAAATTTTGAACAAACCATTAATATAAAAACCTTTAAAAATAAAGTTATTTTTATGACTTGAATTAATATTAATTAAAATTTTATTAAAGTTTTTTTGCATAATTTAATTTACCCACTATTTCTAAGACCTGTAGCTATACCATTAATTGAAATCAAAATAGACTCATCATTTAATTTTGATTTTTTATTTTTTCTTTTTCTACTAATCAATTCTAATTGAAAATAATTAAGAATGTTTAAATAAGGAATTCTATCATCTAAACTTATTTTTAAATCCCGGTAATCTTGTAGTAAATATTCTTTGTCCATTATTAGTAAAATAGAATTTAAAACTTTATTATATTCATCATAAATATCTCTAAAAATATTTTCTGATTCTTTTTCTTTAGATGATTCAAAATATCTTTTTGTTATATCTAAATTAACCTTAGCTAAAAGCATTTCTATATTAGATAGCAGTGAGTGAAAAAAAGGAATATTTTGATATCAATTTCTTAATTTTTCTAAATTTTCATCGCTTTCTTTTATATAAAAATCTAATGCACTACCAACACCATATCAGCCCGGAACCATTGCTCTAACTTGTGATCAAGAAAAAACTCAAGGTATTGATCTTAAATCTTTCAAATTATTTTTGTTACTTCTGCTTGATGGTCTTGATCCAATTTTTAATTTAGAAATTTCTTTAATAGGTGTAATATCAAAAAAGACTTTTTCAAATTTCTTTAAATTAAGTAATGAGTGGTATTTTTTTGCACTTAAATCTGACAAAAAATTCATTGCTTCAAAAAATGTTTTATCTTCTAACAAATTCTTTTTTTGATTTATTATTGCATTTGCTGCAGCTGTCAAAATTGTTTCTAAATTAAACCATCCTTTTCTTGGGTTTGAATATTTTGCTCAAATAATTTCGCCTTGTTCAGTAAATCTTAATTTTCTAGTTATACTCCCTTTCGGTTGAGAATTGATAGCATAATAACTTGGTCCACCACCCCTACCAATAGTTCCTCCTCTTCCGTGAAAAAAACTAATTTCAATACTGTACTTTTTAGATAAAGATGTTAATTTTTTTTGAACATTATAAATTTTTCAAGATGATGCAAAATTACCACCATCTTTACAACTATCTGAATACCCTAATAAAACTTCAATCCTGTTTTTTAAAACATTTTTAATAAATTTTTTAGTGTATTCATTTGTAATAAATTCTTCAATTATTTTATTTGAGTTTGATAAATCTTTAATTGATTCAAAAAGTGGAACTATACTTAGTTCAGTGCTTTTTTTGTTTGCTAGCAAAAATAAAAACATAACTTCTAAAATATTCACAAAATCTTCAGTATTAGAAATTAAATAATTTTTAATTGCATTATTACCAAATTTATTTTTTATTTCAAAAATTTTTTGAAAAATTAAAATTTCTTTTTTTGTAGAATCATGAAT
>CAMWTH010000057.1 GCA_947177125.1 uncultured Mycoplasma sp. | reverse complement strand
ACTACAAAAAATTTTTTTTAAATTTCTTTTTTATATTTAAAAAAAAAAAAAAATTTTTTTAAAAAAAAAAAATTTTTAAATTTTTTTATTTAATTTTTTTTTTTTTTTTTTTTTAATAAATTCTGATTTTTTTTACCTATCTATTAATGAGTAACTGGAAAGGAAAGTTACTCAAAAAAAACAGTTTAGGAAGTTATTTAGTAATTTATTATTAAAAAATTCTTTTAAATTAAATCTTTAAAATATAATTTATCTTAAACATAGATAAAACAAATATAATATTTGAGGATTTTATGAATTATAAAGAAATTATCATTAATGAACTTTGAAAATCAAATTTAACTTTAGGAATTGCAGAATCTGTAACTGGTGGAATGTTAGCATCAACATTTGTTGATGTTTCAGGTGCATCAAAAGTTTTTAAAGGTGGAATTGTAGCTTATAGTGATTTTTCTAAAAGTAAACTTTTAGGATTAAGTACTGATGTTTTAGAAAAATACACAGCATATTCTGCTAATGTAGCTAGAGAAATGGCTAAAGGAATTAGAAATAGATTAAATACTGATATTTCAATTTCTGTGACAGGTTTTGCAGGTCCTTTTAATAACTACATTCCAGAAAGTGATAAAAAATGTATTGTTTACTTTTGTATCATTATTATTGATAAAGTTTATGATTTTGAAATGTCTATTGCTGATGAAGGTAGAACAAACAATAGAATCACAATTGTTTCAAAAATCATTGAAGAATTATTCAAATTGGTTTACAAACCAAATGGAATTAGTGAATAAAGGTTTAAATAAAATTTGTTTTATTAAATTAAAATTACAATAACTTCTTAATTTTTTAAAAAAATAATTAAGAGGTATTTTATTATTTATGGAAAATAATTTTGTTAATCAAAAAGCTTTAGAATTGGCTGTAAAAGAAATTGAAAAAAGATTTGGAAAAGAAACCTTTTCACAAAATGAAAGTTTTTCAAAACTAGATGTTATCAAAACTGGTAGTTTACTTTTAGATAATGCTATTGGTGTAGGTGGATTTCCAAAAGGAAGAATTGTAGAAATTTATGGAAATGAATCTTCTGGAAAAACTACAATTGCTTTACAAGCAGTTAAAGAATGTATCAAAGCAAACGGAAATGTTGCATATATTGATGCTGAAAACTCATTAGATGCAAAATATTTAAAGTCTTTAGACATTGATCCTAATAAAGTTTTAATAGCAAATCCTGAGTATGGTGAACAAGCATTTGCTATAATTGATGCACTTGTTAAAACCAATATGGTTGATTTAATAATTGTTGATTCAGTTGCTGCTTTGGTACCAAAATCTGATATGGAAGCATCAATGGAAGATCAATCAATGGGGACACATGCCAGACTTATGTCTAGAGGTTTGAAAGTTATTCAGTCTTCAATTGCTAAATCTAATACATGTGTTGTGTTTATTAATCAAGTTCGTGAAAAAATTGGAGTCATGTTTGGTAACAATGAAATTACAACAGGTGGAAGAGCTTTAAAGTTTTTTAGTAGTTTAAGACTAGATGTGAGAAGAAGT
The DNA here is from genome assembly GCA_947177125.1 of uncultured Mycoplasma sp. GTDB lineage: Bacteria > Bacillota_I > Bacilli_A > Mycoplasmatales > Mycoplasmoidaceae > Malacoplasma. Next base: position 3,837 of record CAMWTH010000057.1, on the reverse strand, counting down.
GAACTTTTAAAATCTGGTAATGATGTAATTGGAATTAAATCAAAAGTTACTATTACTAAAAATAAAGTTGCAATACCTTTCAAAACATGTTTCGTTGATATTTTCTTTAACAAAGGTTTTAATCCTATTAAAGAAATTGTTGATTTTGCAATTGAATATGAAATAGTTCAAAAATCAGGTTCTTGATACTATTTTGAAGACAAAAAACTATCACAAGGTAGAAATAATTTAGACTCATATTTAAATGAAAACCAAGATTTATATACAAAAATTAAAGATTTGGTTTTAAAAAAAATTGAATCATAATAAAAAAGAAAAAGAAATTAATTTATTTGATTTTTCATAAAATTTTACTATATATACATATTTTTTGTGTTTGTATAGTAAAATTTTTATCACTACTCCTATTAAAATACTGACACATCAAGATACAAGTATAGGATTTAAAAATATAAGTATGAAAATTAAATTAAATTTTAATAAAATAAAAGATTTTTTTAGCAAATCTAAATTCCAAAAAAACCTTAAAAAAGGGATCAAAAAACATAAAAAAATATTATGAGCATCTAGTTTGCTTGTTGGAGCATTAGTTTTTTCTTTAACAATTTATTTTTCACAAACATTAGGTTTTTACCAAATGAGTATGGTTGAAAAACAACCTAATAATAATGTTAATACATTATATAGTCATGATTCTTATATAACAAAAAGATATAAAAGAACAGTACCTCAAACTTATTCAGGAAATTTTCACTATGTAGGTGTAGATCCTGCAAATACTGCACTAACTATTGAAAAAGATTTTACTTTTAAATCTGGTAGTGAATATCCTTCACCTCAAAATCCAGTAAATGATGTAGATAAATTGATTGAGATGTATGATGAAAATTATGCTGCTATTAGTGATTATTTTATTAATAGTGAATTAGAAAACAACAGATTAAAAAAGCATCCAGGGATTGATTATCAATACAACTATGAAAACAGATTGCCAGATGATGCATTAGCTGTTGAAAAATATTTTAACATTGATTTGACTCAACCTGGTTATATTACAACAGGATTGTATTTAGGTCCTGGAGAAATTATTAATTTAAATTTCCCAGGTTTAACAGATGAGCAAGTTAAAAATTTAGGTTTAAGTTTATCATTAGGTGACTCAGACAATCGTAGTCCAACAAGAACAAGTGCTAAATTATTAAGATCAACAAAAAGATTAGCTTTTTTAAATAAAGTTGTTCCAATAGACAAAAACAATTTTAACTATGGAACTCCTTTTGGTGGGATAGTTCATATAGTTACAACTAAAAATCCATCAATAATAAGCAATATGAGAAATGTTGGAATGGTAGCTAATGGAGCAGTAGAAGCATTACATTACATTAATGGAAATACAAATCAAGAAGAGTGGTTTCGACTTGTTAATGAAGCTAAAGCACCAATTTTTGATATTTCAGCTGATCACATAAAATTTATTGGTCCTAAAGTTGCTTTGCAAATGTTTGAAGAAAATAATAATCCAAATGATTTAAAGTGATACCCATATAAAGCAATGGATTTATTTGATAAAATGGCTTTGGATTCATTATACACAATAAATAATAATGCTAATTGAAAACAACCTTATCGTCATTCTTTTTCAAATTATGTAGCAGCTGGAGCAGCTGTTAGTTTTGTTGGTGCTTCAATTATCACAGAGCCTTGATCTTGAGCTAGGGGTTTTCTAGATTATGACACAATTATCCAAGCAGGTTCTTGAGGAATTATGCATGAAAACAACCACCAAAACCAAAATTCAGTTTGAGGATATGGCGGAAGCACAGAAGTAACTAATAATGTTTTAACAATAGCTTCATATTTAAAATTTACTAATGTATTAAATAATCGACAGTATTTTAGTACAGGTTTAAGAACTGATCACAATGGAAAATTAAATGGTTTTGTTGCACAAACCCAAACTGATAAATTAACTATTCCTTCAACTGAAAGACAAGGAATAGATTATGACTATACACCAATAATGTCACATTTTGGTACATCAAAATTTCAAGATGTGATTAGAAGTTATACAATTAGCAGTGCAACAAATCATTGGGGTGAAATAATTAATGTACCTCAAGGAATTAGTAGTGCAAGTTTTCCCGGAAAAAGAAATGCAAGGTTTGTTTATCGAATTTCAGAAATAACAGGATACAACTGGTCAGAATTTGCATTTAATACAAATTTAATATTACAAAATGATAAAGATGTAATTGATAATGCACTTAATTCTAGAGAATATCAAGTAAACAAATTTTTGCCAGTTTCTAGTTTTTATGCATCAGAAATTAACTACAATAGTTCTGGATACCAGTACATTCAAAGACCTTTTTTAATTGAACAAAGTTTTTTTAAAGATGGGTATCTTTTTGATTTAAAGGGTAAAACTATTACAAGTTTAAAAAGAAATATGTCAAGTACTTATAGTCTAAGTGATGTAGAGATTGTAAAAAGACCAAGCTATGGTTCTTTTGAAGAACTTTTAGACACTCCTGGAACTTGAAAATACATTCCAGATACTTCTGATTTAAACAGACAAGATTATTTTGAATACAAAGTGACTGTTTCAGATAGCGAAACAGGTTTATCAATACCTGTCAAATTTAAAGTTGCTATTCAATTAGAAGGAAATAACACTGAATTTATAGTTCCAAGTAATTACAGCTACCAACAATATTATTTATCAACACAAGAATCTAAAAAATCACAAGTTATTTCAGATTCTGAAATTATCAAAAGACTATGAAATCCAGAAAAAAATAATGCAAATGAATATTGGTCTTGAAAAACAACAGAAAATAATGGACAATTTTACTCTTCTTTTAAAATATCATTCAAAGAAGAAGTAGAAATAAATTTTTTAGAACTTAGACCATTTTTAACTTATTGGCAATGTCCAGATGGAATAATAATCGAAGATCAAAATGGCAATGAACTTTATAATGGGAATTTCATTAAATCTGAATATGCTACTTTTATTTTTCCAAAAGTTAAAACTAATTCACTTACTGTAAAATTAACAACATTTGATCAAGTAGCTGGTGCTACTGATTCATCTGGAATAACTGCTTTTAGTGATCAACCAGTTTCTAAAAATATTAGATTGTATTATTTTGATGTTGGAATCACTGCACAACCAACACAAATTCTTACTCCAAATTCTAACTGAATATACCAAAAAGGTGATTGAAGAACAGGAAATAAAGATGGCAAAGTAAATGGAACATCATTATACACAATTTTCCCAGAAGCTAAATTACAGTTTGGTTTTAATGGAACTGCTTTTTCAATAATTGGAACAAAAGATAAAAACTATGGTTCTTTTGAAGTTTATGTTGATGGTAAATTTTCAGCATCAGTTAGTTCATATTCCAACACAAGACAATCAAATGAACCATTACATATTCAAACAGATTTAAAAGAAGGAGATCACTTTGTGACTATTTTAACTAAAAGTTCACTTCCTGCTGAAATACAATATTTAGCTTTAACAGGAGAAGCAAAACCAATTGAGGTAAATGATTGATACTATTTTTTAACAATTGGATTACCTTTCATTATTATTTTAGTGATTGCTCTTACAATAATTAGTACTTTATACTATCTTAAAGTCAAAAATAAAAAAATAATGGTATTTCAAAAATTTAAAAATAAATTTAAGAAAAAAGAAATAAAAAATTTAGAAAGTTCTGATAATCATTTAACAAATAAATCACCAAAAATTGAAAAAGAAAAATATTTAGATAAAAACAAAACAGAAAGTGAAATTCTTAAAAAAGAATCACCAAAAAATAAGAA
>CAMWTH010000056.1 GCA_947177125.1 uncultured Mycoplasma sp. | reverse complement strand
CTCTAAAAATGATCCAGTTTTACAAATAAAGATTTATTTTGACAAAATTTTAATTGTACTAGTAGCAAAACTTTCTTTTTTGTATGGCGAAATCGAATATTCTTATAAAGAAAATGAAGATAATTACTTTAAAAGAGAAAGATTTTTAGAGCAAAAATTATTAGAACCTGTTTTAAATTTTTTTAATTATTACAATGTTGAATTTAAAGTTTTTGAAATTGTTGATCATCAAAAATATTTAGATTTTATTGAATGATCTAGAAAAGTAATAAACAATGATTTATATGAAGTTAAATTTTCAGAAGATTTAATTTTTAAACCAAAAAATAAAAAAGAATTCAGAATTAATTCATCAAGTTTTGAAAATAATTTTCTAAAAATAGACTGACAAATTGAAGGCTTTACAAAAGAGGATATGCTAAAAATCATTTCTTCTTATCAACAAAAGATTAAGTATGTTACTTTATCAAACAATAAAATTATTAATTTAGAGTTAGAAATAGATTTTGATAAATTAAATGAAGAACTAAAGCTTTTAAATACATCAGTAGATCAAATAAATAATGGATCTGTGCTAGTTAATAAACTAAACAGTAATTACTTTTTAGAAAATTTTGAATTTGAAAATAAAGATGAATTAAAAAACCATTTTGAAAAATTATATGGTGATAACAATGAATTTGTAAAAAATGAACTACCAGATAATTTAAGAAAAATCTTAAAAAACTATCAAGTGGTTGGTTATTTATGATTAAAAAAATTAATTTATTTACAAGCAGGTGGTATTTTGGCTGATGAAATGGGTTTAGGAAAAACAATTCAAACTCTTTCACTGCTAGCAGATGTTTATTTTAATAAAAAAACAAATCTACCAAGTTTAGTAGTTTGTCCAAGTTCTTTGGTTTATAACTGACAAAAAGAATTTCATCAATATGCTCCTTATTTAAAAATAGCTATTATCGATGGAAACCAATCAGAAAGATTAAGTGTTTTAAATAGAATCAATGAATATGATGTAGTTGTTACAAGTTACCACTTGCTTAATAAAGATTTGGAATTGTATAAAAATATTGAGTTTTATATTCAAATTCTTGATGAAGCACAAAAAATTAAAAATCATTACACCCAATTTTCAAAAGATTCAAAATCAATAAATTCTAAACATAAAATTGCATTAACTGGTACCCCAATAGAAAATAATTTACTAGAACTATGAAGTATATTTGATTATTTGATGCATAATTTTTTATATGACTATAGAACTTTTAAAATTAATTTTCAAGAAAAAATTATTAACAAAGATGAAGAAACTTTAAAAAAATTAAAAACAAAAATTGCTCCATTTATTTTGAGAAGAACAAAAAAAGATGTTTTAAAAGAATTACCATCAAAAACTTATAAAATTCTTACTTGTGATTTTAATGAAACACAAAAAGAAATGTATTTTACTGAACTTAACAAATCTAAGTTAGTTATTAAAAAAGAAATTAGCCAAAATACAATTAATAAACAAAGTATTTATATTTTTTCTGTTTTAACAAAACTAAGACAATTATGTTGTTCTCCTAAATTAATTTATGAAAATTGTGAAACAAATGGATCAAAGTTTAATCTTTGTATTGAATTAATTAAGGATTTAATAAAAAATGATGACAAAATTTTGTTATTTTCACAATTTACTTCAATGATTGAATTAATTGCACAAGAATTAAAAAAACTAAATATAAGTTTTTACACACTAACAGGTGATACCAATAAAAAAGAAAGAATCGAATTAGTTAATGATTTTAACAATAAGAAAAATGTAAAGGTTTTTCTAATCTCTTTAAAAGCAGGTGGAACTGGATTGACTTTAACATCTGCCAATGCTGTTATTCATTATGATCCATGGTGAAATCAAAGTTTGGAAAATCAAGCAACAGATAGAGCTCATAGAATTGGGCAAGAAAAAAATGTCTTTATTTATAAATTAATTGCAAAAAATTCTATTGAAGAAAAAATCCTTTCTTTACAGGAAAGTAAAAAAGAAATTATTGAACAAATTTTTGATGAAAATAGCTCACAAAAAAGTTCTATTAGCATGAGTGAAATCTTAAAAGTTTTAGATATCGAATAGGTATCAAAAAATTTTTTATTTTTTTATTTTCATAATTTTTAATGTTTTTCTGAAAAAAAATAAAAAAAATGTATAATTCTTTTGTTTGCTTAAACTCTTATTTTGTATAGTTATGAATATAAAAATTAATAAAAAAATTATGATTCACGCTTACAAAAGAAATGGTTGACTATATCGTGTTTGAGAGTTTCCAGAAGTATTGGAAACAAATAGTAGCTTTACTGCTGTTTCTTTAGTGAATTCAAAAGTTATTACTAATGAAAAATTTTCAAAAAGAAATTTTATCTCTAGAAACATGAAAAATTCTTTTTGGTTTTTCTTCCCTGATAAGTGATACAACATTATAGCTACTATCACACCAAATAATGTTATAGCCTATTATATAAACATTGCTAGTCCTTTTATATATGAAGAAGAAGCTATTAAATATTATGATTTTGATTTAGATATAAAAATGAGAAACAATTCATCTTCAACTTATAAAATTTTAGATATTGATGAATATACAGAAAATAAGAAAAAATACAGATATGAAAAAGAAGTTATTTACAACTGTGAAAAAACATTAAAATTATTTGAAAAACAAGAATTCAGAGATAATATAATAAATTCTATTTCTCCAAAAATGCTTGCTTTTTTGTATTCAAAAAAAAGAAAGGTTTAAGCTTATGAGCAAAAAAAATAAAAGTGATAAAAATAAGATTAGTTCATCAGAAGATCAGTTGTCATTGTATTACAAATCTATTCTTAAAAAAGCTGAAGATTTAGTTAAAGAAAATAAGCTAAACCAAGCCCTTGAAATTATTAATGATGAACTGGAATCACCATACATACCTAAAGATTATTTAACAGAATTTACTAATTTTTCTTATTACTTATCTGCTGAAATTAATTATTTAAGCAAATTAAAAAATTTTGAATCACTAAATAGAGAACAATTATTTGATGAAATTTTTACTGATAAAATTTGTTTAAACACAACTGCTTTAAGTTTATTTCTTGATCGTTATAAAGATGATTTGGAGTTAGATGAAATTAAAATAATGGAAGGGTTTTTAGCATCAAAAAAAACTGATTATATTTCTAAACAATTTCTTTTTACTTCTTTGAAAAACATTAACTTTGATAAAGATTTAGACTATTTTAATCCTTTAAGCAATCAACTATTTACTATTAATGCTAAAAATACACCAACTTTTCCAGATTCAAAATATTTTAAAGATTTAAGAATTTTAATAGAAGAATTAACATATAAAGAACCATCACTAGAACAATTTTGTAGTTCAATTTTATTTAATATTTATTTATATAATTTTCCCAATGTTCCTAAATTTGATTGTAATGAATTAGCTTTTTCAATTTTTCAATATATGATTTATTCATTACAAGGTGGTGAAAAAAAGTATAAATATGAAAAAATTATTCAACATATTGAACAAGTTATAGAAGCTAGTTCTGGTTTATCAAAAAATAAAAAAAATTAGAAAGGTTTATTTATTAGCATATTATTAAATATAAATATTTTTAAAAATGAAAATGAAAAACTTTTTTGCTTCACTATCTCAATTAAACAAAGACAACAATAAAGAAATTGAATCAGAAGTTAACAATACCAAACCTAATCAAATTAAAACTAAAGAAGAAAAAAAGAAATTTAAAAAAGGAACAATTTTAAATTTTGTTATTTTAGAAGACAATGAAAACTATCATGAAAGTGATGATACTTCTGAAGAAAAAGATTTAACATATTTTGAAAAACAAAATTTGTTTTTCAAATCTACTAGAAATATGGCTAAAAAGATTCCTTATAAAATTGCTTTTACTCAAGAAATTGAAAGTGAAAACAATAAAATTTCTAAATCTTTATTTTCTCCAGAAACAAAAGATTATGACAAAATTGTTCCTAAAAATAAAAAAGGAATTGAACTAATATCAGATAAAGAAAAACTACATGATCTATTCATTCAAGAAGATTAATTTCATAAATTAATCTTCTGTTTTTTCTATTTCTTTAATTATTTTTGTTATTTTAAAATTTTCAATTTTTGTTTTTATTGTATTAAGATGAGATTCAAGGACTTTTTCAGATTTTTCTTTAATTTTGATTGCGCTTTTTTCAATTGAATCTGCAGCTTTTAAAATTTCTTGAATATTAGATTCTATATGTCTTAAACTATTTGATAAAATTTCATTTTTTAATAAATTAAAATCATCTAAGATAGTTTGTTTTTTTTCAAAATTTATTTCTTGTCTTAATATGTCACCTTTTTTTATTCAGATGTATCTAACAATAGATAAGAAAGTTATAAAAAACTGTGGTCTAACAATAAACATATTAGGGTAATTTTCATCTGGAACTTTTTTAATATAAAAAGCTTCATCTGGCTCAAGTTCTGAAACTAAAAGTGCAAATTCTGAATTATGATTTATTCTATCCATTTCTAATTTTTGAAAATGATCTCTATTTTTTTTGCTTGTTTCAGTAACAGATTTTTGAGATTTTGCTTCTATAGTTACTTTTCCAAGTATTTGTTTTGAATTATTGTCATAAACACTAAAAAGAAAATCTGGTTTATGCCCTCCTATATTTTTAGTAGTTTTTTCCAATGTACATCCATCAATCATTCCAAATGTTTCATCAAACTTATCTTGAATTCACTTTTCTAAATCTTCACCAACTGTTTTAACATTAAGTCTTTTTCTTTCAATTTCATCAATTTCTTCTTTATGTTTATTAATTAGCTCATTTTCTTTGTCTTTTCATTTTATTTCTCAAATGCTATTAATTTCTTGTAGAGCTAATTCTTTATCTTTGTTAGCATTTGAAATTTTTATTCTAAGATCATTAATTTCATTGTTTTTTTCTGTTTTTAAATTATTGATTATTTCATCTTTTTCGATAGTAATTTTGTTTTTTTCAATATCCATAGATAATTTGAATGTATCAATTTGATTTTTTAAATTAGAAATTTCTTCTTGACTTTCTCTTTTTGTGTCACTTATTGCAAGTTTCACTCTATTTTCTAATTCATTTTCCAGTTTTTCTTTTACTTTTTCTAAATCATGAATTTTATTTTCCAATGATTTATAATCACTACTTTGCTTAAATTCATTTGTTCAATTTATTTTTTCTTTTTTTAATCTTTCATTGACAAATTCATTTTCTTTGTCTTCAATTTGTTTTTTTAATTCAGAAAAATCAAATTCATTAATTTCATTTAAACTAAAAAAATCTCCAGGTTCTGCTTTATCTAAAATTTTAAATTCTAGATTTTCTTTATCTTTTATTTCGATTCTAATTTTTTTACTCATTCTTATTTTCCTTTCTTCTCTATATATGTA
>CAMWTH010000055.1 GCA_947177125.1 uncultured Mycoplasma sp. | reverse complement strand
TATCTATACACTCTAATTTTATAAACAGGGATTTAAAGTACTCAAAAATAAAATATAAAGAATATAAATATGAAAATTTTGAATCAAAAAATAAATTAAAAATTTCTAAATCAGTTATAGAACAAATACCATTATTATTTATAACGATTAAATTTGAATTTGTTAAAATTTGGTATCCTTGAAATATTCCTGTAATGATATCATCAAAAGATTTTTCAATGTTTTTTTTCTTACGTATGATTCCAACTTTTTCAAATTCTGTTTCCAAATCTTTAAAATTTCTTACACTTGAAAGATCAATTTTCTTTATTTCATCATTGGCATAAATATCAACTTTAGATAATTTATCTAAAAAACATTCTGTTATCAATTTAAATAAAAAATTGTCAATTTTTATATTTTTCGAAGAAAAAATAATATTATTTTTATGAAAGTAATTAAAAAATCAAGCAGCTAATAATACATTATCAAAAGTAAATTTTTGATCTATTATGTCTCTAAATTTATCAACATTTTCAAATAATGAATGTCCAATATTAAGAAAGTAATTTCTAATTTTTTTTATATTTTCATTTATTTTTTTTATTTCTTTTTCATTTATATTAAGCAACACACTACTCCTTCTAGTAAAAAATCCTTTTTATATTTTATTTATAATAATAATTTTAGATAACGCAATCATTAAAATTAACAAAAAGTACAATACACCTAGAAATATTATACAAATTAATTTTTTTGTAATAAAAATAAAAAAGTAAATTTTAAAGGTAAATTACTCAATTGAAAAACCTGAAATGCAACGCATAATAAAAAATTTATGTGGATTTATCTTTTTTTAAATCTATTATTAATATTTTTACTGAATACATATTGTTAAAAAATTTAAAAAACTCAAGTTTTATTTTTGTTTTTTTAAAATTAGATTATCACATCAAGATTTTTTCTGTGATTTGAAACAAAAACATAATAATAAAACTAGAAAAATTTACAAATGATTAGAATTTTTATTTTATAAAAAAATTAAACTCCAAATATTTTTATAAACTGATTACCTGAAAATCTGTGGGAATATAATCAAATAATTCTGATACTATAATTTTTAGATAAAGTTTCAAAAAAAAATTCACTTTTTTTAATAAGCGATTCTTCAAACCCTTCTCAACTATTAACAAATATAACTATTTCAAAGGTAGAAAAATCAGTTTTTTTATTCTTGATTCACTCTTTAATATTTTTTAAATAAATTTCCTTTTTCTCTACATGATTTTGAATGTTCTTTTTTTGACTATCTACTGATGAGATTAATTCATTTTGACCTTCAATAGAAAGAGCACTATCATTTGAATAAAAAAAATAGTTGTATTTTTCAATATTCTTTTTTTTATTATCTCATATTTTTCTTTGAGCTCTTTTATTATATTCAATTAAATGATAAAATTCTGTAATTTCCAAACCTATTACTTTTGATTCAAGAACAATAATATAGTCAGGTTTTTCAAATTTATAAACTTTGATTTCTTTGTGTTTTTTATAAATTAATTTAATAAACTGAATAGCTGAAAACAATTCATTACTTTTATAGTTTTTTGAACTATCATAAAAATCACAAAACTTTTCATAAGTACAGTAGTCCTTAAATCAAAAAAATCAATATATATCCCTTAAACATATTTTTTTAAAATTTTTATCTAAATATTTATTTCACTTCAAATTACAGCATCAATTTAAAAATTCTTCAAAACTTTCTTTTTTAAAATCAAAAATAAGGTTATTTTCTTTTTTAACAAAATTGTATATCTCATCAAATTTTTTTATTATTTTTTCATTCATCATAAATATTGTATTGAAAATCTAATAAAAATTTATTTTTATTTATAAAATTAAAGAAAACAAAAAAATACTAATTTTCTCTATTTAAAGATTTTTCAAACTCACCAATTTTTTTAAAATTTAACAAATATTTTTTATTTTCTATTTTTTTAAAACTCACGCTATCTATTCCTATTTCTAGCAAATCTTTATAACTTATAGTTTGACCATATGGTATTTTAAGCACGTCCCTTAATAATCATTTACCTAAATCTTTATTTGGATTTGACATTAAAGCTTTACAATTATCTTGGCATAATTTCATTATCATTTTATTTCCATTAGGTAAAATAACTTCAAAAGGTTCATCTCTTGGTGGAAAAAAATTTTCATGCATTTCTCTTAATGTCGAATTAAAAGGAATATAAACTTCATTGTAGTCTCTTTTTCTACCACCAGCATTTCACTGATTTAAACCACTCTTTTCATATACAACTTTATTGCCATCCTTTGAAAAAGAAAATAAAGGAACAACAATACTCTCAAAAAAATTTATAGGTTTCTCACTTTTTGAAATTAAAAAATTTCTTAATGAAACAATTGGATTATTTAAAATTTCTACATCAATAAAAGCAAAATAATTATTAGTTAAAAATTGTTTATATAAAGTACTTTTTGAAAAATCAAACTTATATGTTTCTATTCCATCCGAAAAAACACAATTACTTAAAGATTCAGAAATAATTTTAATATTTTTTGTTTCAATAGAATTCATAATTTCTTCAAACAAAAAAAATCCTTTTTTATTTCTTATAATACAATGATATATTAATTCTGTTAACCCATAAACATTTTTTGTAAAACTTAATCTTTTATTTCTAAGTTCAGATATTTTTTTTATTTTTTCAATACCATTTAAATTTTTATAAACTGATAGTTGTTTATTGAATTCAGATATTTTTTGAAAAGTTTTTTTATTATTTTCAATAAAAGTTTTTATTCCTATTCCGTAAAAGTTTAATTTAGCATCTACAGAATTATCATCTCTTGATAAATTTTCTGCATCAAAATTTTCACAATACAAATTTTCTGCAAGTCTATAATGTAAAAAAGGAATTTCATTTTCAGAAAATAATCTAGATAAAGAACCTATGAGTTTTAAATCTTTTAAATATTTTTCTACATTTAATTTGTTGTATGATAAAAGTCTTTTTTCGAAATCAACATCAATCATTTCAACACCTCAATTATTTCTTTTGCTATTCTGTAAATAACTTCAATTGATACAGAATTACCTGCTTGTTTATAAATTCTTGAATCAGAAACATTTTTAGGAATAATAAATTTTTTTGAAAACCCTTGTAATAATAAACACTCCTTAGGAGTTAATTTTCTTATTCTATTTTTTGAGTCAATTATTAAAGGTACATTATGACCCCCCATACCCATGTTTGCTGTTAAAGTTGGGCAAAGTCCAGACTTATTTTCTCTCACATAAATTCTTCTAAATTGATAAATAGAATTTTTATTTTTTACGTTCTTAAAAAGTAATGGATAACATTTCATCAAAGATGTATAATAGTATTTTTTATCAACATCACTTTCTCAGTTGATTATTTCATTAATATTTTTAGTTAATTTAATTTTTTTAGGTCAACAAAAATTATTTTTTTGACTTTCATTTATAAAAGCAACTATATATAATCTTTCTCTATTTTGAGGAATGTTTCCATATTCACAAGTATTTAAAATTTTTTCAGTTGTATAATAACCAAGTGAACTTAATTCATCTTTAATAAGCTGAAAAGTTTTTCCGTTATTATGACTATAAAGATTTTTTACATTTTCCAAAAACACAACTTTAGGAAGTCTATTTTCACTTTTAAATTCTTTTAGTAATCTAATTATTTCAAAAAACAAATTGCCTCTATCATCTTCAAACCCTTTTCTATATCCTGCAATTGAAAATGGCTGACAAGGAAACCCACCAGAAATAATATCAACAGTTTCTAAATCTTTGGCTTTAAGATTAGAAATATCTTTCATAATAAATTTTGTAGACTTATGATTTAATTTAAAAGTTTTAGCACAATAAGAGTCTATTTCATTTGCTCATAGTGTTTTTACACCAGCTTTTTTGAAACCTAAATCGATTCCACCTATTCCTGCAAATAAACTACCAAGAGTATATTTAGACATTACATTCTCCTTTAATTTAAACCATAAGACAAAATTTAATATTATTATACAAATAAACTTTTGAATAAAATTTAAATATATTCTATTTTTATTCTTATACGTAATAAAACTATTTCAATAATTCTTTTAATTTACCTTCTTCAAGTTCTTTGATATTAAAAATGTTATCCATTGAGTCAAAAGTTTCTTCTAAATTATTTTTTGCACCTTTTCATCCTAAACCATCTGTTACTCAAACAAAAGAAAATCCTTTAATTTTTTTTGATTCATTAGCAATCATTTTATAACTTCTTGCAGTTTCATTGAGTTTTGAACCATTGCTAGAATAAAAGCTTGTTTCAAAAGCATAAATACAGTTTTCTGTTTTAACAACATAATCAAATCTTTTTGTAACTTTACCTAAATTGGAAATAGAAGACAAATCTATATTTCATTTATTTTCAATTTCACTTATTTTCATTTCTTTAAAATAATTCTCATTTATTATAAAACCAGCTTCTTCTATAAAACTTTGTAAAATGTCTTCCATAAGATGACCACCACGATTTTTCCTACCATTAGAACCAAGACCAACTTCTACTCCTGTGGCATAATCAAATAAATTGTTTATTAAATGTTTTGAAATCAAATCAAATAATCCTGTTTTTTTCATAAATCTTTTTAATAATTTAATATCATCTATAGTTGTAAAATTGTATTTAAGTTTTTTTCCACTATCAATAACTTTTATTTCTTTTTCTCTTACTGCTATAAGTAAAGGTAAACATTTTCTAATCTCTGGATATTTTTTAAATAAATTATCAAAATCATTTTCTATATTTTTTGAACCAATTAAAGAATTTAAAATATTTAATTCTATTTTAATTTTATTTATATTTCTATAAACAGTTTTGAAATCTGTGTAGTATTCATATGTTGCAATACTATCAGTAAAATTTAAAAATCAATTTTCAAAATTTTTTTTCATTTTTTCCTCAACATAAAAATAATATAAATTTTGTTGTAATTTCTTTATTATTAAACTTTATAATTTGTGACAATAATTTCAGTTATATTACCTCTTCCACTGCTTTTACAATTTATCATTCTTTTAGCAAAAATTCTTGTTATTTGAAAATTTTTATATAAATCATCAAAAAAATTATCATTTTTATTAATATTTTTTGGATCAGAATTTGAAAGCATAATAAAGCATTTCTTTTTATCCAATTTTTTAAAATTTTTTGAGAGTTTGATTTGGTCATCATCATTAAAACCTGATTTATCATAACTTGTAAAAGATTTATTTTCTTTAATTGGCCTATATGGAGGATCAAAATAAACAAAAGTTTTACTTCCCTCACCAATATTTAATATATTTTCATAATTTCCAAATGTAATTTCCACATTTTTAAGTAATTTTGAGCATATTTGTAAATTAATCTCATCACAAATTAAAGGATTTTTATAAACTCCTGGAGGTACATTAAATTTTCCTTCTTTATTAACTCTATATAATCCATTAAAAC
>CAMWTH010000054.1 GCA_947177125.1 uncultured Mycoplasma sp. | reverse complement strand
TTTTTATATCTTATTATAATAAATAAAATAAAAAAATAAAAAATATTGTCAAATCATCCAACAATATTTTTCATTTAAATTTATAAAACTTTCATTCTATAAATAATGCAATTAAAAATTATAATTCTAAATTAATTTTATATTCAATAAAATTAACTTGTTGTATTCATATTCATAAACGTCATTGTAAAAGAAACAATATAATTTTTTTGACTATTTTTTCAAACAGCTCCTTCTTTCAGTTCAAAAATAAAACCAACAACTAAATAAGAAAATTGCTCACTTTTTGACTCAACAATGCTGACAGTTCCAGTAACTAAATCACTACTAATAGCATCAGAATTAACATCACTTAGGTTTAAATCAACACTTGCAGCAGTAGTAGTGTTAATATTCTTAAAAGAAGCATAAGTGCTTAAAAAAGTTTGAAAATTGTTAGTTTCTCTAAAATTTAAAGCAGTATATGTAGTCATACTATCAATTGTTTGTTCATCTCAGTCAGCGGAATTTCAAATTTCATTTTTTAAATCATCTACTGTTTTATTTTCACTACTGTTTCCTGAAAACATTAAAACACTTCCATTTT
The DNA here is from genome assembly GCA_947177125.1 of uncultured Mycoplasma sp. GTDB lineage: Bacteria > Bacillota_I > Bacilli_A > Mycoplasmatales > Mycoplasmoidaceae > Malacoplasma. Next base: position 4,948 of record CAMWTH010000054.1, on the reverse strand, counting down.
GAGTTTCTGCCACAAAGTACTGATTATTAGAATTATTAACAATATCAGATGCTTCTTCTTTTTGTTCTTGTTGTGATGTTTCATTTGAATTACCACAAGAAACTAAAGTTATTGGAACAAGAATTGAAGGAACCAAAAATAGGAAAGATAATCTTTTTTTACTTAATTTTTTAACCATAAACAAATAATCCTTTCACATTAATTTATAAAGATTACTTAAATTTTATATGAAAACAAATATGGTTTTTAATAAATTTATCTTAAAATTCTTTTAAAAATCTACACTAAAAAATTCTTTAGCATTTTGTAAAACTTTTTTTTCAACTTCTAAAATTTCTAATTTTTTTATTTTTGCAATAAATTCCACAGTGTGTTTGACATAATGTGGATAGTTTTTTTTACCCCTAAATGGTACAGGTGTTAAATAAGGAGAATCTGTTTCAACCACTAGTTTATTTATATCAATTTCTTTTACTGCTTCTTGTAAACTAATTGCATTTTTAAAAGTAACAATTCCTGGAATTGAAATATAACAATCTTTTGAAAGATAAAAGCTTGCCTCATTTAAATTCGAAGAAAAACAATGAATTAATTTTTTAATATTTTTATATTTTTCTATAGTTGGTTTAATTTCTTCAAAAGCATTTCTTAAATGAAACATAATTGGTAAATTATATTTCATTCCAAGTTCTATTTGTTTGTTACAAAAAATCTCTTGTTCTTTTTTAAATTTATCTGAATAATAAAAATCTAGTCCAATTTCCCCTATTGCTACAATTGAATTTCTGTTTTTTGCAATTAATTCATCTAATTTTTTAAAAATTAAATCATCATTTAAATAGTTTTCAACTTCATTTGGATGAATACCAACACAAGCTTTCATAAGATTTGGGTATCGATTTGCTAATTCAACTGCTTTAATAGAGCTTTTTAAATCACATCCAACACAATTTGTAAATGTATTATTAATTTCTAAATTTTTAATACAATCATTTAATTCATCTTGATATTCTTCCATGTTTAAATGACTGTGAGTATCATAATATTTAATCATCTTATTTACCTAAGCAAAAATTTTTAAACATTTTATCTATAATGTTTAAATCTTTTTCTAATCCCATAATGTTACAAATTTTTTTATAAGCTAAAGTTAAATCTTCTACTAATAAATCCAAAGGAAAATTATTCAAAGCATTTTCATAAGACTTTTTTAAAATAACTAAAATATCTTTAACAATTTGTAACTCATTATCTGAACAAATTGATAAATTATTTGCTAAATTAAAGTCTTCTTTTTTAAAAAATAATTTTAATTTAACAATTAACTCACTTATATCTTTATTTAAAGCAGAAATTTTAATTCCAGTTAAATTGGGGTTTGCATCTATTCCAAGATCTGATTTGTTTTTAACAATTACATAATTTTTATTGCTAATGAACTTTAAAATTTCTTTTTCTTGATTGTTTATAGGTTTTGATGAATCAACTAAAAAAATAATAAAATCAGATTCATTAATAGTTTCTAATGTTTTTTTGATGCCTATTTTTTCAATTTCATTTTTAGCTTTTCTAATACCGGCTGTATCAATAAAATTTAAAAGTATTCCATCAACATTAACAGATTCATTTACTAAATCTCTAGTTGTACCTTTAATGTTAGATACAATAGCTTTGTCTTTATTTAAAATTGCATTTAATAAAGAAGATTTACCAGAATTTGGTTCACCAATAATAGCAACATTAATTCCATTATATAAATAACTAATTTTTTTATAATTTGTTATTACTTCACTGATTTTTTCAATAATATTTTTAATTTCTTTTTTAAATGAATCTATGGTAACAATTTCTAAATCTTCATATTCTGGATAATCTATATTAACTTCTATTTTTCCAATTAGAAAAAATAAAATCTCTTTTATTTCTAAAAAAAAGTCATTGTTAGTATTAATTATTCCACTAGATGCAAGATTTAAAGAAGAGTTTGTTTTTGCAAAAATTAAATTATTAATTGAATTTGCTTGTCTTAATGTTAATTTATTATTTAAAAATGCTCTTTTAGTAAACTCACCATTTTCAGCAAGTCTTGCACCATTTTCTATTATTAATTCTAAAATTTTATTTGTTAATAAAATTCCTCCATGACAGTTTATTTCTATTAAATCTTCACCAGTAAAACTTTTTGGTGAAACATATTTCAAAATAATTACTTCATCAATAATTTGATTATTTTCATAAACAAATTCTTTTGAAAAAGTATAACCTTTTTTAGAAATGTTCTTTTTAGTTAAACTACAAATTATTTCATAAGTTTTTGGTCCTGAAATTCTAATAATAGATATAGCACTATTTATATTAGGTGTTGCAATTGCAGTAATTGTATCATTCATAATTTTATACAAGACTTAATATTTCATTAAATACCAATGTTTTGTTTATGTTGTATTTTAAGCTATTAATTAAGTAATATATTGTCTCCTTTTTTTCATTTTTAGCATAAGGTTCAAGTAAAATTAGCAAAATAGAAATTTCATAATAAGAAAGTGTTTTAAACTTAGTAACTGCTTTATAAATACTTGTTAAAGATGTTTTCTTTTCCAAAATCATGTTGTAAATTTCAATTATTTTTAAAAAATTTTCACTTTTATAAAAATTTAAAACCTCTCTTACAGAATAAAAATTAGATACAAAAAAATCTAAATATTTGTCGTCTATCTCTTTTTCCATCAATATTTCTTTGAATTTATCTATATCTGAATTTACTTTATAAAAAACACACCTACTTCTTATAGTGTTTATAATTGAGTTGTAATTTCTAGTAATAAAAATATAAAAAGTATTTCTGCTAGGAGATTCAATGCTTTTTAAAAGCATATTGCTTATTTGTTTATTTAGTTTTTCTGCACCATATACTATTAAAAATTTATTATTATATTTTTCTAATGAAGAAAGTGAAAAATTTGTTATTATTTTAGTCATCTCTTCTTTTGAAACATTTTGTTCATATGCATTCACAAAATAACAATCAAAATAGTTGATGTTTTCAATTTTTAAACAAACTTCACAAGAATTACAAAAACTCTCAGATTCAGAACAGCAAATAGATTTTATATAGTCATAAGCAAATTCAATTGCAAAACTTGCCTTTGATTCTTCTAAAAGCAAAGGAGATGGTTTACTTCTAACTAAACTTTTAAATATTTTTTTATTTTTTTCTATCATAATTTACTGTTTTAATCTTTCAATAATAATATTTGTAATTACTTTTGCTAAATGTTCAGCGGGTTTAGTTGCATCAATTCTTATATTTGTATGGTTGTCAAATTGAAAAATAGATAAATATCCACCAACTATTTTTTTTAAATTTTCTTCTTGAGTAAATTCATTTTCTAATCTATCTAACAAATCTCTATTCTTGTCTTTTTTCTTTCTCTCTAATAAAACAGAAGGACTTGCTGATAAATAAAAAGTTATATCTGGCTTAATTTTTGCAATTCCAAATTGATTGATTTTATTGACATTTTTATAACCTAAATTTTTTACTATTCCTTGGTAAACCAAAGATGAATGAATAAATCTGTCACATAAAATTATTTTTTTATTAGCTTTTGCTTTCATAATTAGAGATCAAACATGCTCACACCTAGAAGCAGCAAATAACAAAGCTTCAGTTCTTGGATCAACATCAAAACTAGTAAGTATTTCTCTAATTTTTTCACCAACTAAAGTACCACCTGGTTCTCTAGTTAAAACTATTTTATTTTTATCTCCTAAATAATTTTCAAGTAAGTTATAAACCATACCAATAACTGTAGATTTTCCAGATGCATCAGCACCTTCAAAAGTAATAAATAAACCTTTGTTTAATTCCATAGCATACCTAATTTATTTGTTATTAGAAATAATTATATAAAACAAAACTGCTACTTATTCATTAAAAAACACAATAAATTTAAAAATGAAAAAAATAAATTATTAAAATTTAAACATAAACAAAAAAGAGCATTTAATATGAAAATAATAAAATTAACAACAACAAATCCTCAAATTAATTTAGCTAGTGAACATTTTTATTTAACTGAAGAAAAATACCTAAAAAATGATTTATTCTTATTTTGAAAAAATAAAAATACTATTGTCATTGGCAAAAATCAAAATTTTGCGGGTGAAGTAAATCAAATTTTTGCGAATGAGCTTAATGTTTCTTGTGTAAGAAGAAATAGTGGTGGAGGGGCTGTTTTTCATGATAATGGAAATATTTGCTTTACTTTCATTAAAAGAAACAAAAAAAATAAATTTAATTTCAAAGAATGTTTAATTGATATAGTTGAATTTTTAAATTATGTTGGAGTAAAAGCGACATTTTCAGGAAGAAATGACATTATAGTTAATGAAAAAAAAATTTCAGGTAATGCAGTTTTATTTCACAAAAATGATTATTTAATTCATGGAACCTTACTATTTGATGTTGATATAGAAAAAATGGTAAAGTTATTAACTGTTGATAAAACTAAATTAATTTCTAAAGGAATAGAATCTGTTAAAAGTAGAGTAGAAAATATTAAAAATTTAATAGATATAAATCAAAGTGATTTTGAAGAAAAATTTATAGAATTTTTTGAAAATAAATACAATTGTAAAAGAGAAATTATTGATTTGACAAATAATGAGAAAGTTCAAAAATTTGTGGAAGAAAAATTTGGAAACAAAGATTGAATTTATGGCAGAGACTTTGATTTTAACTATACAAACAAAATAAGAATTCCAAGTGGATCTTTAGAAATAAAACTAAAAACAAACAATAATAAAATTACTGATATTTCTTTTACTTCTGATGGTTTATTTTGTGATAATTTAAATGAATTTGAAAAACTTTTTCTAACTCAAAATTATGAAATAAACAAAATAAAAGAAATAGTTAAAAACTATAATTTAAATAGTGTTTTAG
>CAMWTH010000053.1 GCA_947177125.1 uncultured Mycoplasma sp. | reverse complement strand
GTGAATGACCACTAGATTTTGCAAAATATAACTTACAATTATTCATTTTTTTTGACAAATTATATGCATTAACAGGCAAACAAACTAAGTCATATCTTCCTTGAAAAATATATGTTTTTATTTCTTTAATTTTGTCACTATTTTTTAAAATGTATTCATCTTCTAAAAAAGAATTATGAAAAGCATAATGTGATTCTAATAAAGAAATTTGATAATTATCTTCAAAATTGTATGAAAGTTTTTTTGGTAATTCTAAAGTACAATTTATTAATTCTCAGTTTGATCATAAAAAAGCTGCTTTCTTCTTTTCTTGTTTAGAACCATTGACTAAAGTTTTGTAATAATATTCAATTTTATTGTTTTGAAACTTTACAGGAACATAATTTTTAAAACTTTCAAAATATTCACTATAAAAGTTACTACATCCTTCTTCAAATAATCATTTTCACTCTTTTTTAGTTCCCAAAAAAACACCTCTTAAAAAAAGGGCAATTACATTGTTTGGGTATTTAATTGAATAAACCAAAGATAAAGTACTACCTCAACTCCCACCAAATACAATTCATTTTTCTATGTTTAATTCATTTCTAATTTTTTCTATATCTGTAACTAATGCATCAGTATTGTTATCACTTAAACTAAATCTTGGTTTACTTTTCCCACAACCTCTTTGATCAAACAAAATAACTAAATATTTGTTTAAATCAAAAAAAGATAAGGATTTTTGGGAAATATTGCCTCCAGGTCCACTATGTAAAAAAACTACAGGTATCCCATTACTATTCCCATAAACTTCATAATAAATTAAGTGATTATCACATTTTATATATTTTCTTTTTTCTATATACATTAAAATTCCTTTTTAAAAACTTAAAATTTTATTTGGAAAAAATTCAATAAACTTAATTTCTGAAAACTTTTTTTTGATAGCATCTATAAAAACTTTTTCCACTGAATGAGGTACCTCTAAAATTTTAAAATCATCATTAACATTTTTAATTCACATATGTCATTTAATTTCACTAGTTATAAAATAATCTATTTTATCTTTTTTTAAAATTGTACTTATTTCACTGCCACCAGAACCACCAACAACTGCTATTTTTAATATTTTTTTAGTATCTAATTCTTTATCAAGGGTTTTGTTTTGAATTAATTTGACATATTCTAAATTTAAATTACTTTTTAATTTATTAATAAGCTCTTTTAAATTCATTTTATTTTTTGATATTCCAAAAAATAAATAAGGTGATTTTGGTGATCTAAGTACTTCAAATTCTTTTAACTTACTAATTATTTGATAACTAGTTCCATATTTATTCTTATCAAAACACGTATGCAATGAAATAGTACAAATATTATTAGTTTTTAGTTTGTTAAAAATTTTTTTTATATGTAACAACTTTAAATCTTCAATATTAATATAAATTGGATGATGGCTAATAATTAAGTTTGAATTAGAATTAATAGCAAAATCAACAGTGTCTAAAGAAATATCTAAACTAAGAACTGGGTTTTTGATGGTTTGATTTGAGCTAAAATTCATCATTCCACTATTATCTCAGTCATCTTGTGAATCAAAATCATAAGTGCTATCTAAAATCTTATAAAACTCTTTTATTTTCATTTTTTTAATTCTTTTTTATATATTTTTAATTCTATATATTTTTCTTTATTATTCTTTTTTAAATTTTCTATTTTTTCTAAACTTGCAATTTTACTTTCTAAATAAAACAGATATAATAAATCATCTTTTTTGACTTTTTTTTCACCACATAGTAAATTTCTTTTTATTTTTTTTTGTCTAACTCCCTCATTTTTTGAAAGTCAAATAATTGGATAAAAAATCTCATTTTCTTTTATGAAAAAATCTTTTTTTATTTTATAAAAATTATCATATGCAAATTTTCTAATTAAATGTTCATTATTATTTGGACAAACAATAATATTTTTTATTTTATTAGTACACTTACACAAAATTTCTATCATGGTTTTTGAACCCATTCCTGAAATTATGCAATAATCAATTTCAAGTGATTTATCAAATAAATCAAAACCATCAGATTTTATGTTGATAATTTTATCTTTATATTTCTTTGTGTTATTGCAAGAATTTAAAAAAGGTTTTTCATTTTTTTCAATGTTATAAACTAATTTACAACGATTTTCAGAAATTAAAAAGATTGAAAGTTGAGCATGGTCTGAACCAACATCAACCACAATCTTTCCATCATTAATTAAATTAGCAATTTCCCTAATTCTCATTAGCTATCACTATTTTCATTAAAACCTTTTAAAATTCCTGATTTAGAAGGGTGTTTAATTTTACGAAGTGCTTTTGCCTCAATTTGTCTAACTCTTTCTCTAGTAATATAATATTTTTTACCCACTTCTTCTAAAGTCATAGGGTGAGAATAAGGTGGCAATCCATATCTCATTCTAATAATGTCTTCTTCTTTTTCTTGCAAAAATTTTCTTAAAATATCATCAATATGTTCACCCATTAATTCTTTTTCAGTAAATTGCTCAGGATTTAAAGTATCATTATCTCTCACAAAATCAACAAACTTTGATTCTTCATCTTTACCAACAGGTTTATCTAAAGAAACTGGATCAATATTTAACTTTTTTATATTCAGAATTTTTTTAGGAGTAAATCCTGCAGCAGTTCCTCCCATTGCATCAGCTAATTCTTCAGGTGTAGGATCTCTTCCATATTCTTGCATCAATTGTCTTTCTGCTTTAGATAATTTATTAATTGTTTCTACCATATGAACTGGTATTCTAATAGTTCTTGCTTGATCTGCTATTGCTCTAGTAATAGCTTGTCTTATTCATCAAGTAGCATAAGTTGAGAATTTGTTACCTAATTTATAATCAAATTTTGTAATAGCTTTCATTAATCCCAAAGAACCTTCTTGTAATAAATCTTCTAAATCTAACCCTCTGTTTAAATACTTTTTTGCAATTGAAGTAACTAATCTTAAGTTTGAAGTCATTAGTTGATTAATAGCATACTCTCTAATAGTTGGGTCTTTGCTGTCTAACATTTTCCCTATTTCTTGCTCTTCTTGTGAAGTTAGCATTTTTGATGAACCCAAAACATTTAAAAATGATTTAATTCCATCATCAACTTTATCCCTAGTAGAACTTACTGGTGTATTAACATCACTTACAATATAATCAATTTTACTTGCAACATTTGATTTAAGTTCTTTTAAATCTTCTTTGTTGTTTGATGCAAAAGGATTTCTATCAATTTCAATTCCATTATCATCAAGTCAACTAAAAATTTCTGAGTATTCTTCATTTGTAAGAGAGAATCTATCAAAATAAATTAGTATTTCTTCAGCAACTACTTTGTTTTTTTTACGCTTTTTTGAAGAAAGTTCTTTTAGAAATTTTTTCTTTGCAGTTTCAAAATCATCTCTGTTAGTGTTTCTTTGAATGTTACCTTCTAAAATACCACTACTAATAAAATCTTGGTTCAAGCTTCCTTGAACATTTTTTTTATCATTTTTAGAATCTTTATTTTTTCCAAATTTCATGAATTACCTCATATTTTATATATATTGACAAAGATTTTTTAAATTTTAAATAACCACAAAAAATAAAAAAAATCTATAAAGTAAGGTGTCTCTTTACCTTGTAATATTATAATAAGAAATTAACCTTTTTATTTATTTTTTAAAATGACATACAGCATTATTTAAAATGAAGTTATCAAATTTTAATATTGATATTTATAAAAATAAATCAAATATTTTTGAATAAAAAGAAATGCAAAGTTAATTATTGTCAAATACTTAATTGTTTAAAATTTTCCTATGCAAATATTTAATAGAGTGTCCATATATGGTATAAATTAAAATACAATAAATTTTTTATATGTAAATAAATTTTAAGAAATTTTAACTAACAATTTAGGATATTTTGAACTTTAAAATTTCATTTAGTTACAAATTTTCAAAAAACACTAACAAAAATCAATAAACACTAAATACAAAATGTATTCATTTAGAAAGCTAATTAATAAAACATATTAAAGTATATAACAATAATAAAATTTTTTAATTTATGAATTTTTTATAATTTTAAAAAAATCAAAAAGAATATAAGTTGTAAATTAAAAAAGTATGAAACTTTGTCATAATTTTAATTATTATGTTTATATTTCATACTTTTTGTAAATTAATAAATACAAGGTTGGTAACCTGGAATTGTTTTAATTATTTTTCGAGTATTATTATCAATAAAGTTTACTTTATATATTCATGTTTGATGTGGATAATCACTACCTGAAATAGTTCTAACATCAGTAACTGAAAAATCATAAGCCCCTCAGTAACATTCTATTAACTCTTTACGGATTTGACCAGCAACATAATTTCTAGTTTCTTCATTGTATTCCATACCCGAATAAGCTCCAAAACTTGAAACTCACTGATTTGGTAGACCATTTGAATCATAATTAGAATCAATTAAAGATGATAATTTTGATAAATCTGTTGTAGTTCCAGCTTGATATTCTCCAGTAACTGGAGCATAAAAGTTAAATTGTACTTCCTTAACATCAGTAGTACCATTTGCTCATTTAAACCCATTTTTTGGTTTAACATTTGCTCTAAAAAAGAAATGTCAACTTGATGAGAAACAGAAAATTGGTTCTCATCTAGCACTTTTGTAATTATCAACTGGATCAACTTGATAAAATTTTTGATAATCTTTCATAGCATTTTCAAAAATTGTTTGTAAAATTCAATCATTTTCTGATGCATTAAGTCCAAAAATTAGATAAGATTTAGTTCATTTTCATCCATTTCATGTCTCTTTATAGTTAGATAAAATTGTTGAATTAACTGTTCAAAAAATTGGTGCACGTACAACTTGTGGACTAATAGGTATAGGTGTACTAGATTGTTGCGTTAAGTTTGGTATATTAACTAGCATTTCTTTAACACCATTCCCAGTTCCATCTTTTCATGAATGTTGTTCTTGTGGTCAAACTTTTATCCTAAAAGTTTTATCTTTAAGATTAGCTGAATTTTGAACATATTCATTTAAAGTGTTTGTAAAATTAGTTCCTGATTCTGCAGCAAACTTTAAACTTCCATAATTTTTAACTAAATAATCTTCTAAATCTTTATCAGAAGCAAAATTTCCAGTAACATTATTAGTAATTTTTGCACTGATTGGTACTTGTGCATCTGCTAAAAGTTTTAGATTAGATAATTTAGTAACAACAATTTTTGAGTCTGATTTACCATCTTCTCATTTTCCCTCATTAATTGGAGTAACAGAAATATTAAAAGTTTTTTCTGAAAAATTTGCAGAATTTTCAACATATGTTAATTTTACATTTTCATACTCATTAACATTTAATAAATATTTACTTTCACTGTTTAATAAACTTTTGTCAGCAAAAAGACTTCTTAAAACCTTATCTAGACCTTCATTATCTTGTTTTTCTACAAAAATTATTTGATAAGTGAAAATATCAGTTTCTGGTGCATAGGAAATCTTACTTTCTGGATCTTGTTGGTCACCAGGATTATCAGGGTTTGTTTGATCACCAGGGTTATCA
>CAMWTH010000052.1 GCA_947177125.1 uncultured Mycoplasma sp. | reverse complement strand
ATAAGAATTCTTCAGAGTATGAAAATATTTTAGAAAAAATATCTGATTCAATGGATGTAAATGTTAATGAATTAGAAAACAATGATTTTAATCTGGTGAAATCTTTTAATTCAAATACTACTGAATCAAAATTAACTGACATAATAATTTATGATGATTCAACAAATGAGAAAATAACAATAACTGCAGATAATCTAGCTTTTGCTAAAAAATCAAGAAAACTTTTATCACGTTTAATAATTTATCGAGATAAAACTGAAATTATTTCAATTGCATCAGCAGTATTAACTGCAGCTTCATGAGCAATAGCAGCTTTTTATTGATTTGCTTGGTGAATGTTTGGTAGTAATATTCCTTTTGCTGTAGGTGCAACTATACAAGCTGGACTTGCAACATACTATACAAAAGAATCTTTTGATGAATTTTACAGTGTAAGTAATGATGTAAAAAATTATCAGTCTATATTGTCATCAAAAGAGTTTTTGGAATTTGAAGAATTTTCAAATTTTTTAATGAGTGTAGCAATTAATAAGCTCATAAAAAATGGTGCTAGTTTAGGAATATCATTAATAACACTTAAGAAAGAAATTCAAAAAGTAAAAAAATGAATAGAAAATATCATTACAAAAGGAATTAAAAATTTAGGAACTTGATTTAGTAATTTCACTAAATGATTTTTATCAAAAAATTTTTTTAATAAAAGTATTCTTAAACCTTTTAAAGATACTATTATTAGAATAAGTGCTAATCTAAAAAAGTTTTTTGTGAAATTATCATCAAAAAAAGCAGCAATGCAAGCTGTTTCTTGAGCATCAACAGCAGCAGGAGTAATTTCAGTTTTAGATACTTCATTAAGCATTTTTAGTTTCTATTTGGATTATTCAATTTTAGATCCTATAGAATTAGCTAGTTGATAAAATTAAGCAGGAAAAAAATGAATATTTTAAAAAACAAAAATAAATCTAACAATGATATTGATTGAAAATTAGTTAATGAAAATACAGCAACAAAAAAATTAATTAAAATTTTTGCTTATGAATTAGATACTAATGATTTAGAAAAAGCATATAATGAAAATTCTTTTCATCAAATTGTATGTTTATTTTCAGAAAGACTACTTTTTAATAAAAAAAATAAAAAAATTTTTTTATTAAGCATTTTTTTATGTTTCTTTTTAAGAATTTTTCTTTTTGGAATTTGAATTTCTTTTTTTTATTTATTAATTTTTTTGCTAAAAGATATTTTCAATATTCCTTTCAGACATATTGGTGGCATTAATTTTGGTATTGCTGTAGTAATCGCTTTTCTTTATTTTTATGTTCTTACTAAATTTTTAGAATTTTCAAATTCAAAGCAAATAAATTATGTAAAAAAAAGATTAATTACAAATGCATGTGCTATTAATGTTTCAATGTGATTATTAGCAAGATTGATTTATAAATCTTCAAACATTAATAATAGTAGCTTGAAATGAAAAAACTTTTTTGAAAATATAGAAGATTTATTTAAAATAACATTGGAAATTTTCTTTAATATGCATGGTTTTTATGAAGTAAAGAAAAATTTAAAAAGTAATTCAAAAATTAAAATAAAAAAATATAAATTATCTAAAAAGAAACCACCAATAAATATTATTTATGCTATAAATTTTTTATTGATAATAAAGTGGATTATTATAGCTTTTTATCCGATAGTATGTGCTTCAATATCTTTCACTATTTATGTATTAATTCATAATTTATAAAAATCATAAATTAAAAAGTTTTAAAATTTATTTTTTGTTTTATATGAGGAAAACCATGAATGATAATAATCTTAAAAAAGTAGAATCATCAGTTTCTGATAAAAAAAAGGATGAAAAAAATCTCGATTGAAAAGAATTAATTTCATTGAAATCTAACTCAAAAATTTTTAGTATTTTTTCATATAAATTAAATATGGATAAAATAAAAGAATTTTATGAAAATTCTGATTTTGAGTCTGGATATAATTGAATTGCTATTCCTATACTTTTTAATAAAAGAAATAAATTTGTTTTTTTATTAAGTATTTTTTATTGAGTTTTTTACAAAATTATTACTTATTCATTAATTTTTTTATTTTTATTTTTTATTTTTTATATGCTTAAAAATTTTACTAATTTAGGATATTGATCATACACAAGCATATATTATTGAATAATTGTTATTTTTTCTTTATTCTATGGATTCATTTTTTTCTATTTTGATTTAAAAAAATGAGATTTCAAAAGAAAAAAATGAAGAAAAAAAAGAATTAATGAATGTGCTTTTGTTAATATGCATATGTGAACTTTAGCAAAATATTTTTATAAATTTAAAAAAATATTAGATGAAAAGAAAAATGTGTACTTTGATGATTGAAAAAATTTAATAGATGCATTTTCAGAGCTATATAGTTTAATAATAGAATTTCTACTTTTTTATGGAAATGTTTTTGATTGTAAAACTATAAACATAAGTAAATTTAAAAAGATAAAAAAATACAAAGATAATAAAAAACCCATTAATGGAAAAATTTCGATTTTTGCAATTGTAATTCACAGTTATTATTTCAAATTCTTAAATAGATTTTTTGTATTTATGATTTTTTCTAGTTTAGTTTTTATACCTATAAGTTATATATAATTTCCTGTATTAAAAAATTCATTTGTTAGTGTTTTTTAGTTGAACAAAGTAAGAAATCATTTGTTTCTTACTTTTTTATTTTATTTTTAGATTTTTTATTTCCAAAAATTTAAAAATTAGATTTTTTAAATCTTTAAATTTTTATAGAATGAAAGTATAAAAATAAGTTTTTACATGGAGATTTTATGAAGAAAAAATGAAAAAAAATATTTTTATGAACTTGTTTAACTACAACATCAATTGGTGTATGTACTATTCCTATAATTTCAACATCTAGTCAAAAAAAACACTCATTTAATTGATAATTCACAAAAAATTAGTAATTTAGAAAGTAAACTTTTTTTGAATAATAAAACTATTTCAAAAAACGATCAAGTAGATTTTTTTAAAAATATTTCATTAAGTGATGTTTTAAAGGAAGTAAAAAATGCTGATAGTGAAATTTATAGCAATATGAGCATTACTAGAAATTCAAATATTACTAACAATAGCGAAACTAATCCTTTTGGTGGTAAAGATGTATTTGAAGAAATTAATAATAATATAGAAAAATTTAGTGAAATAACTGAAAATATTTTAAGTGGTAAAACACAAATAGAAGAAATAAATAAAAATTTAGAAGATTATAAAAATAAGAATTCTTCAGAGTATGAAAATATTTTAGAAAAAATATCTGATTCAATGGACGTTGGAAATAACACACTAAATTCAGATTCAGTTAATAATTGAGATAGAATTTTATCAACAAAAGCAGTAAGAAATAAAAATATGTATAATATTTTGTCTATCGTTGATGAAGATTCCCAAAAAAAAGTAAATGTTGATATTGATTATATTTCTTTTGCTCTAAAATCAAGAAAATTTCTATCAACTTTAAATACTTATAAAAATAAAACTGAAGGTGTTTCAGTTGCTTCTGCGGTTTTAACTGCAGCATCATGAGCAATAGCTGCTTTCTATTGATCTGCATGGTGAATGTTTGGGGGTAATGTTGTTTTTGCTGTTGCTGCAACAGTTCAAGCAGGTTTGGCTACAGCATCAACAACTGAGTCTTTTACTGAACTAAAAAGAATTACTAGTTATATTGATAAATTTAATAAAATGCTAAATTCAAAAGATTTTTTAGAGTTTGAAGAATTTGCAAAATATGTTTCATCATTATATAAAATTGATTCTATTAAGGAACTCGATTCAATTAGTTATTCTTTTCAAAAATTGTTTGCCTTGATAGGATATAGAGTTTTTAAAACAGAAATTATTAATTATTTAAAAAAAGGAGCAATTGTTTTTTTTGAAAAAATTTCTAGTACACTTTCAACACTTTCAAATGAATTTAAGTTCTATTTTGGTGTTAGTTCTTTTGATAAAATTATTAATATTTTTAATTCTGCTGGTAAAAAATTCTTATCTGATTTAGTTGCAAGAGAAACAGCTATGAAAGCGGTTTCATGAGCATCACCTGCTGCAACTTTTATTTCAGTATTAAGAACCTTATTAGACATAGCTGATTCAGTATCAAATTTAATAATATTTTCAGATAGTGAATTAACAAATTGATAAAATAATTTGTATTAGGAAAGTTAATGAACAATTTAAAACACTCATCAACCAATGAAAAATTTATAGATTTTGATTTTATAAAAGAAAACTGTTCAAAAAGTTTTTTGAATAAATCTTTTTCTTACCAATTCAATATCAGTAATTTTGAAAAAATACACAACAGTAAAGATTTTAATAATTTTATTGAACAATTTGCTCTTCCTTTTTTATCTAATAAAAGAAATAAGAAAATTTATTTACTTAGCATATTTACAGCTTTATTTTTAAGAATTTTAAATTTAGTAATTTTCACATCCTTATCTTATGGATTGCTTTTTCTGTTATACAAGATTCTAAATTATCATTATATAGTGATTGATCTTATTCTCTTACCTTTGTATTTATTATTGTGTTACCTTCATTTTTTAATGTTAAATAAATTAACAAAAATTTCAAAAATAAAGAATAGAGAATTTGTGAAAAAAAGGTTACTAATAAATTCATCATTAATGAATATTTGACTTTGAAATTCTACAAAACAACTATATAAGTTTTTTGATATTTATAATAATTCATCAAATGAAAATAATCCAGAATGAAAAGAATACATAAATATTAGATTTAATTCTTTTCTTAAAGGCATGGAATTATTTTTTAACTGTTTAGGTATTTATGATAATGATGAAAAAGAAAAGAAAATTAAAGTTAAAAAAATTAAATTATATAAAAACAATATGAATTGAAAACCTATTGATAAATCTGATTGAATAATATTTTTCTTTACGCTAAAATATGGTTTTTATCTTGTAACTCTTTATTTGCTTTTATGTATGATTATAGCTATGATAATTTATTCAATTGTAAATGCAAACCATATTATATAAGGGACTGATATGAATATTTTTAATAGTAATTTAAAGTCATCTAAAAATTCATCTAATATACTAGAAAGATTTGAACCAAAAAGACCTTTTAATAGATTAAGCGATGAAGAAGAAAAAAAAGAAAACTGAAATAATTTTGAAGAATCAAATAATAATTCAAAATTATTTAAGTCACTTTCATATGAAATAAATTTTAAAGAGTTTAAAAATTTTTATGATACTCCAAATGTTGAAAATGGATACAAAGCAATTTCTGTTCCAATTCTATTTAACAAAAGAAATAAATTTGTTTTTATAAAGAGTTTAATATGTTGAATTGCAATTACTATAACTACTTGAATATTAATATTTGGAATTTCAACACTTATACTTTATCTTTTATCTACTTTTAGTAATTTTAACTTTTCAGAAATATCAGCCATATATTATTGTTTGGGAATAGCTTTATCTTTACTTTATGTTTTTATTTCTCATGTCTTTATAGATAAAAAAAGAAAAAAAGGTTCTGTTTTTAAAGCAATAAAAAGGAAAAGAATTTATCAATTTACATATATAAATATTTATTTATGAATTTGATCAAAGTTTTTTTATAAATTCAAAACTCATTTTTGAACTCCTTTCGTATAAGTAAGCT
>CAMWTH010000051.1 GCA_947177125.1 uncultured Mycoplasma sp. | reverse complement strand
TCTAATAATTATGAATTTATTTTAAATAAAGGTTTAGAAAATTTAACAATTGAAAACATTATTGAATTATTTTTTAAAAATTACTAATAAAATAAAATCTATTATGGAAAAATTAATTATATTAAGTGGAGCAGGTTTAAGTGCTGAAAGTGGAATACAAACATTCAGAAGTGATACAGGATTATGAAATAACTATGACATTAATGTTGTTTGTAATTATTTAACTTGAAAGCAAAATTTTGAAATTATTCACAAATTTTATAATGACAGAAGAAAAGAATTAAAAAACAAAAAACCAAATTTAATGCACATTAAAATTGCAGAATGAAAAAAGAAATTAAAAAATAACTGTATTTTAATTACACAAAATATTGATGATTTATTAGAAAAAGCAGGTTGTGAAAACGTAATCCATTTACATGGATATTCAAACAAATTAATATGTACAGACTGTGATTATATTTATGAAGATTTAAATTACAAGCCATATGATTTTAAAAAATGTATTAAATGTAATTCTAAGTGAATTAAACCTTATATTGTTTTTTTTAATGAACAAGCACCACAGTATCTTAAACTTCATCAAATATTTAATAATGTTAATGAAAAAGATATGGTTTTAATTGTAGGAACTAGTGGAACTGTAATCAATGTAAACCATTTGTTATATTTATCCAATTCAACTAATATTTTAAATAATTTAAAACAAGAACCTTACATTGATGAAAAACTTTTTGAATTTATTTTTTATGAAAAAGCAACTACAGCAGCTTTAAAAATTGACAAAATAATAAAAGAGAAATTTAAGTTATAAAGTATTTTTCAAATAAAAAAACTGTTTAAAATTTAAAAAATAAATTTTAAACAGTAATTTTAATATATGTATTTAATTTTGTAATTAATATGGTTTATTATTGTCATACCCTTGATTATAAGAATAATTAGATTTCATTTTTTTAAGTTTTGAAAGTGTCATAAATGAAGCAATTAAACTTAAAAAAGGAATAAAAATACCAATAACAGCTAATATAAAAACAGTGTTAAAATAATTATCTATTTGTTTCATATAGCTTGATTTAATAGCAAGAACTATACCAATAATAAGAGTAGAAATTGAAAAAATTATAGCAATAACCATTAGTAAAGTAATAATATTTTGAAAATTTTGATACTCAGTTAGAGACATATCTTCATTCAATAGTTTAATTGATGCACCAATAGCAACAGCATATGCAACAATTGCAAAAATAAGTGAAAGAAAAAAACCTATAATGTATGAAATCGAAGTATCTTTTAATGATTTATTCAATTTTTGGTTGTTTTGAGCTGAATTATTATTATATTGGATGTTAGATCCATAATTATTTTGATTATTATTATTTCAACTATTTGAGTTATTATATGGATTACCATATCCATTATTATTTGGAGAATTGTTCATTATAAACCTCATATTTTTTTTAATATTTATTTTAATTATATATTTTAATTTTAAAAATGTAATGCTCCCAAAATTATCACCTAAAATTTTATTTAGTTTTGTAAAATTTAATGCAGTTAAATGTTTTTTTAGCAACAAAATTTTTTAAAAAATATTAATTTGAAAATAGTAGACAAAATTTATAAAAAAATTAATAAAACAATATGTAAAAACTTGCATTTTTATAGTATCTAATTTATTAATTTTTGTTTTTTAATATTTATTTAATTTTGTTAATTCATGAAATACTCATAAAAGAAGCTACTAAAGAACTTAGCCCAATAAAAATACCAACTACAAAAAGTATAAAAATAGTATCAAAATAATTTGAGTAATTTTTAAGTTTTCCACTTTTTACAACTAAAACAATAGAAATAATGAATAGCGAAATTCCACATAATATCCCTATTACTAACAAAGCAACACCAACATAAAAATCTGTAGTTAAAGGTAAGTTATTTTGATAGTCAAAATTGTAATTGTCATATGGATATGAAAAAGCATCATTAGAATTGAAAATTCAAGATATCAAAAAAACCCATCCAACTACAATTAAAATTATTGCTAAGAAAAACAAAATTATATAAGCAATAGATGCTTTTTTGACTGATTTTAATAAATCTTCTGGTGGTTTTTGTTGATTATTGTAATTGTAAACCTGATTTTGATTGTAGTTTTGATTATATGGTTGATTATTATTTTGATTATATGGAATATTATTATTGTATCCATTATTATTTGAATAATTACTCATATAAAACTCCTTAATTATTTATATTTTTCATATTAGCAAAAATCATAATTTTAATCAATAAACTGAGTTTAATTTTCCATTATAAATAAAAAAACAAAAACCAAATAATTGAGTTTTTGTTTTTTTATTATCTAATTAAATTTAGATTTAAATATCAGTATATTTACTAATTCTAAATAGTGCAATAGAGTTTTTATCAGCAGAATATTTTGTTGTGTAAAAGCAACCTCAATTAGTTCCATAAAGAACAACTCTTAAATAATCATTGTAAAAATAAGATCTTATATTTCTTAAAGACAAATCATCATATGCTTCTTTTCATTTTTCATTTTGGAAATATCATCTAAATCTAGCATCATCTGTTGGTTTTAAATCTGATTTTCTTCATGCAATTCAGTTCCAGTCATAAAGACCTCTTTTATTAAATAAAGCATAAATGTTTCTTTTTGTTTTATCTTTCATATCAATATATACAATTTTACAAGTCTTTAAGTCATAAAAGAATAAATTATATAATTGTTTTGATTGCTTAGATCTGTTGGTTTCAGGAATAGGTACATAATTTATATTTTGATAAAATCATGATAAACCTAAATCAACAAGTTTTGTTTTTGAATCTTGTGGCAATAAAATACAAGATTCAGTTTTATTTTGAGCTACTACTAAATATAAGTCTTCAAAAGTATCATCTTTTTCCTTAATAGGTCTTAATCAAATTTGATTACTTTCTACATCTCTTTTTAAACAGAAATCTGAAAGTTCTATATTTCTAATTAAAAATAAACATTCTTCATTATCAATTTTAACAGGCTCCAATTTTCACTTTTGAAAAGGGTTGTTAGTACTAGCAACAGTGTAATTTAAAGCATAATATGTTTGGATTTTCCCAATAATTTTTGGTGTTAAAGCTCATGAAAATTCAAAATTATCATTTGTTCAACTAATACATTGAAAAGAATCATAAATAAAATTTGGTATCAATTGTGAATTTGTTTGTAACTCTCTTAAATATACCAGTATTGGAAAGCAATTTTTAGTTTCATCAGATGTTGATAAAATAAAATCTCTTTTTGAACTACTACCTCTTAAATAAATTTTGACTGGATAAGCCTTACTAAAATCTACTGGTTCATAAGGTTGTGTTGAATCCAAATTTTCAACTACCTTTTTGGTATCATAATAACATTTTAATTTATCACTTGATTTTGATGATCTTTTACTACGATGTGGTGATTCAGGATTTAGTGAACAAGCAAAACCTAATGATGAAGAAACTCCCCCAGATGCATCAGATTCTACAAGTTGACTTGGGACACTTACAGTAGATGGAGTCACTAATGTTGCTCCTTCTGTATAAGGTAAATCATTTGCATAGGTATCTGCTTCTACATAATGACTATTAAGCATTTCTGGTTCATTAATTCTTGGTGTGTAATATACTGTTCTTCCTGGGTGTCTAATGTGTGTTGGAAGAATGGATACAGAGTCAATTCTTCAAGCAGCTCTAACTCTTTCTCTTGGAATAGGTCCTACATTAAATCACTCTCTTTGGTAAGCAAATTCTCTAAAAATAGCATCTACTGCATCAATTGCTGTTTGTAAATCACCTTCTTCAAACTCTATTTGTCCTGTACTTATTCTTTGGTGGTAGAAACTTGCAGTTCTTTCAGCACTATAAACATTTTCATCAGCTCTTATTTCATATAAATAATATTCAAGTGGATCTTCTGGTTCATTTAACATTCCTCCAAAAAATCTCAAACTAGAATCTGGTGAATCTGATCCTGATATTATTCCTCGTTCTTCTATCTTCTGGAATTTCATCTCCTAATGAATATCCTAAAATGTGTTGGAAAAAATTTCTGTTATTTCCTCATGGTGTAAAACCATGTTCAAATATTTCGCTTGGTTCTCTAAAGTCAATTCTATAAATTAAACCTGGACAACCTTGAGCATTTCTTCTTGGGTGTGATATAGGCATAAAAATCAACCTCCTTTTTTTCTTTTATCACACCTTCATAGTACTACTAAGCAAAATGCTGTCAATAGTTCAAAGTAAAAAATTTTTAATTTTTAAAAGAATAGATTGTCTTAATAAAGACAATCTATATAATTTATATTTTTTATAAATAAACACTTTAAATTTGAATTATTAAGTATTAAAATCAATTTGTTGAAATAGTAATTTAGTAGAAAAATAGGAAAAATAAAATGAAAAAAGTGGGAAAATTTGAAAAAGTAAGTTTAAAACAATTCATTGATGCAAGTAAAGAATGTACTAAAGAAAACTATGATCAAATAAAATTACCTAAAAGAGCAACTATTCAAAGTGCAGGCTATGATTTTTATGCACCATTTGATATAACTATAAATCCCAAAGAAACTGTCAAAATACCAACAGGGATTAGAGTAAAAATGCTTTCTGATTATGTTTTATTAATTTTTCCTAGAAGTAGTTTGGGTTTTAAGTTTAGATTACAACTTGATAACACTGTAGGTGTTGTTGACTCTGATTACTATTGCTCTGATAATGAAGGCCACATATTTATAAAACTAACTAATGACAATAATGAAAACAAAGTTTTAAATATTAAAAAAGGTGATGCTTTTGTTCAAGGTATCTTTTTAAACTTTGGTATTACAGAAGATGATGAAGTTAGTGAAACTAGAAATGGTGGTTTTGGAAGTACTAATAAAAAAGACTAATTTTTAATAAAATTCATTTTCTAAAATTTTATCTATTATTTCAAAAGTTTTTAATTCTTTAGTTTTCTTATTTTTGATATATATTAAAGTATCTTTTAATTTATCTCTTCCTTGACTTTTTGTTTTAGATTTTTCATATAGTAATTCTCACATTTTGTTTTTTTCTTTTTTTTCTTTTAAATTATTATCGTCCATAAAATCTTTTACATCTTTAGATGATGGATTCAATTGATCTTTTAATATGTAATATAAAAAATAATCAAATGATTTACCTTCTTCAAAAATTCTACTTACTAAAGATTTATCATTTGTTTTTAAAATTTCTTCTTTTATAAAATCAAATGTATCATCTAAAGGTTTTTTGTTTTCTTCACAATCATCATCATGAATTACAAAAAAAGTAAAATTACTTTTATCATTTAAATAAGGTGCAATTAAATTTAAAAAGCCTAAAATATTTTTTTATTCTTATTGGAAACAGAATAATCAAAACTTTGAGATTTTATTTCTAAATTTTCAAACAGTTGTTTTGAAGAATCAGTTATTTTATTAAAGAAAGTAGATTCTGTACCATTTCTTTCTCCTTCTATACACAAAATAACTATAATATTCTTCATACTTACTCCCCTACAAAATCTTTCATATCAAGTAAAATATTTATAATTTCGTTATCACTAGGATGAGATCCAATTTTTTCTTCAATTAAACTTTTTAAAACACTATTATTTTTGTTTAATTTAGAAGAAACTTTAGCAAAAGAAATATCATCTTCAAATTTATCAATTAAATAAATTTGTTTAGCTGAAACTTTACTAGTTAAACAAACTGGATTATGAGAAGTGTAAATTAATTGGATGTCCCTTTTTGGAGAAAAAATCTGAATTAACATTTTAAAAAAATTTACTAATTCATTATGAATGCTATTATCAAATTCATCAATTAAAATTATTCCATCTTTTTTTAAAGAAGGTAAAAAAACATTTACAAGAAATAAAAATTTCTTAGTTCCTAATGACATACTTTCAGGAGTTATAATAGAATTTTTTGTAACTAAATTTCTAATAGAAAAAATAATTTTATCTTCATGTTTTTCTGAATCAGCAATAATATCTTTAATAG
>CAMWTH010000050.1 GCA_947177125.1 uncultured Mycoplasma sp. | reverse complement strand
CTTGTTTGTCATGAAGAAGAATTCTATAAAGACATTGCTACAAAAGTGATAGATATATCAAAAATAATTTAATTTGAATTGGATTTTTAAAAATAATATAAATAAAAATTATATTACTTTATTTTAATATTTTCTAAAAAAATGTAAAAATAAACTTGGTAATGTGCTTTAAATATGAGAAAATATAAACATAGATATATATGTAAATTATTTACATAGTTATTTTTTGGTGTTTGCAATTATTTATAATTTAGAATTTTATATTTGAATAGTTGTTAAAGCTTTACATAGATTAATTTGAGGAATTTAAACTATGAAGAAACAAGGTAAAAAAATAATTTTAAGTGCTGCTTTACTATCTTTGGCAACTATTCCAGTTGCTAGTATTTCAATGACTAATAGTGTTAGTACAACCTTAACAAAAGTTGGAGAAGAAAACCATGCTGTAACAAATCCAACTACTAGTGTAGAAATTAGATTAAATAAAAATTATAAAAGTTTAGAGTGATATAACAAGAAATTTTCAAGTAGTGTATCTGAAGAAAATTTAAAAGAGCTTTTACAACCTAATATTGAATTTGATGTTAACTGAGGAGTTAATATTCTTACTCCAACTGATGGGAGTGAAGCATTAAGTTCTGGTTATGTTGAATTCTCTGTTTATCAAATCCAAAAAAATATAAGTGATGGTGTTTCAGCAGGACCAACAACAGATGGTTCTGATGTAAGAACTTGGATTGATGCTCCAGATAATATCAATTACACAGACAATACTTCATCTTCTATTAGTATGAAAGCTAATCTTAGCAGTGATGTAGAAATAAATGGAGTAAATATTCCAAAAGATAAAGTTTGAACAACAAAAAATATACAAGATTTATTTTTACCTTATAAATATAATTTTTCTTGAAATACTAACGATCAAATCGGAGAATTTTTGTCTAGAACTTCTGATGCTACTTTAACAGCAGAAAGTATTTATAGTAATATGATTTCTACTTCTTCTATTACAGACATTCTTCCAAAAAAAGAAACTATAACTAAACTTATAAAATTTTCTCAAAATGATTTAACATCAGATTTTGGAGTTTCAAATACTAATGCTACTAAATATGGTGTTGGTAAAATAAATATTAATTTTACTAGTGATTCTACTACTAATAATGGTAATTTGTGAGCTAGTGGAAATGTTCCAAATATTACTAAACTTGTAAGAGGTTTAGGACAAACAAAAGAAAAAATGCATTTTAATGTAGATGATGATGGAGGTTCAAGTTTTTTACAAACAGTGTTAAATCTTGATTTAATTAGAGACAAAAATCCTAATTTTAAAACTCCTGCAATTTTAGGTGAAAAAACAGCTACTGAAGCAAAAATAAGTGATTTTACACCATCTGAATTAATTAATGCTTTAACTTTTAGTAACAATGGAAGCAGCATCTTTAATTTATTAACTACTCAAGACTTTCTAAAAACACCAAGTTCTGCTCCTGCACTTTATTTAACGTATATGGGATCAAATATGTTAAATGTTGGTGTTACTGAAACTGATAGTGCAACACAATGAAAAGGAACTGGATTATTTCAGCAAGGTGATGTTGATTATATTGAAAATGGAGTTGTTACTAAACAAGTTAATGCAGCTAATGAATCAAACATTATCAGTATTACTCCAAATGCCGATGATGTAAATGGTATATTAAACTTAAAAGTTGTGTACAACTATTATGATGTTTTCAAAAATGTCATTGAATCTAATAAAGTAACTTCAATTACAATTGAAGGAATGCAACAAAGCCAAGTGGCAGATGATTTATTTGCACAGTGAAAAAGTATTGATAATTTGTTATATTCAAATATTAATGATGTTTCAACAGCTTTCAATAATAATAAAGATAATGCTGAGTTTTTGAAGTCATTTTCTAATTCTTTCTTTTCAGGATCACAAACAACTTATGATCTTGATAGACAGGTAAACATTACAACTAGTACTGATAATGTAATAACAATTACTTTAACCTTTCCAGAATTTGGAAGAGAAAAAAACTTTGTAGTTGCACAAGATTATCAATTAGAATCTGGAAGTAGTGGAATTAATTTTAATTCTCAATCACAAGTTCAAAATTCAGTTTCTGATTATGGTTCTTATTCACCAAATACTTTAATTGACGCAATTTTAAATGGGAAAGTTAGTTTATCTAATTTTGTAAGTGCACCTTCTGGTTCTACAACAATTGTTACTCAAAATAGTACAAATGATGGAATTGTAATTCAAGTTACTACTGGCAATAGTTCATCAGCAGCTTTTTATACTGGTTTACAAAAAAGTCCTAGTGTTTCATTTGTTTATAACTTTGCTTTTTCAGATGATACAGATGAGACTTTACAATCTGGTTTAGCAACATTAAGATCTATTCCAATAGAAAAAATTACTAATGAAAATGTTTATGAATATTACATTTCAAAGTTGCCTGTTTATAATGGTGCAAATAAAATTGCTTTAGCTTCAACTGATATTAAAAATATTAATAAAAATCTTGACAATAATTCTATTGATGTTTCTATCCTAGTACCTTCATATAATTCTGCAGATAAAACCTTATCAGAAGATGATAGAACATTTAGTATCACTTTAAATGGTTTTATTAGTGAAAAACAAATAGATGATAATTCAAGTCCAAAAATTACAGATTTAACAATTCCTTTAAGTGTTTCTTTTGCTGTTATTATAGTTTTAATAATGATTGGTTTATTAGTTCATTTAATCTTGAAACAAAAACGTTTAAGTAAATCAAAAATCAACTTAAAAGAATTGCGTGAATCATCTAAAACTAAAAGATAATAAATTGTAAATCTAAGCAGTAAAATGCTTAGATTTTTTACTCTAGTAATCTTTAAAATTTTGCTATATCATTAATTATATTGGTCTGATTAATATAAAACACTAAGGAGATATTATTTTATGAGAACATTTTCAAAAATATTTTTGAAAGTTAGTAAGTTTTTCTTTTTTGTTTTTGGAACAATAGCAGCTATTGTTTGTCTGGCATTAGGTGCTGTTGGAACTTATAAATCTACTGAAGCAAAAAGTTTTGTTAATACAACAATTCAAAGTTCATCAACTACTTTAACTGATATTGAAGCAAAATTAGCTGAATTTGGAAATATGTTGAGTGACCCAAATTCATCTGTAAATGATGTCATTAATAAAGTTAAAAGTTTTGTTGAAACAACTAAAACTACTTTAGATAGCCAAAGAACTCAATTAAGTGAAATGGCTACTAAATTAAATGATCTTGCACAAAAAGAAAATGATAGTAATGTAAAGCAATCTTTAACTGAAGCTGCTTCTCAAATCAATAATCTTATCAAACTTATTGGTAGTCCAGATGACAACACAACTGATTCAGTTTATGGAATAATCAATGAAATTATGAAAATAACTGAACAAAATGGTAGTTTGGATGAGATGAAAGACAAAATATTAAGTTTGTTTGATAAAGCAAATTCTTACATAAATCCAATTAATGACTATTTAATTTCATGAGATGAAAATAGAGTTAATCAAACTTATGACACTACTACAACTGTTTTATTGGCTGTAGGAGCAACATTATTGGGACTAGCTATATTTGGTGCTATTTTATCTTTAATTTTA
Organism: uncultured Mycoplasma sp.; assembly: GCA_947177125.1. Taxonomy (GTDB): domain Bacteria; phylum Bacillota_I; class Bacilli_A; order Mycoplasmatales; family Mycoplasmoidaceae; genus Malacoplasma. The sequence continues at coordinate 2,469 of CAMWTH010000050.1, read as the reverse complement.
TATAAAAGAGCAGATGGTAAACTGATTAATAGATTTAGAAGTAAAAAAGAAGTTATTGAACATGTGGATAAAATCTTAAAAAAATACCCAGATGTTAAAAAATACCTTGGAAAAGGAGCATAATCATGAAATTAAGAATAGGTTTAATTATTAAAAATTTAGGATTATGACCAATTTATGGAATTGGTGCACTATTTTGTATTGGTTTACTAGGTGGTGGTGCTTATGCTATAGACCAAAAAAGTTTTATTAAACAACAAGTTAGTAATGTTGCTGATATTGTAAAAAATGCAAAAGATAATTTAGCAACTGCTAATGATAATATTGATTTTGCTTTTAACTCTGCAGAAAGTGCTGAAGCTCAAATAAAAATTGCAATTGATAATTTTACATCTTTAAAACAAAAACTAGATGAAGTAAATCAAAGTAATCCATCTCAATCTAGTGATAGCAATTTAAAACAAGAGGTTGAAAAAATATCTCAAGAAATTGAACAAATGATATCTACTTTACAAGGAATTCAAATTCCCAACAGGGATTCAATTAGTACTATTGAAGATTTAATTGGTCCAAATGGATCTGTTACATCAATATTAAACAATGTAAATAATTGATTAGCAAATAACAATGATGATAGCAGTCCTTTATGAACTTATTATGATTTAGTTGCAAAAATTTTGTTAAGTATTGGAGCAGTATTAGTTGGTTTATTTGTATTAGGTTTTATCTTATTAATTGTTTTTAACAAAAGAGTGGATGGATGTTGAGTATCAAGAAAAAACATAAAAAGACAACTTGCTTTACATATTAATAAATTGATGAAAAAATACCCTGAACTTTCAAAACATTTAATGCAAAAATATGGAATCTAAATAATTTTACAAACATAACTAATTTTCATTATTAGTTATGTTTTTTTATTTTTTATTTATTAAAATAATAAAAATAGCCTTTATTTGAATTACTAATTTTTGTTGGAGAAAAATATGAATAAAAACAATAATCCAGTTAAAGAAGCAGAAAAAAGAATTATTAATTTAAATAGACAAAGAGATCTAAAAAAAGAAGCAAAAATTACAGGCATACAAACTAATGTTAGTAACAACCAACCTTTAAGTTCAACTAAAAATGAAAATCCAAAAAAAGTTTCAAAAAAACAAAAGCCAAAGGATAAAGAAACAAAGAAAACTATTAAATTAATTAAAAAATTAAACAAAAAACACAGTTCTAAAGATGCTGGAAAACCAAACTTAAATGAAAATGAAATTATTAAATTAGTTAATGTTGAAAAATATGCAACAAATGGGTATCAATTTGAACATATTCTTAAGGGAATTGATTTAACAATTTATAAAGGAGAATTTGTTGTTATTGTTGGACCAAGTGGTAGTGGTAAAACAACTTTATTAACTATTCTTTCAGCTTTAGATCGCCCTTCTAAAGGTGATTGCTTTATGTTTGATAAAAATACAATTACTTTAAGTCAGTCACAGCTAACTAAATTACGTGCTAATCATGTAGGATATATTTTTCAGCAATATGGTTTATTACAAGATTTATCAGTTGAAGATAACATTAAAATAGCAGCAAATTTAACTAAAGAAATAAAAAATAAAAAATTAGATTTAGATAAATTATTAGATTCAGTAGGTTTGTTGAAGTATAAAAAGCAAAAAGCTTTAAATTTATCTGGAGGACAAGCTCAAAGAGTTGCAATTTGTCGTGCTTTAATTAAAAATCCTGATATTTTATTTGGTGATGAACCAACTGGTGCAATTCATATTAATGCTACAAAAGAAATTATGAACATTTTTTTAGAAATTAATAAAAATTTTAAAACAACAATTATTATAGTTACCCACAATAATGCAATTACTGAATTAGCTGATAGAATCATTAAAATTGAAAGTGGTAAAATTACTCAAAACTTTAAAAACCAAAGAAGAAAAACTGTAGAAGAAATAAACTGAAGTTTATAACAATTATTTTTATTTTAATTTTTAAACTTTAAAATATAATAGTTATTTTAAAATTATGAAAATTCTTGTAGTTAATAAAAAACTTAATTTTAATTATTCTGTAATTGAAAAAATTGAAGCTGGTATTGAGTTAAAAGGAGTTGAAGTAAAATCAATTCATTTAAACAATGCAAATATTTCTGATGCTTATGTTATTTTTAGAAAAAATCAAGCATATATTTTAAATATGCACATTGTTCCATATTCACATGGAAACATTTACAATGTTGAACCCTTAAGAACTAGAAAACTTTTATTACATAAAAAGGAAATTATTAAGTACCAAAATAAAATTAAGAAAGAATCTTTAACTATGGTTCCATCAAAAATTTATTGAAAAAGAAACAAATTAAAAGTTGAAATTGCTTTAGTTAAAGGTAAAAAAGTTTTTGATAAAAGAGAATCTATTAAAGATAGAGATAATAAAAGAGAATCTAAAAAATATTTAGAT
>CAMWTH010000049.1 GCA_947177125.1 uncultured Mycoplasma sp. | reverse complement strand
ATGATTTTATAAAATAATTTAGTGTTATAACTTGAAATAATATTTGTGATTTACCAACTGAAATTATTAAAGAAAAAATTTTAATTAAATTATCAAAACTAAGTAATGAGGATAAAAAATTTGTTGAAAGTGCTATTAATGTTGCTAATTCAAGCAAAAGCAAAGAAATTTATGAATATTTGTCAAAGTATGCATATGCTTTAAAAATGCTTTTTCCTATCTGAGTATCACGTCCTGAACAAGTCTCAATTTTTATACCATTAGAAAGAAATTATTTTGAATATGGGATTTATGATGAAGCAAGTCAAATGTTTTTAGAGCGTGCTTATCCTTTGCTTTACAGATCAAAAATAAATATTATAGCCGGAGATGATAAGCAATTAAAACCATCAAGTTTCTTTATTTCTAGAAATGAAGAAAATGATGAAGAAACAGAAATAGATGATTTAGATATTGAAGAATCATTATTAGATAGAGCAAAAACTACATCATGAACAGAAATCATGTTACAAAATCATTATCGATCTGAAAATAGTGATTTAATTCAATTTTCTAGTGAAAATATTTATGATAATAAACTTAATTTTGCTTCTAAAAATGGTCTTCATTTTGAAAAGGGAATTGATGTAGTTAATTGTGATGGTTTTTTTGTTGACAGAATTAATGAAAAAGAAGCATTAGAAGTTATAAAAATTTTAGAAGAAAATATTAATAAATATAAATCAATTTTAATTATTACTTTTAATATTTCACAATCTTCTTATATTGAATCTCTACTAATGAATGAAAAATATTCAACTAAAGAAGTTATGGAAAAATTCATGAAGCAAGAAATTGATGTAGTAAATTTAGAAAATGTTCAAGGTAATGAAGCTGATTTAGTTATTATTTCAATAGCATATGCAAAAAAATCACCATCTGAGAAATTAAGAAGTGCTTTTGGACCTGTAATTCAATCAGGTGGGAAAAACAGATTAAATGTAGCAATAACTAGATCAAAAAATAAAATGATTATTTTAAAAAGTTTATCTGCTTCTGAAATTGCTGACAATACCAATGAAAATTTGCAAGTATTTAAAAAATTTATTGCCTTTTTAGATAATATTGCAATGGTTAATAAAGCAAACCAAGCTATTAAAAACGAAAATTTTAATTTTGATTCATCTTTTGAAGAAGAAGTTTTTGATGAATTAAAACCATATGTATATCAAAAAAATTTGAAAATTTTAACTCAGTTTGAAGTTGGAAACAAAAGAATAGATATGGTTATTACAAATTCTAATTGTGAAAAAGTTTATTTAGGAATTGAAGTAGATGGCTGAAAATATCATAGTGGAAAAATTAAAGTTTTAGAAGATTTTGAAAGACAATTATTTTTAGAATCTAGGGGTTATCCAATCTTTAGGGTTTTAGAATATGAATGAAAAAGAAATAAAGATTTAATAGTAGAAAATATTTTTAAACAAGTAGAAAAAAATAAAGAAATTTTGTAAAACACAAAAAAACAGCAATAAATATTGTTGTTTTTTATTTTTATATAAATTTATAAATTCTTTTTGTGCTTTAATTATTTTATTAGTGCAATTTTTATTATTAAAAATTTTTTTAATGTAAGGGAAAAATATGAGTGATTATAAAAAAACACTTTTGATGCCAAATACTGCTTTTGAAATGAAAGCAAATTTACCACAAAAAGAACCTAAAATTCAAGAAAATTGAATTTTAGAAAAAATAGAAAAAAAGATTTTAGCTAAAAATAAATCAAAAAAACCTTTTATTTTAGCTGATGGCCCACCTTATGCAAATGGAGATTTACATGCTGGTCATGCATTAAACAAAATTTTAAAAGACATTATTTTACGTTACAAAGCAGCAACTGGACACTATACAAAATATATTCCTGGTTGAGATACACATGGGTTACCAATTGAACAAGCAATGATTAAAAAAGGTTTAAATAATAAACCTGATCAAACTATTACAGAAAAAAGAAAAAACTGTAAAAATTTTGCTATTGAAAATGTATACCGTCAAAAAGATCAGTTTAGAAGATTGGGAATTATGTCTGAAATGGATGAGATTTTTCTAACTTGTGAGATTGATTATGTAATTAGACAATTAAAAATTTTTAATAAAATGCTTTTAAAAGGTTTAATTTATCAAGATTTAAAACCAGTTTATTGATCTTGATCTAGTCAAACAGCTTTAGCAGATGCTGAAATTGAATACAAAGAGATAGAATCTGATTCTGCATTTGTAACTTTTGAAATCACAGAAAATAATGATTTTGTTTCAAAAGGCGACAAAATAATTATTTGAACTACCACTCCTTACACATTACCTGCAAATTTAGCAATTGCTGCTAATCCTAAAGTTACTTATTGTCGTGTTAAAGTTGAAAACAGTTTTTATATTGTTGCAAAAAGTTTAGTTGAAAAATTATCTGAAATTTTAAATTGAAAAAAATATGAAATAATTTCTGAATTTTTAGGTAAGAAAATAGAAAATGTTACTTATAAAAGTTCAGTTACAGAAAAGAAATGTAAAGTGATTGTTGATGAATATGTTTCAGATTCTGATGGTACAGGACTTGTTCACAATGCTCCAGGATTTGGTCATGAAGACTACATTGCATGTAAAAAATATAATATAAAACCCTATTGTCCAATTGATAATTATGGAAAATTTACAAAAGAAGTAAATAACAAAGATTTAGAAGGTCTTTTTTATCAAGATGCAAACAAAGTTATTTTAGAAAAACTAGAAAAAAAAGGATTGTTACTAAAACAAAGTAAAATTACACACTCAGCTGCTCATGATTGAAGAACAAAAAAACCTGTAATATATCGTGCAACTAAACAATGATTTGTAAACATTTCTAAAATTTCAAAAGACATTTTAGATGCTGTTAATAAAGTAAAATCTGTTGATGCTACAATTGTTAAAAAAATTAAAGAAATGGTTCTAAGCAGACAAGAATGATGTATTAGTAGACAAAGAATATGGGGTGTTCCAATTTGTGTTATTTATGATAAAGACCATAATCCAATTTTAGATTCTAAGTTACTTAATAATATTGTTGATATTTTAAATGATGAAGGGATAAATTCTTGATATACACAAGATGTTAAATATTTTTTAACAAGCAATTACAGCACTTCAAAAAAATACATTAAAGAGACAGATATTATGGATGTTTGATTTGATTCAGGAACAAGTTATTCAGTTTTGCAAGAAGATAAATTGGGCTATCCTGCTGATTTATATTTTGAAGGAAAAGACCAATTTAGAGGATGGTTTAATTCTTCATTAGTAACTAGTGTTGCAGCTTTTAAAAAATCCCCTTACAAAGAATTATTAACTCATGGTTTTGTACTTGATGAAAAAGGTAATAAAATGTCAAAATCACTTGGAAATATAGTTGATCCTTTGCAAGTTTGTAGAGATTATGGAGCAGATGTTTTAAGATTATGGGTAGCTTCTGTGGATTTTTTAAAAGATGTGTCAATTTCTAATGACATCATTGCACAAAATGCTGAACTTTATAGAAGAATAAGAAATACTTTATTTAGATTTACTTTAGGAAATTTAAGTGACTTTAATCACAAAAAACTTAGAGGCGTAAAATATAGTGATGCTGATTTATATGTTTTAAGTAACTTAACAAAAGATATTAAAACAATTAAAGATTGTTATGAAAAATATGATTACAAACAAGTTCTTAAAATAATTTCAAAAAATGTTGCAGATTTATCTGCATGATATTTTGATTATATTAAAGATAGTTTATATTGTGATGATGCAAATAGTGAAAAAAGAATTGCAATTCAAGCAACTTTATATAATTTATTAGAATCATATTTAAGAATTCTTTTTCCAATAATTCCCCACACTTGTGAAGAAGTATATGGTTATTTTGATAAAAAAGACAAATTAAAATCTGTTCATTTAGAAGATTTTGCTAGTTTTAAGTTAGATAGTAAGTATAAAATTGATTATAAAAAATGAGAAGAATTTTTTGTTTTAAAAGATTTGATTTATTCAGAGATAGAAAAAGCAAGAAATGAAAAAATTATTTCATCTAAAGGTGAATCAACAGTAGTAATTAATGCAAAAGAAATTCCTTTTGATGAAGAAGTATTGAAAAATTATTTAGCTGTTGCAAAAGTAGAATTTTCTAAAAAAGAAAAAATTAAAGAAACTACAGTTAAAATTAAAAATTCTAAATATGCAAGATGTGAAAGATGTTGAAATTATTATCCACCTAAAACCATTGTTAAAGAACTTTGTGAAAGATGTACAAAAGTAATGAGTTCTAAAAAAAGTAGATAAAAGTTTTATAACAAACAAAAATTGAAGTGTAATTATGTTATAGTAAAACATATGTAAACACTTCTTTTCTATTTAAGATTTTTATTATTAAAAAATTAATGAAAGTTGAAAGCAATATATTTATTTCAAATCTTATTTTTTTATTATATTTATTATTAAAAAGAGTATTTATGAAAAAAGAAAAAAAGAATTTTAAACTAATTATCAAACAACCTATTATCTGAATTTTAATTGCTGCCACATTTTGACTGGCAATTGGACTAATGCTTGGAATATTTTATGATTTCTTTTTTTTATTTGGAGGAAGTGCAAAATTTGATCCATTAACTGGTAATTTAACACCAACTTATGCTGTTTTTGATGAAAGAATTTATGTTGCAAATCCCCATTTTTATCACACTCAATTATCTGTGTTACATGTTCATACATTAGTTTTGGGATTTGTAGTGAATTTGATTTTGATACTTTTTGAAAAGGTTTTTTCAATATCTAAGAAGAGAAAACTTTTTCTATCATCTTTTATTCTTTATAATTTTGCTTTATTGTTAGTAATCATTTTTATGATGATTCGGGGGTTGGATTGAGTTTTTAATATTGATTATGAATTAGTGCATGTTAAAACAAATTCTAATCAAAATATAGATTCAAAAAATGATGGATTTTATGAATTTGTTGTTTATAATACAACACCATATTATACAATTCCAGCAGCTTTAACAGCAATTCCACATGTTTTAATGGGGATTGCATTTATTTGCTATTTAATATGTTTATATTTTGGTGTTAGTGATTATGTTAAAAAAAAGAAATTAGATAATATAAATCAAAATACTAAATAATAGTCAAAATTATATAAAGTATAGTTATTCAGTTTTGTCATTTAAAAAATGGGTAATTTTACAATTATAAAATTAATTAAAAAAATTTTTATTGGTTTCTTGTAGAATTATAGGTACAAATAGTTATATTTGTGAGGATTTCAATGAAAATTAGAAAAAAATTATTATTAGTAAGTGCACTTTTTGGTGTACCTACTATTGTTTTAACTCCAATTGTTTTGGTGTCTTGTGGAACTAGTAGTAACAGTGATAGTAATGATAACAGTGATAATATTTCTAACAATGACCAACAATCTAAAGTATCAGATTTAATAAATAACCCAAAAGATGCATCAGGAGATTTTAAATATACTGTAAATAATAATACAAATATATTAATCTTTAGTGGATATTTAAATCAAATCACTAAAAGCATTGATGAAGTTCAAAATGATTTAAAAGTTAATCTTACTGAAACTAGTAGTAGTCTTATTTCAACGACAAAAATTTATGTTGCTGACTCTTATAACAGTAAAGAAGGTTTTGAAGCATTTGTAAAATATGCAACATATGGAAATGTTGGAAGTAATTTAAACCTTGATATAAGTGATGTAATAGCAGATAGTATTAGTTTACCTGAAATTACAACTAAGCTTTATGTTCAGACTGATACAGAAAATAATGTTACTTATATTTCATTAACTTCAAAATTAAGCGAAGGAAAAATTTGAGAAGGAAATAGTGCAAATTATTCTATAGATTTTTCATTAGTATTTACAAAATATTAAAATTATAAAAGAACCACTTAGGTTCTTTTTTGTTTGTTAAAAATTTTTTAAAAACTAAAATCAAAATTTAAATCTGAATATCTATAGTTTGTTGAAATCTTATTATTTATTTGAATGTTGTTAAATTTACAAAAACCTTGTTTTGCAATTCAATAATATGCAATTTTATTTCTTTTTTTAAATTTAAAACCCTTTGTTTATTCTGGGTTAATATTTTCTATTATTT
>CAMWTH010000048.1 GCA_947177125.1 uncultured Mycoplasma sp. | reverse complement strand
GGTTCAGATAACATCAGTTTAATACCCATTTAAAACCTCAAATAAGTAAAAAACGTCTTGAAATCTGATTTTTTGGCTGATTTTGCCAATAGTAGGTTGATTAAATCTACTATTTTTATTCTATTCTATAAATTTCTCAATGAAACTTTTATTTTCACTTTTTTGATTTTTGAATCTTTTTTCAATATATTTAACTAAAATATTTTTATCTAAAACTTCTAATGCATCAATTTTAAATTCTTCATTAATAAAATCATTAATAATTAACAAACATTCAGCATAAGTAAAGTCGTTAACTCATTTTCTTAAATCATTTGTAAAAATAATAAAATTAAAATCATCTAAATAATTATTTACTATTTCTGTAATTGTTAGAACTTTGTAATCATTAATTAGAATTGTTTGTTTTTCATTTGTTCCAGCTTTAATAATATTTAGTATGTTAATAATGTTATTTTTGTTAACATATTCATCTGAGATTTCAATGTAGTTTAAAACTGATGCTTTTTCAAAATCAATTGATGAAATATCTTCAATATTTTTATCATCCAATGAATAATATTTACTAGCTACAAAATCTTGAAATTCTAAATTAATTTTATGAATGTCTTTATTTTTTAAATATTCATGAAAAATACTATTATTTCTAGTATTAATAAAATCTGAAACTTTTGAAAAATGGTGAAAGTGAAAAAGGTTTTTTGATTTTACTAAAGTGTCACCAATTTGAATCTTGCTATTTGACTCATTATTATTTAGTAGTTCTCTAATCATTAAATTTGGATCATCACAAACCACAACTTTTAAACCATTATAATCAAATTCGGTAGAAATATTGTTAATATTTAGTTTTAATTTACTTTTTTCTGCACCACTTAATTTTTCTATACTTTTAGCAATTCTTTCAATTCCAGTAACTTCAACTTCTTTATCTTTTGCAATTGATAAAGTTTTTAAATTTAAAATATTTTTCATTTCTAATCCTTAATTGAAATATACCTTTCTACTCCATTGACTTTTTCATTGATGGTTGAATCACCTCTTAAAAAAATCATATCTTGAAATTGTTTTTCAGTAATTGCCATTACTCTAATGTTTCCTTGTGGTGGAACAAATTTGGAAATCTTTTTAACTTCACTTTTAAATTTAGTTTTCACATTTAAACATTTCATATAAACAGAAAATTGAATCATTGTATAACCGTTTTTAATTAATAATTTTCTAAATCTTGAATAGTCTTTGTTTTCAGCATAATTATTATTTGGTAAATCATACATCACTATAATTCTCATATACTTATACACTGACATTAATGTCTTCTCCAAAATACTCTTTTTTATCAGTTTCAACTTCATATGTATATTCAATGCTTACATCAAAAAATGTGCCATTAATCAAACAATCTACAAACTCATCAATTGCATTATTTAACTGTTGGTAATATCCATTTATCATAATTTTAAAATTAGCTATAAAATCTAAACATATTTCTTTAACTTCAACAGTTAAATCATCTGTATTAAACTTAATAACATCTCTTTTTAAAAGTTCAATAACTAATATATCAACCACATTTCTAAATGGTTCAATTAAATCACTTGCGAGTGCAAAATGGTTATAAACAGATTTGTGAAAAATTCCAATCCGACAATCCAAACCTTTTTTAATAATACTTCTAGCAACCATACCATTAATGATTGTGTATCCAAAGTTTAATAGTTTATTAATTGTTAAATCATCTTGTTCACGGTTAAAACCAACATTAAAAAGTTTGTGTCAGTATATTTTAGCTATATGACCTTCACGGTTGGTAATATCAAAATCTTCAATCTGATCTATGTAACTTTTAATATTTGAATAATCATAAATATTTATTTTGTTTAAATAATTTAAGTAGTTTAATTGGTTAAAACATTTCAACTGAATTATTTTTTTTCATACTTTTCCTTTAAATTCTTCAGTTCACTTAATTTGTTCATTAAAAATTTTTAAAGTTAATAAATTACCAATGATTGGAAACACCATTGAAGATGGTAAATATTTATTATCACAAAAAAAGACACAAATATTGTTTAAAGTTAATTCATTAATTAAATTAACTGAAACATTAGTTCTAGAATTTGTAAACAATACCACATCTATATCACCTAAAGGAATTGAAATATTTGTATCACCTGTAATGATTAAATTATTGAGAAATAATTTTGTGTGACAATTTTTATTTATTTCTATAATTCTTCATCCCATTAATTTTTCTCCATTAAAAAATAAAATTTAAATTTTTTATGATATATTAATTATGTCTTAATAGCGTTAGCGTGATTAACTAATAGTTATTAAGTGTTTAATACATAAATGGTTTTTATTACTTTTAAGTAATCAGATAACATCAGTTTAATACCATTTAAGATAAGGGTTAATCCCGTACTTGCTCTCCGAAAGGGAGAGTTTTTTATTTATAACAAAAAAACAAGAGGTTTTCTCTTGTTTTTTTGTTATATGCCTAAATCTTTTTCTTCAATAATAGTTACATTCCCTAATTCATCAACTGTGCAAAAATCATAGTTTTTCATTATTGTTGTTATTGCAACATTATTTTGCTTTGAATCTTTATAAATTTCTTGTAAATCTAATTTATGTTGACTAAAATTTCCACCTGCTATTCTTCTAATGTCTTTTTTATTATTTTTATTTACCATCAAGGTTCCTTTATGAATAACAAAATATTTATCTGAAGCCAAACTAATATCAAAATCTTTTTTTAAATTATTGTATTTATCTATATCTAAAGCTTTTTTTGAAAAATCTTTATATAAATCAATTCTTATAGGTAGAATTTTATAAATATTCTTAGAATTCTTAAATAATCTTATTTCTTTTCAATCTAATCCTGTAAAAGCACCAAATTTTTCAGAAATATTGTTATTTTTAGAAGGTGAAAAACTACATATGTCTTTAATTTTTTTAATAGCTGAAACTGAATATTTAAAAATCTTTCCATTGACTTCTCTTTCTAAATAAACAGATTTCATTTTTTTAAAATCTTTTATTCCATTATTTTCGCAATATTCTCTCATATAAAGTCTAAAAGGATTTTCTTTTTCATATTCTTTGCTAGATTCTTTTATTTTTAATCCTTCATTGTAAGCTTTCATTAAATCATTTCATAATTTTGGATCTGGATAGTTTTTACCATTTTTGTAAAAATCAATCAATTCTTCAAACTCATTTTTTTCTCCTTTTTTAGTTTTTGTAAAATCTATTTCCAATAGTTTTACTTTTTTATATTGATTAAAGACTTCTTTACCTTTTTCATCTTTTTCCTTTTTAACAGAAATTAATGTGTCTCCTCAAAAACCAAAATTACTTTTTTTATGAATTTTATAAGAAAATTTAACATCAAAATTTTTAATATTATCTGCAAGATCTTTTCATGGAATATCTGAATCTGATTTTTCTCTTTGATTAAAAAAATTTAAATGTAAAAACTTGCTTGTACTTTTAATTTCTCCTGTTTCTTTATCAACTTCTCTAAAGAAAACTAATTTTCCAATATCTTCTTTACTATTTCCTAAAATTGCACAAATTGTTGCATCAATTGCATGATGAGAATAATCTTCTTCTCTATCTTTTTTAAGATTTAAAAATTTTTCAGATCTATATCTTTGAGTGTATTTACCATTAACAGTAATAATATTTATTTCATCATTTGAAAGATTATTTTTAATAGTTGCACCAGAAATCCATGCATCTAAAGCTTGTTTACCGATTCTACATGCATATCTTGTATCAGCTAAATTTCTTCCAATAAAACCAGCATGTCTTCGAAAATCATTAGATTTGACATCCAAACATAAATTTTCAAATTTATGTTTGTTATAAAATTCTCCTTCAGTTAAAAACATTTCCTCTCACATTTTTTTAAAATTAAAAAAACTACTTCCCAAATATTCTCTTGGAGTTCTATTTTTCTTTTCTTGATTACTTGTTCTATGTACTAAAACTTTATTATTTCAAGAATCATCATACGAAATAGAATAGGGAATAATGTGATCAATTTCTGAATAGTTTGGATCATTAATTACCAATTGTGCATCTAAAGTTTTTCCTGTATAAACATCTTTATTATTTTGTGAATAAAGTAAGTTTAATTTATTTATTATAGTTTTGTCATCTCCATGATACTCATAATTTAATTTTGCTTTGCTTTTTCTTTCTTCATTTGCATTTTTAATTTTAGTTTTTACATCTCTTTCATCTTTTGAATTTCACTCTGTTGGCATTTCCATTACAACATTTTTAAGATGATAAGTTTGCTTAGTGTGATTTGAAGGATTATAAATATATCTTTTTAAAATTTTATTGAAAACCTTTAGTGTTTCACGAAATGAACATTTTGTTGTTGGAGATAACACAAATTCTTGATCATCTAAGCAATCTTCATTAATGTATTTTGATTTTTTAAAATCAAAATTAAATTTATTTTTTTCATTTTCATCAATTTTACTTTTGTATTTCTGATTCAAAGTTTTCCCGTTATCTACAATTTCTTCTTTAATATATAAATCTAATGCTTTATAAGACATAGAACTAGTAGATTGAGAGTCTATTTTGTCACATTTTTTAATTAATTGTTCTACTATATCACCATCATTAATTTTTGTAATTAATTCTTTTTCAATAGCTTCATATTGTTTTGGCAACCGAGCAAAAACATCAATTATTTCATTAAAAAAATCTTTGCTTTTAATTAAGTCATCATAATTGTTTATAGAATAATTAGAACCTAGTATTGAAAATAAAATTTTAGTATTATCTAATTTTTCTAAATTTTGATTTTCAGTTGATTTATTAGCTTTAGATTCTTTTGTAGGATATTTAGAAATATTATTGGTACTGTCAAGTTTACATACATCTTTAATAATGCTTAAAGGGTTTTTCGATAAAGAAATCATTTTAAAAATAATTTCTTTTTTTTCTTTTTCAGATAGTCAGCAATTATCTCTATTTGAATCACTAATGGAAATAGTATTTAACTGATTTAAAATATTTGCAATTTCAGAGGAACAAGATTTTTTATTAGCTCTATTTAACTCAGGAAAAACTGAACATTTTCCTATTAATAAATCTCACAAATTTTCTGCAACTTTTTCAACTTTTCCATCTTTTTCACGATAAAGACCATATTTTGATGGTGATTTTTCACTTCCAGGTCCATCTGAAAATTTTCTTAATCTATTAAAGATTCCTTTATTATCTTTCTCATCTCCTAAATAATCAAAAATAAATTTATTTGGTAAATAATTTTGATTTTCTAAAATTTTTTTAATTTCTTCTTTTCATTGTATTTTTGAAAATTCACTATTTATTTTTTCATTTCCTCTAAAATAGCCATATTTTTCAAATTCCATTTTTTGAATTTCACTTGGAAATTTTCCTAAATATTCTTTTTTAGAATTAAATTCTTTTATTATTGCTATAAAAGATTTTTCATTTTTAATATGTAATTTCTTATAATGGGGTTCAATTTCTTTTAATTTTTCTTTAATTAATGAATCATTTTCCTTTGAACTATTTTGTTCATACCACTCAGCAAACTCTAATATTTTTTTATTTTCTTTAAAATCTTTATATATTGATTCTTTTCTTTCTCATTGTTCAATTGTCATATAAGAATAACCACGGTGAGAAAGATAATAATATAAAATACGAGCTAATTCTAATGGTTTTAATTCTTGCTTTAAACCCTTTAAAATCAAATCTAAAACAGATTTATTTGTTTCTTTACCAATAATTTTTTCAATGAAATTTTCTTTTGTTTTATTAAAATCTTCAAAAAATTCAATTTTAAAAATATCAAAATATTTTTTAGTAATTAATTTAATAAAATCATTTTTACGATTTTTTCTTCTAGAAATCAGTCTTCTTCCATGTCTTTTTGATCTTCGATTAATATTTTTTAAAGAACCATCTTTAGGATTTTTAAGTTCCTCAAATAATCTTACACCTCTATCAATGATGTTGTTTTCTTCATCAACAATTGCTCATCCAACTGAAGTAATTCCAATATCAAATCCAATGTTTATTTTTTTCTTCATTTTTTGCCTCCTAAGAATTAATTTTGTTATTTTTTTGTTAAAGTTAATTAATAATAATTAATTATCAACAATTAAATTTATATCAGTTAAAT
>CAMWTH010000047.1 GCA_947177125.1 uncultured Mycoplasma sp. | reverse complement strand
TTCCATTTGTAGAATCACTAACTTCATAAACTTGATACTTGTCATAAGTATTAGTCAATTTTGAAAAGCTAGTAGCATTGATATAATCTTGTTTAGTAATAGTTTTAGAAGCCACACTAAAACTATTAAGGGCTTTTTGATCTACTAAACTTTCAGCCTCTACTCCAGTCATAGTAGAAGTATTATCACTTTTTTGTGATACATCTACTAAAACATTTGGATTAACTACAACATAATTATTTTGTAAATAATATTGATCAACAAATGCTTCATTATTTAATGAATCTCAAACTTTTCCTGGAAGTACAAAATTACTTGTTGATCCATCATTTTTTGATTCTTTATATCTTAATTCATCAAAAATAGGAGTTTTTGTTTGTTGATCAATATTTGGTAACATAACAATTTTTACAGGTTGGATATCATTTAAAATAGTGTCAACATTGTTTCTAATAATTGCATCTAAATCTGAAGAATATCCATTTGCATATTTATATGTATAACTATTGTAATAATAGTTATCACTCAAAGTATTGTTTTTAATTGATGTTTTTAAACTATTGATTATATTCATAGTTAATTCATCAATAGAATTTGCACTATATTCACTCTCTTTGTTAATATTTTCTAAATTAGCTAATGAATATACTTTTTTAACATTTTCATTTAAACTATCATATGAATTATTGCTGATAAAGTTTTTTGTTTCAGATACACGCAAATCATATAAGTCTTTATATTTGTTCCCATTTGAATAGTAATATTCTTCATTACTTCCATGTTGAATTAATATAGGGTCTATAAATTTCATTTCTTCAATAGTTGTTTCACTTATTGGTACAAGGCCTAAAAACATGGTAGTTTTTTGTCCACCATTTCATGTAAAAGTAGTGTTATCACTTGTTTTAAATTGATATGAATAATTTTCAGTTTTAGGAACAAGTAAATCCAAAACAAATGTGAAAGCTGTTAAAGCTACATTTACATTTGAAATAAATTTTGCAAATTTTAAAAAATTAGAAATAGGAAATTTTGAAACAGCTTCAAGAATGTTTGTAACTGTTGAAGTGTCTACATTAGGTATTAATTCAGAAATTTTTTTTATTTTATCATCTATAACTTCTTTTATTTTTTCTGTAATATCTTTAATAGGTGAAACAAATTCAGAAATTTTTTTAGCTATTTTATTTGATTCTTCTCAATATTCTATAGTGCCTAAAGGTTTTAAGAAATCTAAACAAATTTGAAATATTGAAAGAGCAAGTTCATAGTAAGTTTTAAAATATTGTATAACTAGGTTTACTAAAAGTTCTGCAAATCTTTTAATATTATTAGATAAAAATTTTTGTAAATTTACTAAAAAAATTAAACTATTTTCTGCATATCCAACAATACTATTAGGATTAAAATTATAGGGTAAATACCCAATTAAATTATCATATACAAAAGCTTTTTGTATTTCTTTGAATGTAACTGAAGGTAATTTTATTAAATATGTATATAGTCAAGTATTAGTAAATTTTACAAAAAAGTTACCTACATTTTGAATTGGATTTTTAATTTTTTCATAATCCTTTTCTAATAATTCTTTAATCTTATTTGAAGGAACATGAAAATTAAAAGCATTAGATTGAAATGTTTCTAAAAGAGCATCTACAACATCATCTTCAGTTAAACTACTATTGTAGGGTTTCAGTGTTTCAAAAACATAATTACTTTCACAACTACTAAAAATACTAAAAATCAAAGAAAGAGCTTTATTATTTCAAATACTTTCATTCATTGTTATTCCAAAAAGTTTAATGTTTTTTTTAAGGTCAGCAATAAATGGGTCAATCATGTCCACTCCTACAACACTAGATCCAATAGCTACATTTGATATAACAATAAATAAAATTAAATTTGGATAGTATTGAACCATGTTGCTTAAAAAAGTATTAATATTTGAATTTAAATCATAGTCAGGATTATTGAATTTAAAAAATTCTACAAAACTAAATTTATTTTTATTTGTTGATGAATCTTTTAAAAGATCTAAACCAAAGTTTAAAGTTAGATTATTAAAATAAGATAATGTTCTATCCATTTTTAGACAAAGATTTGTAAAAAAATCTCTTACCATTGAAATTTCAGTATTACTTGCCAATTCTCTCATCAAACCTTGTACAAATAAAATAAATAAAATAGGTAACTTATAAAATCCATTAAATTTCTTAGTTTCTTTTATTGAACTATAAGTTTCTAAAATATTTTTATAAAGATTAAAATGATTTTTTTTAACTGTTGTTATTAAATTAAATCACTGATTATTTAAAGAAATCCCTGATAAAGGGTCACTTAAATTTCCAGTCTCATAAAAATAGAAAATCATTTCATTTTCATGTAATTTATAAATAGAATCTTCAGAAATATTTTGTGACTCATTTAATAAAACATCTGTAAAACTAGAAACTATTTCATCAATTGGAGCAGCATTTGTAGAATCATCAAAAGTATTAAATTTACTTCATTGATCTTTATCTTTTGAAGATAAAATATTTCCTCCACCTGAATAAAAATAAGGTCCACTAATTCCATGTGAATCTTCTTTACTAACATCAACAATATATGTTGATTCACCTTGAGATGAATAAACTTTTGTATATTCTAAATCTTCAGTTTTTACGTAAGGTAAAATTTCTGATAGCAAGTAATTATCATTAGAATTAAAGTATTTAACATTAGATCCATCTTTCAAACTTATATAAGAAGTTGCACTGTTTTGAACAAAGTTTCTGATTTTTACATAGTCTTCATTTTCTAAATATTTGTTATCACTAAAATCTAATTGACTAATGGATGAAGCACTAATTGGTAAAGATACATCATTAGTATCGTTAATATTTTTAATAGTAAAATATTCAGATGATTTTTTACTACTTCTATTACTTTGATCTAAATATTGTCTTAAATCTGTTTTATTTCTAAAATAGATTCCATCAAAGTTATATCCTTCATGGATTGAATAAAAAGTTTTTTTAGCTTGGTTTTCATCAGTAAAAATAGAATCATTTTTACCTTGATAAACTTTTACTGTATCAGTTGGTCCATTACTACCAACTGGTTGTAAATCCATTTTACTAATTGTTTTTTTGCTTATTTCATTTAAAGCACCTTTAGAAGCTAAAATATCATTGTATTTCATTGATGTATATCCATCATATACTTTGATATTTTTAAAAGCTTCTTCTGTTAATTGATTAGGTGAATAATAAAAATTATTATTACCATTAGTATTCATTGATCACATATGTGATGTTGAGGTCAATACCTCTTTTTGTGTAGTATTTCCATCAACATACTTCATTACATCATCTAAACTATCATATTTTTCACCATTAAATGAATATTGTTTATTTTGATTACTTATAGAATTTTGTGATGAATAATTAATAGCAATTGGTGTAATTATAGAAGTTACACCAACAACTGAGGCTAAACTTGCAGTTAAAATTACTTTTATTTTTTTACTTAAAGCTTTCATATTTATCCTTTTTTATATAAATAAATTTATTTAATGTTCTTTTTAATAAAACTTTTACCAGTAAAAGGTATTGTAATAATTGGGATTAATATAAATAAAGTTGTTATTAATCAACTCATATCAAATCAAGAAACTTGCTCTACTTTGAGCAGTGAATAAAATTTATCTAATTGTTGATAATTTTTAGTGAATGAAACACCATATAAAGAATTAGTATTATTTCTAATATCTAAATATAATTTTTTTAAAGAATTTAAATTCAAAGAATTTGTTTCTACAAAAATATTTCAATCATTTTGATTTGATATTGCATTATCTAAATTTTTAATATCAAAATC
Source organism: uncultured Mycoplasma sp. (assembly GCA_947177125.1). Lineage (GTDB taxonomy): Bacteria > Bacillota_I > Bacilli_A > Mycoplasmatales > Mycoplasmoidaceae > Malacoplasma. Next base: position 2,633 of record CAMWTH010000047.1, on the reverse strand, counting down.
TATATACTCACCATTCTTATTTAAAACTTTGCAATTATTTTGGCTATCAAATTTAATTAAATAATTTTTAAAAAATTCAACATCACTATTATTTGGTTTTTCTAAACCATTTTCTGATAATAAATTTGGATAAATTTGTTCAATGTTTTCATAATTTCCAAAGTAATTTAAGTTGTATAAATTATTTTTTGTTTGTGTTAAAGTTCACAAAGATTTGGTAATTTGAGAAAATTCATTATTTGTATAACTTGATATGGAATCAAATAAATAGGGAATATTTTGATAAAAATAATCAAAATCTCTAAACAAATAATATAGTGAACTATATTTAACATCTAATCCTAATAATGCTAATAATAAGGATTTATTGTCATTAATTGTTTGTGATAAATTTCACAAATCATTGCTATTTAATTCATTATTTAATAAAGATAAAACATTTATATCTTTATTTTGAATTAAAAAATCATCATATACATTTTTAACAACTTGTGATATTTCTTGTTCTAGTTCATGATTTGTTAGTTCAAAAAGATTTGTATCACCAACTCTATAGGTTGTATATTTACTACTAACTTTAAAATAATCAGTATTATTTTGATCATCTATCAAAATTAATTTATTCATTGAAAATTGATAATTATTTGGAGAATGATTTATTAAAAAATTATAGTCGTTCCCATAAACATTATTATTTGCAAAAATTAATTGCATTGGTGACATTATTCATAGTCCTGGCATGACTTGAATAGTACTATAAGAGAAATTAATAGAATTTTTTAAATCTGAATTGGTATTAATTTGACTAGTTCAATTTCTTGTAATTCCAATTCTTTTATCATTTGAATTATTTATATTACTTACCACTTGATAGTTGTAATTATTTTTTACATCATATGTTAATGAATTATTTTGGATTGGATTAACTAATAATGCATTACCTAATATTGAAGTGATTAAAAAGAGTAAAGTTATACAAGAATTTAAAGAAACAAACAAAATTGAACTTAGTTTTACTCCAATAGAAAGAAAAATACTAATAAAGAAAGAACCTATAATAATTTGTCCAAAAAAAGTCATTAACCAGATGTTTAAGGTGAGTGCACTTCATGTAGAAGGTGCAACAATAATTACAGAAATTATTGATTGAATAAAACTTGAAATTAATAAAGAAATAAAAATATAGAAAATTCTTACTAGAAAAACTTGCTTTTTATTAATAGATTTGGAGATTATTAAAATATCAATAAAATTTGAAGAATTTACAATGAATAATTTATAAATAAAAAAGAAATTAAAAAATACAGATGCAAAAACAATTATTAATGAATATAAATAACTTAAAGAATAAAAATCAGTAGCTAAAACTAATGGTAATAATATTAAAAGTGGTAATAAATTCACTAAAACAAATGAAATAATAAATGTTTTACTATTTATTATTTGATGTCAGTGAAATAAAAAAACTTTTTTGAAATCATTATTTAAATTAAATTTAAAATTCAATTTTTCTTTTAGTTTATCTTTTAAAAATTTAAATTTCATATTCATAACCTTTTTCTCCTTTTAATATGAAATTAAAATATTTTTCTTTTAATTCATCTTTACCAACATAACCATTAAATAATATTTTCCCATGTTCAATAAATGTTCCAGAATTAACAAAACCAACTAAATCACTAATAATGTGAGATGACAAAAATATTGTTGTTCCAAAACTATTTACTTCTTTTAAAATATTCATTCAATCAAATCTTGATTTTGGATCTAAATTACTAAAAGGTTCATCTAGTACCAAAATTTCTGGTTTTTCAATCAGAATTCGCATTAATGAAACTTTTTGTCTTTCACCAGCAGAAAGCCTATTTGATATTTTTTTTCGATATTTGTACATATCAAATTTTTTTAGAATAAGCTCTATTTCTTCTAAAATTTTACTTTTATCCTCTCTTACTAATAATGCACATTCTAATAAAAATTTTTCCAATGTAAATTCATTTGGAAATTTACAAGAATCTGGAACATAGCAAAGTTTTTTTCTTAAATCATTTCCTTGTTTAGTGTTAATTCCATTAATTAATACATCACCACTATAATCATTATTCATTCCCACAAGAATTTTTATAGCAGTTGATTTTCCTGCACCATTTGAACCTAAAAATGCATGAAAATCTCCTTTTTTAACCACAAAAGAAGCATTATCTAAAGCAAAAATATTAGATTTTTTCTTATATTCCATTGAAACATTATTAAATTCCAAAATAGAATTCTCTATTTTTTTATCATTTTTTTTAGAGAAAAAATGTTCAGTTATAAATTTTTTGTCCATAATCTCAATTTTTTAAAAAATATGTTGATTAGTTTCATTTTATAAAAAAACTAAAAATTTTTTAATTTATTTTTCTAAATATTAGTAAATTAAAAAAAATCCCAAAATTTTTTAAATTAATTTTTTTCTGTAATTTTTTATAAAAGTTTAATTTAGAATAATTATTTTTCCAAATTCTAATAATTAAAAATACGAATTTTAATTAGTAACTAAATAATAAATAAAAAAAGATTACCTAATTTAGATAATCTTTTTTCCTTGAGTGAAATTTGAAGTGCAACACTATAGTAACACATTTAATATC
>CAMWTH010000046.1 GCA_947177125.1 uncultured Mycoplasma sp. | reverse complement strand
GAATTTCATCGTATTTTTTCATATTAATAACATTATAAAAATAAATAAACATATATTTTAAAATTAAAAAACTAATTTATCCTAATTTTGAAATTTTAAAAAAATTAGTAAATTCTATAAAAGAAATATTTCAGTCGTTTATGACTATTAACATATTGCTCATTCTTGACTTGAGTTTTAATTTTAATAAACACTATATAAAATATCAAATTTTAAAATGGTACATGCATATATTTAAATTACGAAAAATATTCGCTAAGTTTCTTTATCGTTTAAAATTTTTACGATATTTATCAAAAGGAAATAAAAAATGGACATTTCTAAAAAAGCTATTTTTCATATTTTAGGAAGCAATTTTTCACAATACTTTATTCCTGTTTATCAGAGACAATACGCTTGAAAAATAAAAAACTGTGAACAACTTTTAGAAAATATTTTGGAAATAAAAAATTTTAAAAAACAACACTATTTGGGTTCTTTAGTAATCAGTAAACCTGAAGTAAAAGATGGTGTTAATGTTATGTCAATAATAGATGGTCAACAAAGACTAACAACTCTTACAATTTTTATTCTTTCATTTTTGTGTTCAAGAAAAATAAAATTATCAGATTCAGAAAAAGAAAACTTAAAAAATATTTATATTATTAATAATTCTTCGTCATCAAAAACAAGAATGAAATTTATAGATTCTGATCAAAAAATTTTCGAAAGTATTATAAATTCTTTAGAAAATAAAATGAAATGGGATGAGAAATTAACCCCAGAACAAAATTCAACAATATTTGTAGAAAACTTAAAATATTTTATTAACAAAATTGAGCAATATGAATTTTCACTAACTGACATAAATTACATTTTTAACAACACTATTTGTGCTTCTATAAATTTAGAAGAAAAAGATAATGCACAGTTAATTTTTGAAACAATGAATTCAACAGGATTAAATTTAAATCAAGGAGATTTGATTAAAAATTTTCTCTTACTTGATTTAAGCTTAGAAAATCAAAAAAATGTCTATTATAAGTACTGACAAGAAATTGAAAATTTTCTTTTAAAACATGAAAAAATGGATATTTTTTTTAAGCATTATTTAACAATAAAAAATGAAAAAATTTGTAATGAAAATCAAATTTATCAAACTTTTAAAATGTACTATAATGAAAAATTTGAAAATATAGAAAATCACAAAATAGAAGAAATAGAAAATATTTATAAATATTTTAAATCTTTTAAATGTATTTTAGAGTGCAATACATCATCTAATGAAATAAACAAATCTTTATACTTTTTAAACATTTTAAGCAACGATACTATTAATCCAATTGTTATAGAAGTAATTAGAAATTTTATTTATAGTGATGAACTTGAATGAAAAAATGAAGAAAAAATTAAATCCATAATTGATATCCTTCTATCATATGTAGTCAGAAGACAATTTTGTGATTTACCATCAAATTCAATAAACAAAGTTATAGAAAAATTTGTTAAATACACTAAAGAAAATGATTGATACGAAAAATTATGTAATGGATTTATAAGCATTAAAAAAACATCTAAATCACTTTTCCCTACTGATGATGAATTCAAAGAAAAATTTATTAAAAAAGATTTTTACTTTATGAGAAATAAAAAAGAAATATTGCAAATATTAGAATCATTTTCAAATTGAAAAAATAATGAATTTTCTAACATAACAAAAAAAGCTACTTTAGAGCATATTATGCCACAAGGGGAAAACCTACCTTATGAATGAAAAAAAGAGTTAGGTGAAAATTGAAAAAATGATTGAAATGAATGAGTTCAAACTATCGGCAACATAACTTTCACTAAATATAACTCAGAGATGAGTAATGATACTTTTTTAAATAAAAAAAATATGAATGGTGGTTTTTTAGACACTAACATTTGATTAAATAAATATATTAATTTGCAAGATAGTTGAAATATTGAAAAAATTAAAGAAAGAGCTAATTTATTATTTGATCAATCATTAAAAATATGACCATATCCAAAAGTAAGTTCAGAAATAAGAGAAAAATATAAACTTGATGAAAGTAATGAAATATTTTCAGAGGACTCAGTTTATGATTTAGAATATTACAACTTAGATGAAAATGAAAAAAATCTGTATTATGAATTTACAAATTTTTTAAATAATAATTTCAACCAATATCCAATAGACATTTTTTTCAATAAAAATTATGCAAAAGTAGATATAAAAAATAAAACCTTATTTAGATTAGTTTTTAGAACAAATAAAATTCTTATTTATTTAAGTCCTAGTGAAAAATTCAAAACAAAAAATTTAGAAAATAATATAGTTATATATAATCCAAAAGATATACATTTTGGTAAATATACTCACTACATAATTTGAAATAATGATGATTCTTTTTTTAAAAAATTGTCACTAAGTGAGTATATTAAAGACAAAATTGAATAATAAATAATAATCACTGGATATTTAACTATTTTTTCTGTGTTAATCTGATAAAATTTTTTTCTAATGAATCTAATTCAACTTTGTCCAAATAAGCATTGTCATAAAGTTTGTGGTGTTTTTTACAAACTGACTTATTAAAAATTTGATTTATTTTTTCTTTTTTTTGTATCAATAAATTAATTTTAGATTCTATGTACTGATTATTATTTTTATTATATGAGTAAGGACCAATAGATTCTAAAATTCCATTGTCACTAGAATCATTTTTAATTCTTTCTATTTCATCATCTATTTCTTTTTTCTTTTTTTCTATAATTATTTCTTGACAATTTTTGCATTTTTCTATAACTTTTTCATTAAAACTTATTTTTCTTTTTTTTCTTGCAATTTCTTTCATAAAATTAATTAAATCTTTATCAGTGTTTAAACTTACATTTTTAATTTCTGAATTTTTCATCACATTTTTAGATTTATTATTTTTTCAGCTACCAACATCCAAATTATCATTTTTACCTATTTTGTTTTTATTAAAAATATTGTTTAAAAATTTTCTCAATATTCCTCCTTGAATTTATTCCAAATATATTAAATTTAAACTTAATAAATTTAATATAAAACAAAAATCTCTTTTTAGTAAAAAGTTTCATAATCTAAATATAAAAATGTAAAAAATGAACAATTTAATTTTCTATTTTTTTTAGTAATTTTCCAATCAAGCATATTATATTTACTTGTTTTTAGAAGTTAGTTTACATTTATTTTTTTTATTTAGTTAAAATACTTTTTTTCTTTTTTTACACCAAAATAATAAACTGAATTTTTGTCCAAATTAATTGTATTTTTTTGATAATTATTGGAACATTTGTAAAAATCTATAAATTCGCTAGATGAAAATCACTTTAAATCTATCTCATTTAATAATTTTTCATTTTTTAACTTAAATAAAGCTAAAGAACCATTAACTAAATGCTCTTTTGGTTTTTTTACAATTCTTATATTGGTTGTAAAATTAGGACATAAAAAAACATTGTCGTCTGAAAAATATTTAGAAACTGAAAAAGACAAATAGTTTACATCATCTTTTAAATATTTATCATAATTATCAATAGTTAAAATTTCACCATTTAAAGATACATTTTTTGATCTTAGTATTTTTATTTTAGACTTTTTATTAGTTAAAAATTTATTTGTAATTTGTCTATCTCTAAAAACAGAGAAAATATCAAAATACATATTTTCTGCAATTTCATCAAATTTTTTGTTTCTATAAATTATTCAATTTGGAAAATTATTTGACAAAATATAATCTTGTAATTGAATACTTCTTTCTTGATTAATTGTGTTAATAACTGTTATTTCATTACTTTTATTAACTTTTGACGAATAAAAAGATAATGCTATTGTTTCTAGAATAACTCCATCAAATCCTTTGTTTTCAAAATCTAAAATAAAATCTATTTTATATTTTGAAAGAAAATTTCTAATTAAATTATACTTAGGTGAAATAAGAAAATTTTTTGGTAAAACAAAACAAACATAATCAGATAATTTAATTGATTTCAAAATGAAATAGGTAATTATGTCAGCACCTCATTTCTTGTCACAAAAATCTTTAAAATTTTTGAAAAAATTATTTTTTTGTGAATTTGAAATTTTAATAAAAGGAGGATTTCCGATTACAATATCATATTTTTTAGAACTTTTAAAATCAAAAAAGTCTATTGGTTTAATAGTGATGTTTTTATAAAAATCAAAATTTTTATAATTTTTCTTAAATTCATTAATTATATTTTTATCAATATCTAAAACATCTATACTAATTTTTTTATTTTGGTATTTTTTAAACAGTAAAGGTAAAAAAGAGCCTAAACCTACAGATGGTTCTAATATTTTTAATTCTTTTTTATCTGAAAATTTTGGTAAATTTTTTATTATTTCATTAACTATAAATTTATCAGTATAAAAAGCTCCATTTTTTTCTCTGTTAGGGTTGTTTTTTTCTATTTCAATTAGTTTATTAGATAAAGACAAACTACTAATTTTTTTTGCTATTGAATTAAATATTTTAGTAGGAACTGCTTCTCCTAGTATTTGTCTAATATTAATTTCATTTTTTTTAAGAAATTTTACTTTCTCAGACAAAGGTAATTTATTTAATTCACTTTCAGGAATTTCAGATCATTTAAACTCATCATCAACTGTCATTAATTTCATTAATTCTCTAATACTGAAAACTCTATCATCTTCAGGGTGAATAGTATTTTGACTAGCTAGTTGATCATTTCTTGTGTGAATACAAGGCGCTACAATATCTCAGCTTTGTCTTTTATATTTACCACCCATTTTATTTTCATTAAATTTTAATTTTCCATCACTCAAAATAGTATGTGGTCTTTTATTTTTGTCCGCATTTTCATAAGCAGATTGACCTTCTTTTAACGTGGAAATTCAATCCCTCATTTTTGGAGTGTAAGATCTAAAAAAATGAAAAATATCGTTTTCATCTATTTCGCCCATTTTTGAAAGTCTTTTAAAATTGTATAAAGTTTCTCTAATAGTAATTTCTTTCTCTTGATAATCAGGAAACAATTCTAGTGGTGAAATAAATTTAGATAAATTTTTTTTTACTCCAATAACCAAACATCTTTTTCTGCTAGATGGAACTCCATAATTTTTAAAATTTATAACATCATGATAAATAGAATAATTTTTTGAAAGTTTTTCATAAATATATTCACCAATTTTATATTCTTTATCATTAGATATACATTTTGTTTTCATAAATGCTGGAACATTTTCAAAAACAAAAAAATTTGGCAAAATTTCATCTACCATTCTAACAGAGTCAACTACCAAAGAATTTCTAAAAATATCTTTTTCATTTTTTTTAGAGTTAGCCGTGCTCATTCCTTGACAAGGTGGAGTAGCAATTAAAACATCGATATTTTCTATGTTGTGATTCAATTTTCAAAAATTAATTTCTTTTCTAATTTTTTCTTTAGTTTCATCTAAAGTAATATCATCACAAATATATCCACTAACATATTTACACTTATTGTTAATTTTTTGGATATTTAGTCTTCTTTTTATTATTTCAACAGTTGCAACACATTCAAAATTTTCTTTTTTAAATCCAAAACAACCTATTCCACCACTACTAAATAAACTAATATAAGTTCTTTTCATGTTGTTGCCCCTTTATTTTAAAAAAATAAAATTTAAAAACTTTATTAATTATATTTTAAAAATACTTATTCTTTACTTTTAGTTTTATAAAAATGTTTTAATAAATTTTCTTTTATTTTACTAATATCTGGTTTTTCACCATCAGATAAATTTTTAATTTGTTCTTTGTTTATAGAATTAAATTTTTTTATTTTATTTTCTATTTTTTCAAAAATACTTAGTCTATTGTCTCCTAAATATTTTTTATCAATTTTTAAAGAAAGTAAAAACTTTTCTATTTCCTTTTCAGAATATCTAAAATTTTTTAAAATATATAATTTTCCTTGCTCATCAAAAGAGATGATATTGTTATCAAATAATTTATCAACTGACGCAGAAAGTATAAGACCATTATTTATACTATATTTAACAGCAGGACTTTCACCTTTTATATCTCTTCAAGCAACTATATGACTAGCAATTAAAGTTTCTTCTATTTTAGCTTTGGTCAAAAGACATTCATATTCATACAAATTCATTAAATTGTTTCTAAATTTTTTTTGATTATCTGATTTTCTTTGTTCATATTCTTCTATTTTTTTATTGATAATATCATAATTATTATCATTTTTTTGAATCTCATCTTTAAAATCAACGTTAAATATTATGTTTTTTTCTTTGTTTTCTTGAACTATTTGAGGATTTAGTTTAATTAAAATTCTAAGTAATTTATCATAATTAAAATCCTTGTTTTCATAAATTTTATAATCATTTGAATTTGGTTTATTATATGCAGTTGTTTTAGCCAAATTTTCGATTTTTTTATAAGTTTCAATATTTAATGGTTTGTCTAAATTTAATGGTGGTTTTATGCTTTTTAAAAACTTAAAAGGTTTATTTGCAATCTTTGTTAAATTATCATCAGATTTTCCTGAATATTGTATATTAAAGTTAAAAATTTTAATTATTTTTTCGCAAAAAAAAATTTTCTTTTTGGATTCATAATTTTTATAAGAATTTTCATCATTTTTTAAAAGTCAATAAAAAATATCTATAC
>CAMWTH010000045.1 GCA_947177125.1 uncultured Mycoplasma sp. | reverse complement strand
AATTTGTATCAATATGAAAAAGTTCTTTAAAATCAATTGATAATATTTCTTTATAAGCTTGTACTCAAATAGAAAAATATTCAAAAATAAATTTTTCATATATTTTATTAAACTCTTTTAAAAAATCAAATCAAAACAATTTAGAAATAAGTTCAAATTTTTTTAGTAATTCTCAAGATTTTTTTCTAATAGTTCCATTAATAATTAATGGTTCTGAAACTAATTGCAAAATATTTTTTGAATAATTCAAAGATGCCATAGGATCTTGAAAAATCATTTGAATATTATTTTGTAGAAATTTTTTATTTTTTCTTTTAATTCTTTTTGAAGAAATTAAATTATTTTCAAATAAAACTTTGCCACCTGATGGAGTAACTAATCTAACAAAAGCCTTACCAATTGTAGATTTTCCACTACCTGATTCACCAACAATTCCAAAAAAATCACCTTCACTAACTTTAAAACTAATATCATCAACTGCTTTAAAATAAGTTCCTTGAACTTTGTACAAAACACTTAGATTATTAACTTCAACCAAGCTATTGTTTTTTGATTTTAGTTCTTTTTTACTACTTTGATTTTTCATTATTTTTTTCCTTTGTTATTAGTTTTGTTAAATGATTTTTTTGCTATTTCGATTTTGTTTTTTATTTCTTGTGGAATTTTGAAATTTTTAAAATCTTTATAAAGTAATCAAGTTGCTGCTCAATGAGTATTTGTTACTTTAAACATTGGTGGTTCTTTTTCAAAATCAATTTTTAATGCATATTTATTTCTTTCAGCAAAAGGGTCGCCTTTTGGTAAATCTAATAAATTAGGAGGTGAACCTGGGATTGAAACAAGTTCAGAATTTGCTTTTTCATCTGGCAATGATGCTATTAATGCTCAAGTATAAGGATGTTTAGGGTCAGTAAAAACTTCATTAACTAAACCTTGTTCAACAACTTTTCCAGCATACATCACATAAATGAAATCACAAAAATTTGCCACTAATGCTATGTTGTGAGAAATGAAAAGAATAGTTACATTTAATTCTTTTTTTAATTTTTTTAATAAATCTAAAACTTTTGCTTGAATAGTAACATCAAGTGCTGTTGTTGGTTCATCAGCTATTATAACTTTTGGTTTAGAAATAACAGCTATTGCAATTGCAATTCTTTGTCTCATCCCTCCTGAAAATTCATTAGGATAAGATTTCAATCTTCTAGTTGCATCTTCAATTCCTATGAATTTAAAAATTTCTTCAAATTTTTTCTTTGTGTTTGTTCTGTTTGTATTTTTTTTATATGTAAAATAATTTTTAAAAGCTTCTTTTAAAAAAGCTGAAAAAGTTATTTCATTTTTCTTTTTTAATTCAAATAAAGTATTTAACTTTTCTTTGAAAATTTTTCACTCTGAAATTACATAAGCCTCTTTCAATTGGTTTCCAATAGTCATAGTTGGATTTAAAGAAGTTAAAGGATCTTGTGGAATATAAGCTATTTCACTACCTCTTATTTTTTTTCATTTTCCTTTTTTAACATTCAATAAATTAATATTGTCTAAGTTTAAAGTTGAAGCCTCTATTTTAGCTTTATCATTAAAACCAATAAAAGATTTTACTAAAACTGATTTTCCACTTCCAGACTCTCCAACTATCCCTACAATTTCTCCTTTATCAGCAGAAATTGAAACATCCCTAATTACTTTTAAGTCACCATCTTTAGTTTTAAAAGTAATGTTTAAATTCTTAGCCCTTAAAATTTCAGAGTCAAATAATTTTTCTGTTTTGATATCTTCTTTTTTCATTGCTATCTACCTACTACTCTAGGATCAATTGCATCATTTATTGCATTTGCAATAATTTGCATTGAAACAGAAAATAAACAGAACAACACCACTGGTCCATATAACATTTGTGGAACATTAGTTACATCATAAGTGTCTTGTAAAATTTGACCAAATGTATTTGTATCAGCAGATTGTAAACCTACAAAAATAAGAGATGCTTGTAAGAAAATAATTGCAGGAATTGTGTTAACAAATCTAACAAAAATTCTTCCAGAAATATTTGGTAACATATGCACAAAAATACATCTTGCTCTACTACCACCAATTACTCTAGTTGCTTGAACATATTCAGCATCTTTTGTTCTTATAATATGCATTCTAACTAAATATGCTGGACTCATTCAATTAGTTAGTATTAATGAGAATGCAAGCGAATCACTATTAATTGATCCTCCAGCTGAACCACTTGATGATAAAACCAAACTTAAAACTATTAATAGCACAATTGTAGGAATACTACCTATTACATCTATAATTCTCATCATAACAATATCAACTGTAGAACCTGCAAATGTACCAGCAATTGCCCCATAAATAGTTCCTATAATTATTGAAATTACACTAACTAATACTGCTAGTCCTAAAGAGCTTGCAAACCCAGCTCACATTTTAGTTCACATATCATAACCATTAATATCAGTACCAATAACTGGATAAACATTACTTAATTGTGGAATACGATATGGATGAATTGTTAAGATTGCTGAAGTTCCTCCTTGTAAAATTTGATAACTAACTATAATTTTTTGTGAATCAGGTAAACTTTGATCATATTTTTGTAATGCTTGAATTAAAACACTACTAATTTGACCTTCATATGTATGAACTGGGTCCATTCCAATTAGCCGCGGTGGTAAACTTCTAATGAAAGTTGGTGTAACATTTGAAACAATTGGTGCAAAACTTGGATAAGGAGAAACAAGAGGAATAATAATAGTTAAAAGTAAAATTAAAATAAGTAAGAATAAAAATCCAACAGCTCATTTGTTTTTTCAAAATCTTTTTAAAACTCCAACCAAAAAACTAGTAGGTTTTGTTAGTGTTTTTTCTAAAGATTTATTGTATTTAAAGCCAACAATTGTTAAATCATCACTTTTAATATCAAATTTTTTAAAATCAACAGTTTGACTTTCCATTAAAGCAATTTTACCTAAATGTTGATGACTAGTCATTTCTATTGCCTCCTTCCAAATCGTTTATCACTATTTTGTACCAACTAGACTGAATAACCAAAAATCTTTTGTTATCAAAATCATTTGCATCTTTTAAAACTTTCATGTTTAAAAGTTCTTGTAAATTTAAAGTCACTGATTTCTTTTTCAAATCAAAACGATTATTATTTTTTAAATAATTAAAAAATTGTGAATCATTTTCAATTCAGATTGAATTTCTATTTCAAATTTTTCTTCAATCATTAACTCAATTTCATCTTCCTAATCAATTAATAATTCTGTTTAAATAAGAGAAATTATTTTTTTCAACTAAAACTACTCTTGGATCAATTAGAGGATAGCAACAATCCATTAAAATATCTAAAATAAAATAAATTAAGCCAAAAAAGACTATATTAAATAAAACTAAGTTTATTTCACCGTTTAATAAACCACTCACTAATAAATTAGCAGGACCTGTAACTCCAAAAAATCTTTCAATAATTAATGAACCACTTAAAATACCAATAAATTGTGGTGCAATTGCAGATACTAAAGGAATCCCCACATTACGATACATATGTTTAATTAAAATTTTAAATGTTGATTGACCTTTTGATTTTGCTGTTTTTATATAATCTTGATTCATTACTTCAACTAATTCATTTCTTATAAAATAAGTTAAAAATGCAGCTACACCAAAAGATAAAGATAATACTGGTAAAACCATCGATTTTAGCATTCCATCTAATGTATAGTCATTATTACCAGGCTGAATAAAGATTATTGGTATCCCTGTTGCTCCCCCTATTTTTATAAGCATTAAAGCAAAAATAAAAGAAGGAATAGAAATAAAGATTGTTGATAATACATTTAGTAATATATCAATTCAACTACCACGATAAAAAGCACAAATAGTTCCAAAAACTAAACCTAGAATAATTGAAATTATTAAAGCAATAAAACTAATTAAAAATGTGAAAGGAACTCTATTAAAGAATAATTCAGGAATATTATTGGTTTGATTTGCAAAATACATTCCAAAATTACCATGAAATATTCCACTTATATATTCTCATCACCTTTGCACTACACTTTTACCATAGGGACCTAATCCAATTTGTGCTAATCTTTGGTAATATTCTTGATCAGTTTCATGAACATTTTTATTAAAACCTTGTGGTAAATAAGGAAGCAAACTAGTTAAAAAATAAACTACAGTAACAATTATAAAAAGTGAAATGAATGCAAAAATTACTCTTTTTAAAAAATACTTAATCATTTTCTTTACCTCCTAATCCGATTCCTACATCTATATATTCACTAATAGGTCTAGGTAATGAAGAACCACTATATCAGTTGTTTTCTTCACTAATTTTTATTTCAAATGGATTGTAAACACCCTTATAAATTTCTTCATATAATTCTTTTTGAATTACAATGTCTTGACCACTTTCATCTTTTTCTGTTTCATTTCATGTATAAACACCATAAGGAATTGCTGAATAAACATAATCGCCACCTGTATATACAGTCAAAGAAATATTGAATCAGTTAACAAATCCATTTATTCCTGCTCTGATAATTCTTGCATTATCACTTGTAAAATCACTTAAAAATTTTGCAGTTAATGAACTAACAGTATCTTTTGGATTCCCTTGATTATCATATGGGTTACCATTTCAAATAGCATAATTTGACTGTGATGTTTTACTAGCACCTATGTAAATAATTTTGTCTTGCATATATGGATTATTTAAAGTTGTAGTAGACAAATCTGAAGGAATAAGTGCTGAAGAAGTTTGACCGTTCATAAAAAATTCATACAAAGCAGCCGCATTTACAGAAGGAATAGATCTAATAATGTATTTTTGAACTTTATCATCCTTATTTAATAAATCATTTTTCCTTGCATCAAAATAGTATTTGTTATAAGAAAAAGTAGCTTCTGAATCTGTTAAATTGCTTAAATAATATGGTGCAACTGATCAAAAATCTTTTTTAACATCATTTGAATTTGATCCATCTCCATAAACTTTTGAATAATTAATATTAAAAGTACCATCATCATTTTTTGTAAAAGCATCTCCAACTTTAATACTTTTAACTTTTTCATTTGTATTTGGTAATGCTCAAAAATAACCAGTTGCTAAATATTGATATAACAAAGTATTTGCTTCTTTAACATAAACTGTAAAAGTATCATCTGTACTTGTAAAATTATCAATATCATAATTTGGACTTGTAATGTCTTTTTCATTATTACCATCATTAACAGTTTTTTCTAAATCTAAATTCATTGTATTTATGAAATAAGAATTTTGCTGCAAATTTGCCATCGAAGATAATCAGTATGCTTCAAAACCTCTTTCAAAATCTTTTCCACTTAATTTTTGCTTTGGATTACCATTCTCATCAACCCATTGCATTGCTGTATCAATTTTAAATTCATACTTAACTGCTTTTTGTAAATTTTGAATTTGGTTATCTGTAAAATTTAAATCATTTTCTCTTTTAAAAGTTTCTAGTAATTTATCATCTTTGTCATAGATGTTCAATTCTGTTGCACCATTCAACCTTCAATGGTCAATTGGTTTAGCTTCAGGGTTATCATTTTCCCATCCACCTGTTGTTTCTACATTTATTAAAGAAATTTGTCCTACATCATTTTGGTTTAAATAAGGTGTTGCTTGTCCAACTTGGTGATTAAAAATTTGTGCACTTGAATCAAAAAAGCCAACTGATGATATACTTCTCATTACTCCCCTTTCTGTTTTATTCATAGGAGTATATTCTCCAACTTTTTTTACTCCATAGTCTCTTATTTGAACTCCTTGAAAAGGACTGTCTCTCATAATAAGTTGTGGATCTTTTAACATTGGGTCTCTGTAATTAAATCCAGTTGAAGGAGTGGGCATAAACAAATATTGATCATCCAATACTTGAATAATAAAATTCGCCATGTTTCTACCAGTTTCCCCCAAAAAAATTTGTGAGAAAAAGAAATCTGTTTTTAAAGAACCTGAAGTTTCTTTGCCAATATCTTTAAATGCTTTTTTGTAATCAGTTGGAATTTTAGAAAAGTCAGCTACAGCTGTTGTATCACTAGAAGTATATTTGTTATATAAATTAAAATTTTCTAAATTTTTAAGCAAATCTAAAGCAGCATCATAATAACTTTGTGAATAGTTAGTAACAAAATAATCTTTGTTATTTAAAACTTGTCTTATTCTGTCATGTAATGCTTTTCAAGTGTTTAAATAATTACCTTTGTTATCTCCATTTTCATCCATATTGAATCA
The DNA here is from genome assembly GCA_947177125.1 of uncultured Mycoplasma sp. Lineage (GTDB taxonomy): Bacteria > Bacillota_I > Bacilli_A > Mycoplasmatales > Mycoplasmoidaceae > Malacoplasma. The sequence continues at coordinate 812 of CAMWTH010000045.1, read as the reverse complement.
AGCAGATATTCAAGTTCCTACATCATCATAATCAGCAGATCACAATAAAAACCCCATTTCTGAATTACCTTGAGTAAATCAAGATGTACTTGATGGATTTGCATTTGTTGCTAATAACCAAGAAAATTTAATTAATCCATCAGATAAAGTAGAATTTATTTCATTTTGAATTTGGTTGTACATAGCAGTATTTAAAGGACCTAAAGTTCCAAATGGAGTTATATAATCAATTTCCATTGGATTAGATTCTGAAGCACCATAACTTTTTAAAGCTTTTATAAAAGACTCTTTTGATACTTCTAAATCTTTAGTTCCTTCATAATCTTTAATAGTAAATGGTTTTAAAAAACTATAAGAAGTTGGTGTATAAGTGTCAGCAGAATGTGATGACGTAGATCCTGCTGTGACAATTGCTAATCCACCACCTACAACTACTGCAGTTGTAGCTAGACCAATACAGATTTTAAAAAATAGTTTCTTCATGATTTTCCTTTCTAGTGATATAAAAATAAAAAAGAAAAATTACTCTTCCAAAAATGTTTGTTAGAGTAATTTAATAAAAATATGAAAAATAATATTTAAAAATTTTATAACTAGTTATTTGTTAAAAAATTACTCCAGTAATTAATATAAAAATTGTGATTATTGATAACACAACACTGTCTAATAATAGACTTATAAATGAAAAATTTAATAGTTCAAATGGTTGAACTATTTTGATTTGATAAAGTAAAAATATTAGAATAATTTATCTTTTTCATTTTTATCTCACTGGATCTAATGTATCACAAAATTAAAAAAAAAAAAAAGAA
>CAMWTH010000044.1 GCA_947177125.1 uncultured Mycoplasma sp. | reverse complement strand
AAAACTAATACAGTATTTTCAACATGAAAATCTTTTAAAACTTTTAAACATTCTTCATCTTCTTCATCAAAGTCTCTTGAAACATCAAAAATAAATAAAACCAAATCACTTTTTTTAAGTGAAGCTTTAACTTGTGAATTTAAAAATAAATCTAATTTATTTTTAGGATTATGCAAACCAGGAGTGTCAATAAAATTTATCAAATAATCACTGTCTTTTTCATATGTTAGTTCAATCATATTTCTAGTTGTTTGGGGTTTGCTTGATGAAATTACAACTTCTTTTTGAAAAATACCATTCAATAGTGTTGATTTGCCTACATTTGGTTTCCCTACAATAGATACAGATACATACTTCATTTTATCCACCCTGAATAATTATTATAAATTTAGGTACAAAAATTAATAATCCCACAACTACTGCCATTAAAGAGAAAATCAATGCTGTTGCTGCTGCTGTATCTTTAATTTTGCTAGCATCAATATTATATTTAAAAGATATGGTATCAACTAAATTCTCAATTGCTGTATTAATTAGTTCCATACCTATAACTAAACAAATAACAACAACCAAAAGAATTCAATCAACCATTTGCATATAATTATTAATAATAGCTGCAATAATTAAAACAATAATAGAAAAAATTAGGTCTATAATTAAAGATTTTTCTTCTTTAATTGCAACATATAAACCTCTAAATGCATATTTAAATTTTTTTAATAGTGCAATAAATCTATTATTAGTTCTTATCATTTACACTTCCTAATCCACATAATTTTAGTACATCATATTGTTTACCAAACATTATTTTAGCTTCTGCTTCAATTTCATGATTATAACCCAATAAGTGATAAATTCCATGTGATACTAAAAAACCCAATTCTCTTTTAAAAGAGTGATTAAATTGGTTTGCTTGAATTACAACTTTTTCATAATTTAAAAAAATTTCTCCTAATAACTCAGTTTTTAATAATCCTTCTTCTCAAAAAGAAAAGGAAATTACATCAGTTGGATAGTCTTTTTTTCTATACTCAAGATTTATTTGTTGACTTTCTTTATTATTAACAATATGTAATTCAAAAATTATTTTTCCTTTTAAGTTTTCTAACTTAAAAATAGTTTTAGCTATTTTTTTTATTAAAATTAAATCTGCTTTCTTTAAAAAATTTTTTTTATCAAAAACTTGTACATCAAACATATAAAATTAAAACCATTTTTATTTTATATTTTTATTACTTAATAAAAACAAAATTAAATTTTTTTAAAGTTTTTGTTTTCATAAATTTCTAAAATAAAAGAATTAAATTTTTTTGTTTCAATTAAGTTGAAATCATTAAAATTATTTTCCATAAAAATATCACAATTATATTTTTCTTTTAATTTTGAAACTAAAATTTTTTGTGAAAAAGGAATGAAAAAATCATAAATTTGTTTACCACCAATTATATAAATCTCTTCTTTAGAATTTATATAATCTTTCAAAAAAATTTTTGCATTTTGGTAAATAATAATTTCAGAATTAAAATCTTTTTTTAAAGTTGATGAGATAACAATGTTTTTTCTGTTAATTAAAGGTTTTTTAATTGATAGAAAAGTATTTTTACCCATCACAATAGTTTTATTAAATGTTGTATTTTTAAAAAAATCCATCTCTTCTTTTATTTTTCATGGAATAGAATTATTTTTCCCAATTCCTCTTTGCAAGTCTTCACATCAAATACAAATAAACATTAAACAGCTACCTTTCCTTTAATTGGTTCATGACTAATATAATTGTTTAAACTAATATCATCAAAAGTGAAATCAAAAATATTTTTTACTGCTTTATTTAAAGTTATAGTTGGTAAATCTAGTGTTTTTCTTTCAAGTTGTAATTTTACTTGATCTATATGATTTTCATAGATATGGGCAACTCCAATTGTATGAATAAATTCTTTAGCAGTAGTATTTGTAACTTGTGCAACCATCATTGTTAATAAACTATAAGATGCAATATTAAAAGGAACTCCTAAAAATAAATCAGCACTTCTTTGGTAAAGTTGGCAAGATAATTCATTTTTAGAATTAACATAAAATTGAAATAATGAATGACATGGAGGCAATAACATATTTTCTATTTCTTTTGGGTTTCATGCACTTACAATCAATCTACGAGAATACTTATTATTTTTAATTTCATTAATTAAATTTTGTATTTGATCAACACCATTAAAATTTCTTCATTGTTTTCCATAAACTGGACCTAATTCACCATATTTTTTTGCAAAATTTGTGTCTTGTTTAATTTTTAAAATAAAATCTTCAATTGTTTCATTTTTAAAATCTTTTGATTTTTTAAAATTTTCATATGGTCATTCATTTCAAATTCTGACATCATTATCAACTAAATATTTAATATTTGTTTCCCCTCTTAAAAATCAAATTAATTCATGAAAAATAGCTTTATAAGCCATTTTCTTAGTGGTTAAAAGTGGAAAGCTTTTTGATAAATCATATCTAGATTGTGTTCCAAAATATGTGACTGCTTTTGTTCCTGTTCTATTTTCCTGTAAGATACCTTTTTCTAAAACTAATTTTAATAATTCTTTATATTCTTTCATTTAATTGCTCTTTTATTAAATCCATTAAATTTTTAAAAATCATTGCCACTGTTAGTTTGCCAACACCATTTGGAACTGGTGTTATGTACTTCACAACTTTTGCAACTTCATTAAAATCAACATCACCTACCACCTTGTTGTTAACAACACTAATGCCTGCATCAATAACAAAAGTTCCTTGATTTACCATATCTTTAGTAATGAAATTTGGAATTCCAACAGCACAAATAATAATATCAGCATTTGAAGTAATATCTTTTAAATTTTCTGTTTTTGAATGACAAACTGTTACTGTTGCATTTTCATTTAATAATAATCCTATTAAAGGCTTACCAACAATCATACTTCTATTAATCACTACTGCATTTTTTCCTTCAATTTTAAAGTTAGATTGTTTCATTATTTGAATTATCCCATTTGCTGTACAAGCTTTTGGATAAAAATCAGCAGAGTTTGCTATATTTCTAGAAATAGCTAAACTTGATAAACCATCAATATCCTTATAAATATTAATATTTTCAAAAATTTCATTTTTATCAAATGTTTTTGGAAGGGGTAGCTGAATGATATATCCATTAACTGAATCATCATTATTTAATTCTTTTATTTTTTTAATTAATTCACTTTGAGAATTAATGTTTTCACCAATTACTGAAACTTTAATTCCAAGTTCTTCACATTTTTTAACTTTTATTCCTACATATTTTTCACTTGCTTTGTCATTATTAATTTTTATAATCACCATATGAGGAATAAAGTTTGATTTTTTATTTTTAATAGCTTGTAAATCTTTTTTAAAATCATCAATAATTTTATTTGCAATTTCAACACAATTAATAATCATTTTATTTTTTTCCTTGCTTCTAATAAATAAATTTTAAATAAAAAAGATTCTAATCATAGAATCTTTTTTTATTCGTGGTCTTCCATTACAGTATTTGCTTTGTATAGACTGTAATAAAATCCTTTATTTTTTAATAATTGATTGTGTGAGCCTATTTCTTGAATTTCACCATCTTTTAAAACAATAATTTTATCTGCTTTAACAACTGTAGACAAACGGTGAGCAATTACTATCACTGTTTTATTGCTTGTTATTTTCATCAAAGCATTTTGGATATCAATTTCAGTTTTTGTATCAACTGAAGAAGTTGCTTCATCTAAAACTAAAATTTTAGCTTCTGACATAAATGCTCTTGCTATTGAAACAAGTTGAATTTGACCAAGTGATAAATCACTCATTTTTTCAGACATAATTGTTTGATATCCTAAAGGTAGTTTTTTAATAAAATAATCAACGTTTGCTTTTTTAGATACTTCAATTACTTTTTCCATTGAAGCATGAGTATTTCCATACCAAATATTTTTTTCAACACTTTCTGAAAATAAAAAAGGATCTTGTAAAACAATAGAAATGTTTTTAAATAAACAATCTTGTTTGATGTTTTTAATGTTTATTCCATCAACCAAAATTTCTCCAGAATCAATTTCATAAAATCTTGACAATAATGAAGTCATAGTAGTTTTACCACTTCCTGTTGGTCCAACAATTGCAACAGTTTCATTAGGTTTAATTTTAAAACTAACATTTTTTAAAACTGGTTTATCTTTTGAATATGAAAAGCAAACATTTTTAAATTCTATTTCCCCTTTAAATTTTGTTTCAATTTTTCCTTCATCAATTGCATCTTTTTGGTCCAAAACATCAAAAATTCTATTTGAAGCAACTGCTGTTTTTTGTAATGTTCCCATTAATCTTAATGAATTACTAGTTTCACCTGTTGCTATTCTAGCTAACAAAACAAAAGATGTTAATAATCCAATTTCAAATGTTGGAAAAAAAACACTTAAAGTATTCACATTTGACATGAAAAAAATTATTCCAATAAAATATAAAAATGCATACATCACAGTTTCTAAAAAATCATTTCATGGTCAAATTAAATTAAGTCTTGTTTCTGCACTTCTAGATTCACTTGCTTGTGATTCATTAACTTTTGAAAATAATTCCATTGCACTTTGTTCATAACCAAAAGATTTTACTGCTTTTCTACCTGTTACATACTCTTCCACAACTCCATTTAATCTTCCAACCTCTTCTTGCATCTTCATATATTTTGGTGTGGCTTTTAATGAAACTGTTAAAGAAACCGAAATTAAAACAATATAAAAAATTAAAGTTATAAATGTTAATAAAGGTGAAATAATTAATAATCCTACTAACACACCAATAATAACTAATGGAGCAGTAAAAATATCACCAATACAAACTGATAAGTTAATTGCTAATGCATTAGTATCAGTTGTACCTTTACTTATTAAATCGCCTCTAGCTGCTTGTTCAACAATTTTAAATGGCATTTTTCTAATTTTATCAAAAAATAATTGTCTGATACTATAACTAACATTATAAGTAATTTTTAGAATAATTTTTTGACTGATAATATAAGCTACAAAATAAAATGTATAACCTAAAAAAATTAAAAGTGATCCAACCGCTAAATAAATAAAATCTGATTTGCCATCATTCCCCAAAAAACCATTTTGAATAACAACTCCTAAACCAATAGAAGTAGCAACAGAAAATGTAGTTTTTAATAGAGATAAAAAGATTGCTCCATAAAATGCTTTTTTATTTTTTTGAAGCATTAAAACTAATCTTTTAAAAATAGTAAAGTAACTAAGTTTATTTTTTCCTCTCATTTTATTCTCCTATTGTTTTTTGTGAATCATAAATTTTATTATACAAACTACATTTTTTTACTAACTGATTATGTGTGCCAATGTCAATAATTTTTCCTTTATCTAAAACAATAATTTTATCTGCATCTTTAATAGTTTTAACTTGCTGGGAAACAATAATAAAAGTTTTACCTTTAAAATTATTTTTTATATTTTTTAATACTTTATCTCTTGTTAAATTATCAAGTGCACTTAAACTGTCATCCAAAATATAAATACCAGCATCTTTTGCAAAAGTTCTAGCAATAGAAAGTCTTTGTTTTTGACCACCAGAAAAATTATTACCATTTTGAAGTACATAAGAATCATATTTATTCTCACTTCTTTCTATAAATTCATCTGCACAAGCTAGTTTTGCTGCTCATCTTATTTTTTCATCACTTGCTGATTTATTTCCCATTAAAATATTTGATTTAATAGTTCCAGAAAAAATAAATTTTTCTTGAAAAGCAACACTTATTTGTTTTCTAATATTAATTGAACTTATTTCACCGCTAGTTTGATTACTAAAAATAACTTCACCTTTTTCTGGTTCAGCTAAATTAGAAGCAAGCAAAACAATAGTAGATTTACCACTTCCAGTAGGACCTATAATTCCAACTATTTCACCTGCATTTATCTTAAAAGAAATCTTATCTATAATTGGTTTTTTATCTTCTGAAGTTCCATAAGAATAACTAACATTTTTAAATTCAATTGAAGGTGTAAAAGGTTCTTTAAAGTCTTTACCTTCAGCATTTTCACTATTTTTGTTTAAAATTTCATTAATTCTTTCAATACATGGTTTTGTTCTATTAATTGAAACTAAAGCATTAGAAATCCCAAATGCACAAAAAACTGCATAAATTAGATAATTTGCAAATGCAATTACTTGTGATACATCAATTTTTTGACCTAAAATATTAAAATTATTTAAAGTTCCACTAATAAATAAAACTAAAATAATTGCTACATTTAGTATATAAAACAAGAAAATGATTCCAAAATAAATTGTAAATTCACCCTTATAAATTGACTTGTATCAAGTAAGATTATGAATATCAAATCTTTCTAATTGAAACTTTTGTAATCTAAAAGATCTCACAGTTTTAGTACCTGCAATATTTTCTCTCATAACTCGATTAACTGAGTCCAATTCTTCTAAATTTTGACTGTAATATTTTTTTGCTTTTTTATTACAAATAAAATTAACAACTAAAACTAAAGGAATTATTACTAAAAAAATAGAAGAAAGCATTCAATTTAAAACTACACAAAAAATCAAAGATCCAATAATAAGAAGCAAACTTTCAAAAAAGAACATAAAAACTATCAAAACAGTTTCTTGAAACTGGTATGAATCATTTGTTGCTCTTGAAACAATTGAAGAAACTGACAATTTATTAAACTCATCATCTTTTATTCATTGTAATTTTCAAAATAATTCATTTCTTAAGCGTTGCACTATATCAATTGCAGATTTTATGTGGAAAAATCTTGAAGTTATTCTTAAGAAAAAAGCCAAAGCAGTTGAAAAAATTATAATTCCAATTAATATTCCACCACAAGTTATAATAATGTCATTTATTGCTTCATAGTTATTCAATTGTATAAACAAACTTCAAAAATTTTTATTGCTTATTTGTTCAGATTTTATACGATTTGGGTCTTGTAAATCTTGAAATAAACCAGTCATTATCGAAAGTAAAAAAGGTTGAAAAGCACTTATAACACTTTCACAAGATGATAAAAAAATTGAAATAATAAAAAATAAAGTATTTTTCTTTTTAAATTGTTTAA
>CAMWTH010000043.1 GCA_947177125.1 uncultured Mycoplasma sp. | reverse complement strand
TTTTTGCACATTCTATTCTTGCAATAAATTCTAAAAAGAAAATTTGATTATCATCTTTTAAAGCATAAGATTTTAAAATTGATTTTTTAAAATCTAGTTTTACTTTTGAATTAATAATAGATAAAAAATTGTTTTCATTTTGAAAACCAGGAGTATCAATCACAGATATAGTTTTATCCAAATTAATTTTTTGTAAATTTAATGTTGTATTTTTAATTGCACTAACTGATAAATTTGGTTGTTTATTGTTAAATTTTAATAATGCATTTATTAAAGAAGATTTGCCAACATTTGTTTTTCCACAAACATAAACTTTTCTTTTTTGTTTAGCTTCTTTCAAAATTCAATTATTTATGTTTTTTATGTTATATTTATTGACTGAATCATAAAAAATGATTTCTTGATCCCAACCAAGACTTTTGATGTAATTATCAATATTTTTCATAATATAAACAATTTTTTTGTACTGACTAAAAAGGTTTATTTTGTTAACAACTAATAATAAGTTTTTGTTATCTTTAAATTGAGAAATCAAAGAATCTTTAATGTTAAAAATATCAATAACTAAAATAATTGATCCTAAAGTAAAGTCAATGTTTGCTAAATTTTTATTTATTAATTCATCATCAACATAGGTATTCTCTAAAACACCATAGTTTTTTAATCGAAAACATCTTTTACAATACAAAGTGTCATTTTTGAGGTTCGGTACATAATTTGGGCTTTTTTCGTCTTTTGAAAAAAACTCACCACAACCCAAACATTTTTTATTATAGTAATTCATTTTCATAGTCATTAAATTCACCTAAAGATACATCAAATTCATTTAAAATATTTTCTTGTGATAATTTTTTATATATGAATTTTTCCATTAATTTAAAAAAGAAATTTACATCACTATTATTTGTTGAATCAATTAATGGAAAAACTAAAATACTTTTTGCTTTCAATCAATTTGCTAATAAAATATCAGTTAAAAACTGATCTCCAATAAAAACTATTTCATCAAATTTATATGGAGAATTTTTAATTCATTTTCTTATTTTAATAGCAATAGGTTTTTTGCAATTTCACAAATAGTGTTTGATATCTGTTGTTTCTTGCAGTTTTTTTACAAATGTAGAAACTCTTTTTTTTGTATTATTAGAAGCTATTAAAATTTCAAAACCTTCTTCTTTAACATTATTAATGAAATCAAAAACAAATTTATTTGGATACATACTAAAATAAGGAACTAAGGTATTGTCCAAATCACAAACAATTAGTTTAGTTCCACTCATTTTAAGTGCATGCAAATTTATTTCTGAAACATTTCTTACAAAAATATTTGGTCGTAAATAATTCAATCAAAAAGTATTTATTTTTTTCATATCCTAATTATATGATTTTTTATAAACTAATACTTTACCTTTTTCATCATTAAAAAATCCGGTTTTTTTAAATTCAAGTTTTTCAATTAAATTTATTGATTTAATATTTTTTTCATAAACTGTACAAATGAAATTATATTTTTTTAAAGAAGTTGCCATTTTTACTAATAATTCACTTACTATCTCAAAAGCATATCCTTTCCTTTGAAATCTAGGAATTATAGTAAAACCAATAAAATATTCTTTTGTATCTTTTTTATTGGAAACAAAAATTTCACCAATTAATTCGTCATTTTCTTTTAAAATTAAAGCAAAATTCCCACAATCACTATAAAGATTTTTAATTTCATTTTCTTGGAACATATTTAATAAATCAGGCTGAGAAAAACAGCTATATGATTGGTATTTGAAACAATTTTCATCATTTCGATATTTAAAAACTTTATTAACATCTTCTTTTTGAAAATGTCTAACATAAAGTCTTTCAGACTCTAAAAGTCTTTCTGATTTTTTGTTCTTTTTTTTATTTTCTGAACTTGAAAAATTTTCTAATTCTTCCCTTTTTTCAATAGATAAACTATTCAAATTAGTGAAAATAACATTAATTTTTTGAGAAATACGATTCCAGCAACCTAATGGTCCTATATAAATTTTTTCTAAATCATTAAAAAAATCACTTCCAAAAACTTCAATGTTTTTAACTATAACCATTGCTTTTTTCTTTCAAATGAAAGAGGAAAGATAAATATTAATTATTGATAAAACCAATAAAATAATTGCTACAAAATAAAAAGGATTTTCAGAAAATGGTTTACTATAACCTGCATATCCAACAATGACTAATATGATTGATACAAAAATAACTAAATAAGAAACAAAAATACATAGTTTAGCTTTAAATGATAACTTATTTAATAACTTTAAATTTTGTTCCATATTTTTTAAAAGACTTTATCTAGTCTTCATCCCCATTGTCTTGTTCATCTTCATCATAATCATCTCAATCATCTTCTTCAATGTCATTAATATCATCAATTGAAAAATCTTCATTTTCATCTGATTCTTCTTCTTCATTTTCATCTAAGTTGTCTTCAAATTCGTCATCTGAATCATCTTCTTCATCTAAGTCATTTTCTGGTTTGTCATCCAAATCTTCTTCTTCATCTGAATCATCATCAAATTCATTATTTTCATCATGATTATTATCATCTAAGTCTTCATTTCAATCATTAGAATCTTCTAAACTATCTTCTAATTCATTATCATCATTTGATTCAGGTTCTTTTTCTAAATCATCATTATCAAATTCTTCTTGTGACTTTTCACCATCACTTGCTTTATTATCAATTTCATTTTCAAAATCAAAATTTTCACTTTCTAAATTTGATTTATAACTATTTGATTCAACAAATTCTTCTTTATCATCGCTAGAAAAATGCAAATTTTGATTGTCTTTTTCAAAATCTTGGTTTTCAAAATTATTATTTTCTTCACCTTCATTTTGAATGTTTGAGTATGAGAATTCTTCTTCTACAAAATTATTTTTGTCTTTTCTATTTTTACTTAAATTATCATCTTGTGAATCATCAAAATTTTCATCAGTTTTTTCTTCTAGTTCTAAAGAATCTTCATTAATAAAATATGATTTTTTAGGCTTAGAAAAGGATTTATTTTCATTATTTTCTTCAGTATCTTCAAAATCAACTTCTTTTTCTTTAGCTTCATTTTTACTTTGCTTTTCTTCAGATAAAGTATTGAAATTATTTGTTTCACTTAATTCAATAAAAGATTTTTCAATATCTAAACATGAACTTGAAATAATTGTGTTTTTATCAATTTTAGTAATTAAATTCATTCGTGATTCATTATCACTAATTGGAACTTCAGAAACCTTTAAAGGAACAATTTCATTGTTTTCAAGCAATAAATAAATTGTGTTTCTTCCACCAGTAATAAAACCTGAATTTACCAAATATGGATTTGATTCAGTTTGCTGAAAAATTCTTTTCCCAAGTTTTGATCTACTTGTTGAAACAATATCATTAATATGAATTCTTTTTGCTCCTCTATTTGAAATAAAAAATAAAAAATTCTCATTTTTTGGAACAGGAACTACAAATCCAATGCAGTCATTATCCTTTAAAGTCATGTTTTTTACACCACTTGCAGCACGACCAACTATTGGAATTTCTTCAATATCATACTTAGTTGCAAAACCATTTTCAGTAACTGAGATTAATTCTTTGTGCTCTGGTTTTAAAACATGTGCACTTACAATTTCATCATCACTAGTTTTTAAACTAATTAAACTCAAATATTTTGCAGTTCTAGCTAAACTTAAATCTTCTAAAGTGATTCTTTTAATGAAAGAATTTCTAGTAGCTAATAAAATTTGTGTATCAATATTTGCATTTTTAGATACTGCAAAAGCTAAAATTGTTTTTTCAAATGAATCAATAGTAACAAGTTCATTTATATGAACACCATTATCTTTTAATTTTGTCATTTTAATTTTATATGCTGGAATCGTAATTACTTTACCACGACTTGTTAAACAAACTAAATAATCTAAAGTAGACATTTTGAAAATATCTACTGGAATATCAGCATCTTTAATTTTGGTTTTTGACAAATCAAATTCTTCTATATTTTCACCAATAAATTTAATATAGTTATCCCTTGTAACAATACATGTCCCATGAATTTCTTCAATAATATCAGCTGTTTCTACATCTAATTCTTCAACCTCATTTTCAATTAGTGTTTTTCTTTTGTAAGCAAATTGTTTTTTATATTCTTCTAAAATACCAATAATATATTTATTTCGGTATTCATTAGAATTAATAATCATTTCTTTTTCTTTAATAAATTCTAGTAAATCTTCATATTCTTTTTTTAATTTTTCTGTGTCATATGAAGTTAAAATATACAATCTTAAATTAACAATGGCTTCAGATTGTCTTTCATTAACCTCAAATTGATTTTGAATTTTAATTTTGGCTTCTTCTTTACTAACAGAACTTTTAATTAAATCAACTAGGATATCAATTTCACTAATTGCTTTGATTAAACCTTCAATAATTTCTTTTCTTGCAAGCGATTTATCTAAATCAAATTTAGCAGCTTTAATTACAACATCATTTGCATGTTCAATAAAAGAATCTAAAATTTCTAGCAAACTTGCTTGAACTGGTTTACGGTTTTTAATCAAAACCATATTTGCATTATAAGAAATTTGCAATTGTGTTTTTTTAAATAAAAAAGTCTTGATAATATCTAAATCTTTTTCAGTTTCAAATTCTAAAACAATTGAAATTCCTTCTTTATCTGAATCATCTCTAACTTCTTTAAAACCAGGTAATTCGTTATTAAATTTTATTTCATCAAGAGATCTTACAATAGCAGCTTTATTAGTATCAAATGGTATCTCTTTAACAACTAATCTTCTAATATTTTTATTACTTCTAACTGGTTCTTCTTCAATTTTTGCTCTGATAAAAAACTTGCCTTTTCCAGTTTTATAAATTTCATCAATAAATTCTTTTCCTTGAATGATCCCACCAGTTGGAAAATCAGGACCTTTAATAATCTTGGCAATATCAGATAAACTAGAATTAGGCTTTAAAATTCTAGCAATCGTTCCATCAATAATTTCACCAGGATTAAATGGTGGAATATTAGTAGCATAACCTGCAGCAATTCCAGTTGCTCCATTAATCAAAATATTTGGAATTAAAGATGGCAAAACAGTTGGTTCTTGTTCAGAATCATCAAAATTGTTAATAAATTTAACAGTGTTTTTATTTATGTCTTTTAAAAGAGTTTGACCAAATTTTGATAAACGACACTCTGTATATCTCATTGCAGCAGGTGAATCACCATCAATTGATCCTTTGTTTCCTTGCATATCAATTAATGGCATGTTGTTTTTTCATTCTTGAGCCATTCTCACCATTGCTTCATAAATTGAGCTATCACCATGAGGGTGATATTTACCAATTACTTCCCCAACAGTTCTAGCAGATTTCTTATATGGACTATCATAAAAAATCTTTAATTCATTCATTGCATGCAAAATTCTTCTTTGAACAGGTTTTAATCCATCTCTAACATCTGGTAATGCTCTGTCTTGGATAATATATTTAGCATACTTACCAAAACTTTCAGACATAATGTCATCAAGGGAACGATTTCAAATTTTATCATTATTGTTAGCCATAAATTATCCTTCCATCTCAAAGTCAACATTATCTGTAATTCAATCTTTTCTTTTGCTAGAATCATCACCCATTAAAACAGAAACCCTTCTTTCTGTTAATGCAGCATCTTCAATTGAAACTTGAATTAACTGTCGTGTTTCTGGATCCATTGTAGTGGTTCATAATTGGTCAGCATTCATTTCACCTAACCCTTTGTATCTTTGAATTTCATAATTAGGATTATCTTTTTTTAATTCATCAAGTTCATAGTCTTCCCATACATAAAATTCTTTTTTATTTTTTGTATTAGTAAATTTATATAAAGGAGGTAAAGCTATAAAAACATTCCCATTTTCAATCAGTTCTTTCATATAACGATAGAAAAAAGTTAGTAACAAAATTCTAATATGAGCACCATCAGTATCAGCATCAGTCATTATGATTATTTTGTTGTACTTAACATCTGATAAAGAAAAATCTGATCCTATGCTTCCACCAATTGAAGAAATGATTGTACTAATTTCTTCATTTTTTAAAAGGTCTTTTAATTGTGCTTTTTCAACATTAATAACTTTACCTTTTAAAGGTAAAATTGCTTGGTATCTTTTATCTCTACCAAGTTTTGCACTACCACCTGCTGAATCTCCTTCAACTAAAAACAATTCAGTAATGGATTTATCTTTTGATTGACAAGGTGTTAATTTACCAGAAAGAATTTTTTCTTTTCTTTGTCCCTTCAATTGTTTTACTTCTTCCCTAGCTTTTCTAGCAGCAATTCTTGCTTCTCTTGATAAATAAGCTTTTTCTATAATTGTTTTTGCATCTTTTTTATTTTCTTCTAACCAATATGTAAATTTGTTTTTTACTATATTTTTAACAACTGAATAAGCTTCTTGTGTAAATAATTTATTTTTTGTTTGACCTTCATAGGAAATTAGACTTTCAGGAATTCTAACACTAATTACACAAACAAGCCCTTCTCGAAAATCACTACCTTCAAAATTCTTTTCTTTTTCTTTTAGTAATTTTCACTTTCTAGCATAGTCATTTAAAGTTTCTGTTAAAGCTGCTTTAAACCCAGTTTCATGAGTTCCACCTTCTTTTGTTTTTACAGAGTTAGCAAAAGAAACAAAAGTTTCAGAATTTGTATCATTGTATTGAAAAGCTATTTCAACTTCAATTTCTTGTTCTTTACCTTCAATATAAATCACATCACTAATTGTTTTTTGATTTGAATTAATAAATTGAACAAATTCACTTATTCCATTTTCTGCTAAAAAAGTGTCAACTTTTCTAGTGTATTCATTTTCAAAAATAATTTTTAATCCTTTAAATAAAAAAGATGTTTCTTGAACTCTTTCAAAAATTGTTGAAGGATTAAAAGTAATATTTTTGAAAATTGTAGCGTCTGGCAAAAATCTTACAGTTGTACCTGTTTTATTTGTAGAACCAATAATGTGAGATTTTTGTTTTATTTTTCCACCATTAATGTATTCAGATTCAAAAACTTTACCATCCCTTTTTACAGTAACAGTCATTCAAGAACTTAAAGCATTAACTACAGAACTACCTACACCATGTAAACCACCTGACATTTTATAAGCTGAATCACTAAACTTTCCACCAGCATGTAAAGTTGTAAAAACAGTATCAATTGTAGACATTTTAGTTTTAGGGTGAACACCAGTTGGAATTCCTCTACCATTATCTTCAACAGAAAAAGAACCATCACGATGTAGTGTCATTTTAATAGTGTCACAAACACCCGCCATTACTTCATCAACAGCATTGTCTAAAATTTCTCAAATTAAGTGATGTAAACCACGCTGGTCTGTTGAACCAATATACATCCCAGGTCTTTTTCTAACAGGATCTAAACCTTCTAGAACTTTTATATCAGACTCTTTATAACTACTCATACTTACTTACCAATAAAAAACAATAAAAAATAAATTTTAACCATCAAATAAATAAAGTTAAAAAATAGTAAATTTTAAATAACTATTACTAATTTAAATAAATAAATTTATAAACTTTATTTCTGCTAAAAAACAAGTTAAATTTAAAGATTGAAAAATCCTTTCTACTTATAAAATTTAACAATAAATTAATAATCTTTAATCAAAAACTTTTAAA
>CAMWTH010000042.1 GCA_947177125.1 uncultured Mycoplasma sp. | reverse complement strand
AAATAAAATTAATCAAATTATAAATTTATAATATTTATAATTGTTTTAGATAATTTTTTTATTTTAATTAAGGAATTGTTATGAAAGATTTTCAATTAATAAATGAAAATGGGTACACTTTTAGATATAGAAAGGCAAATAACAATAGTAGAAAAAATATTTTATTTGTTCATGGTTTTGCAGTAACTTCTGAATATCATGATGACTATGTAGAAAAATTTTTTGATGAATACAACTATTATGCAATTGAATTACCAGGTCATGGGTATGCAAAATTAAAACACATTACACAATTAGATCCTATTTTTTATGCAAAATATGTTGCTGATTTTATCAAGCAAAAAGGTTTTGAAGATTTAATTTTAATTGGTCATTCAATGGGTGGAGGAATAGTTTTAATGGTGACTAATCTAATTCCTAACCAAATTAAAAAGGTTGTTGTTGTAACTCCAATGAATAGTTCAGTTTGATTTAGTTTAAAAGGTCTTAATAGTCTTAAACTTTTACCGGATTCAGTTGAAAAAAACTGAAAGTATAAAAATATTTTAGTTCATCAACCAAATAAACATTATAGTGGTGTTGAAGATGAAGTGATAAAAAAAGAAACAGAATATTTTGCACTTCATATGAAAGATTTTAAAACTTTAAGAAAAAAAATGATGAGTTGAAAATTACATTCTGAACTTAAAAAATCTGAAGAAGATAATTCCTTAAAAACTCTATTAATATTAGGAAAGCATGATAAAGTGATTAGTTGTAATTCAACAAAAAAAAGATTTGAGAGTTTAGATAACTACCAAATAGTTGTTTTTGAAAATTCAGCTCACTTACCTTTTATGGAAGAAACTGAAAATTATGTTAATTTAGTTTTAGACTTTGCAAACAATGATACTTTCAGTGTTTCAAATTATTCTTCAAATGAAGAAATAAGTGAATCTGATGCTAGTCAAACAATTGAAGAAAATCAACCTGTTCAAGAAAGTTATAATCAGCAAGAAGAACAAAATATTGATAATAACTATAGAAACGGAGAATAATAATGGAAATTATTTTTAAAGGAATTGGAGCTAGTGAAGGAATTGCTATTGCTAAAGTTTTTTTGTTAAAAAAACCAAAATTTTTAATTTCTGAATCTAAAGTTTTTGATATTAATTTAGAGATTCAAAAAGTGAATGATTCAATATCTAAAACAATTGAAGAAATTAATAAAATTAAAGAAATTGCTGTTTTAAAAATAGGTCATGATAAAGCTTTAGTTTTTGAAGCTCATGCACAAATTGCAAATGACCCAGAAATTAAATCGAAAATTGAAAGTTTGATTAAAGAAAATAAATTTAATGGTGCTTATGCAATTGAAACAGCATTTAATGAAATACACAATCTTTTTTTAAATATGGAAGATGAGTATTTTAAACAACGTGCAAGTGATGTAAATGATGTAAAAGAAAGAATTTTATCTATTTTTTTAAATGTTAAGTTACCAGATTTATTAACAATTAAAGAAGAAGTTATTATCATTGCAGAAGATTTAACGCCATCTGAAACTGCACTACTTGATAAAAAATATGTTAAGGGTTTTTTAACAAATGTTGGTGGAAGAACAAGTCATGCTGCATTAATGGCTAGAACTATGGAAATTCCTGCGGTTTTAGGTTTAAAAGACATTACTGAAAAAGCTAAAGAAAACGATATAGTAGCTTTAGATGGTGCTAGTGGTGAAGTTGTAATTAATCCATTAAATAATAATTTTTGAATAGAAAAAATTAAAAA
This sequence comes from uncultured Mycoplasma sp., assembly GCA_947177125.1. Taxonomy (GTDB): domain Bacteria; phylum Bacillota_I; class Bacilli_A; order Mycoplasmatales; family Mycoplasmoidaceae; genus Malacoplasma. The sequence continues at coordinate 6,025 of CAMWTH010000042.1, read as the reverse complement.
ATTTGAATCTGAAAAAATTGAATTAAAAAAATATATTAATTTAAAAACAAAAACTTTAGATAATCATGAAGTGGATGTAGTTGCAAACATTGGTAAACCAGATGATGCAAATAAATTAGAAAACTATGGATCTGAAGGAATAGGTTTAGTTCGATCTGAATTCTTATATATGGAAAATGATAATTGACCCACTGAAGAAGAACAATTTTTAGCTTATAAACAAATTTTAGAAAGTCAAAAAGATAAGTTAGTTATTGTTAGAACTTTAGATATTGGTGGTGATAAAAAATTAAAATATTTTGAATTTCCACATGAGATGAATCCTTTTTTAGGTTACCGTGCAATTCGTTTTTGTTTAAATAATGAAGGTATTTTTAAAAAACAAATTAGAGCTTTGTTAAAAGCTTCTGTATTTGGAAAATTAGGAATAATGTTTCCAATGATTGCCACAATTGAAGAATTTTTAAATGCTAAAGCAATTGTAGAAAAAGTTAAAAATGAATTAACAAATGAAAACATCAGATTTGATCAAAAAGTTTTAATAGGAATGATGGTTGAGATTCCAGCAACTGCTTTTATGGCTGATAAGTTTGCAAAATATGCTGACTTTTTTTCAATTGGTACAAATGATTTAGTTCAATATACTTTTGCAGTTGATAGAATGTCTGAAAATGTTTCTTATTTATACCAACCAAACAATCCTGCACTTTTAAGAGCAATTAAAGCTACAATTGATGGTGCTAGTAAATACAATAGATTTGTTGGAATGTGTGGTGAAATGGCTGGTGATATAAGATCAATTCCAATTTTGCTTGGGTTAGGTCAAAAAGGTTTAGATGAATTTAGTATGTCAGCTTCTTCAATTCCAAAAGCTAAAAAAATTATTTGTTCACTAAAGCATACTGATTGTATTGAATTAGCTAATCAAGCTATTAATTGTGAAACTGAAAAAGAAGTTAATGAATTAGTTGAAACATTTTTAGAAAAAAGGAATTTAATTTAGTATTATATATATACATATTATCAAGTTATTGTTATAATTATATTAGTCAATAACAATGCGGATTTGTGGTTCAAGTGCATGGAAAATTGATTGTTTTTTCATAGCAAATTCGCTATCTTTATAAGTCACTTGAAAGAATAATTAGTTATCTTATTGATACCTTTTTCTCTTGTCCGATGTTTAGAAGCAAGAAAAAGATAATGAAATTTGTTTAAAAAGCTTTCTTATAAAAACTTGAAACTCTGTAATGAATTGTAAATAGACTAATTAATGAGATAAATTTATATTGTTGATTTGGTTCTGTCATTTGCAAATGCGTTTGGAAGTAAATAGTTTTAAATTTAATTTTATTTAAAACTTAATTAATACCTAGGTTTGTAATTTATTAATTATGGATTTATTTAAATGAAAATATTAATTCTAGTTATACTTATCAAAGTGTTTGAGTATTTATATAAAATTAATTTTGAGTGGTTTTTAGGTTTGTTTTTATCATTTTTCAAGTTAGTTAGTTGTATTGTGATTATTTACATTGACATTCAGGTTGTAAAGAAATCCCGTGATCACAAGTTTTATTGTTCCTATCCAGTTAATTGATAGTTTAAATAAAAGAATGTAATAATTTCGGCCATGCATATTTTGTTTTTATTTGATAGAGATTGGGTTAATACTTATTTTAAAAATAAGCGCTGTTTTAAAATAAGTAAATGTCTTGTAATAGACATTTAAAGAAAAAAAACGTTGATTTAAGTTTGACAAAAAAGAAAGAATATTATGATTTGCAAGTATTCTTTCTTTTTTTATCCCATTAAAAATAGGTAAGTTAAAAATTGACAAAAATATATGGTATGATTTTTAATGCTTATATTTAAATAAGGAAAAAAAATGGAAAGCAAAAATAACCAAATATTTCAAATTAGTCAAAATAAAAAAACTGACTTTGCTAGTGCTCCAACTATGAAAAAAATTGGTTTTTTTTCTGCAATGTTAGTTGTTGTTGGTTCATCAGTAGGTGCTGGAATTTTTTTTAAAGCAGGTGCAGTATTGAATGAATCACAAGGTTCAATTATTTTTGCTATGTTTTGTTGACTTTTTGCAGGATTTGCAGTTATTTCTATGGCTTTAGCATTAATTGAAATAGCTAGTGCAAGAAATGATAATTTTTCTATTATTGGGTGGTGTCAAACATTTAATAGTAGATTTACATACAAAGCTTGCAAAAACTTTATGACATATATTTATTTACCGCTTACTTTTTTCTTTATGCCTTTATATAGTATTATGTCAATTCAAGATGGTATAAGTTCTTTATTTGAAAATTATAATGGTTTTGGAACAAATTCTGATTGAGCAATTATGATGGTTTTTGCTATTCTAATTTCTACTTATTTTCTTGTTGTTAATGGTTTATCTTCAAAATTAGGAAATATTCATAATTTAGTTATTCTTTCAGTAAAATTTTTACCACTTGTTTTTGCAACAATTTTGGGTTTTGTCATTGTAGGAATTAATGGCAAAATTTCTACAGAAAATTATGGAGCAGGTTTTAAACCTGATGAATTTACAACTTTTTCTTTTTCTCAATTAACTCCTGGTTTTGGAATGTTTATAGCAATTGGGGGAATCTTTTTTGCATATGATGGTTTTTATGTAACTGCTGGAATTCAAACTGAAATGAAAAAACCAAGTAAAACACCTTTTGCTATCTTATTTGGTTTAGTTACTGTAACAGTAATATATTTAACTATTGCTTTATCAATGTCTTTAGGTGCAGAAAATGGTAATCCTTTTGGATACTTGCCATTTTTAAAACAAAATAATTTGTTGTGACTTTATGCAACTTTTCAAATTCTAATAGGAATTGGGGTTTTAGGAATAGTAAATGGATTTGCTTTGTGATCACCAAGACTTTTATTTGATCTTGTAAAAACTAATGAAGTTCCATTTAGCTATAAAATCATAAGTAACAATGAAAAGAAAACAATAATAAATTGTATTCTTTATGATTTGGTTTTAACCATCCCTATAATTATTTTGTTTTCTATAATTGGTGGTTTAGGGTATGTTAATTCATCTGGTTATTCTTCTTCTTATGGTAGTGGTGTTGCTCAACTTTACAGTTTTGCAGATTTAATGGCTAATTGAACTTCTGTAATTGCTTTTGCTTTTATAGTTCTATCTATATTTGGTGGAATAAAAAACCGAAAAACTAACAATGTTAGAGTTTCAAAAAATAAGTTCTTTTATCCAATGGCAATTATTTCTATTATTTTAATGTCATTACCTATTTTTATGACATATTTTGGACCAATAGCTGATTTATTTATGTTGTTTAGAATTGACCCAACAATTGAAGGGTTTGTTCAAGATATTTTAATTCCTAGGATTATGGTTATTGTTGTTTTAGTTTTGTTTATCTCATTTATGGTAATACCAATTTTAATTGAAGATTATTTGTTAAAGAAAAAATATGGTTCAGTTGAAAAAGGTGAAATAGCTAAAATTGAAAAAGTTGCTATTATAGAAAATGTTTCTTTAAATCAAAAATTAATTGAAGTAATAAAAATTCAGAAAAGAAATATTTTAAACGATAGTGAAAAAGCAATTTTAAAAGTTAGTTATTTTGATGATCTTGCCAATAAATAAAGTAATTAGTTTTTTGTAAATGTTTAATTTGCAAATGTTTTATATATAATAAATATAAGGACATTTTACTTATTATATTTTTTCACAGGAACAAATATGACAAGTACTACAACAATTGCTTTAGTTGCTGTAGTAATCATTCTTTTTATATTGCTTTTTTTCTATATTATTTGAAACTATTTTGTAAAGAAAAAAAAGTCAAAATATAAACAAATAAATTTTAAACAGAAAAAAATTAATATTGGTGATAAAAGAGTTGATTATTTTAGTAAAAGTAATAATGAACAAACAAAAAAAATAGTTTTTAAAAATGACAATTCATATTCATTGTCTGAATTTGAAAAAAAATTAAATTTAGAAAAAATCAAATTAATTGATAAATTTGAAGAAGAAATGAAAAAAGAAATTGATCAAAAAGCTATTTATTATTTAATTAATGCTATGGAGAAACAAGTTGAAAATATTGTTTCTTCCCGTTTTTCATTTACCATAAAACTACCTGATGAATCTTTAAAAGGTAAAATTATTGGAAAAGATGGTAGAAATAAAAGGCACTTTGAACAAACTACTAAAACTGATTTAATTATTGAACCCAATTTATCAGCTGTGACAATTTCTTCTCCTAATCCAATTAGAAGAGAAAAAGCTAAACAAACAATGGAAAAACTTTTGGAAACAAAAAATATTGATGTTACCAAAATCTCTATAATATATGAAGATGTAGAAAAAAATTTTGAAAAAATATGTTTTGAATTAGGTAAAAAAACACTAGAAAACAAATTAAAAATTTTTGATATCAATCAGGAATTATATCCAATTGTAGGTAAATTAAACTTTAGGACTTCATATAGTCAAAATGTTTTACTACATTGTACAGAATGTGCACTACTAGCTGCTGATTTAGCAAGAGAATTAGGGATTGATGAAACAAAAGCAAAAAAAGCTGCTTTTTTTCATGACATAGGTAAAGCAATTGACTTTGAAATTGACAATGACCATGTTAATTCTGGTGTTAAATTAGCTAAACAATATAACTTAGAAGAATATATTGTTAATGCAATTGAATCACACCATAATAAAGTTTTAGCAAAAACTCCATATGCTGCTTTAGTGAAAATAGTAGATAAATTAAGTGCTTCAAGGCCAGGAGCTAGATTTGTTTCTAATGAAGAGTATTTTAAAAGAATAGCAGAATTAGAAAAAATTTGTAAATCTTTTAAAGGTGTTAGTGAAGCATATGCAATAAAATCAGGAAGGGAAATTGATGTTATAGTTAATCCTGATGAATTAAGTGATGATGAATGTAGAATTTTAATTAAAGAAATGAAATTTAAATTAGAAGAAAATGAAATTGTTAATAAACAACCAATTGAAATAACTTTAATTAGAAAATTTGTTCAAAAAGTTATTACTGAAGGAAGTGCTTTAAGAGTCAAATAAAAAAACTGGGTTTTGCCAGTTTTTTTATTTATTTAAATATTGAAATCATTAATTTTTCAGTAGGGTTACATTTAATGTAATTTTTAGTAGTATTTATATTTTCATGTCCCATCATTTGAGAGATTTGATAAATACCAATATTTTGTAAAGTACAATATGTTGCAAAACCTCTTCTAAACATATGTGGAGAAAGTTTTTTATTAATTCTTTTACTTAAATTACTAATTCTTTTATATAAAGCTTTATAACCAATCGAAAATAATTTGTGAGTATTATTTTTAATTTTTTTTATTTTTAGATCATTAATTATTTTTGCTAATGAATCACAGACAAAAACAAATCTTTCTAATCTATTTTTTCCATATATTCTAATTCTATTATTGAAAACATCTGAAGTTTTTATGTTTAAAAGTTCAGATGACCTTATTCCTGTTTCAAATAGTAATCTTATAATTATTAAACTAAGATTTGTAGTTTTATGATTTTCAACAAAGTTAATTAATTCTTTATATTCATCAAAACTTACATAATCTTGGACTCTTTTTTCTTTTTTAGGAAGAAAAATTTGGTTTTTTCTTTCATCTTTAATAAATTCATAATATTTTTTAAAAGCACTTAATACTACTCTTTTTGTATTATTACATGTGTGCTTGTATTTATTCATGCTTTCTATATAATCTCTTCGGTTGGTTTCTAAATGCTTAGCATATTTGTAATAAACTTCAGCAGTTTTATTACTGTATCCTTTAATATTTAAAAGTCATTCTTTAAATTTATTTACATTTTTCATTTTATTTTTCCTTTTTTTGTTTTTTCAATAATAAAATTTACCAAGTAATGAAAAGTAAAAATAAAAAATCCCAATCAAAAATTGGGATTTTTTATTTCCTTGAGTGAAATTTGAAGTGCAACACTATAGTAACACATTTAATATCC
>CAMWTH010000041.1 GCA_947177125.1 uncultured Mycoplasma sp. | reverse complement strand
TTGATGTTTCAAGAGACTTTGATGAAGAAGATGAAGAATGTTTAAAAGTTTTAATAGATTTTCATGTTGCAAATACTGTATTAGTTTTAAACAAAAAAGATTTGATTACTAAAAAAGATCTTGAAAAAAATAAAGAATTTTTATTATCACAATTTGAATTTAAAAAACATATTGATATCAATGCTAAAAATAATCATGATAATTTGAAAGTTTTAAATTTAATTAAAGAATTTGCTTATGAATATGAAGGTGATGAAAAAGATTTATTTACTTTAAAAAAAGAAACTTCTGACAAATTTTTTGTTTCTGAAATCATTAGAGAAGTTATTATCAATTTATTTAAACAAGAAATTCCATATGGGGTTGCAATTGTTATTGATGAAATGAAATATGAAAATGAAAAAAATTTACTTTCTATTAATTATTCAATTATTGTTGAAAAAAATTCACAAAAACCAATAATAATTGGTAGAAATGGACAGATGATTAAAAAAGTAAATCAAACAGTGAGAGAAAAACTTTTAAAGATATATGATTGTAAAATTTTTACATCTTCTTATGTAAAAGTAAAAAAAGACTGAAGAAATAATGAAACACAAATTAAAGAATTGGGATACAAAAAATAATGGCTGAAACCATAACTAATGGATTTTTAATTTTTAGAAAAGATTATGAAATGTTTGATGAGATTTTAGGTTTCATTAATGAATATGGTAATATTTTTTCTGTTTTGGCACTAGGTACAAGAAAAATTCTTTCAAAAAATTCAAGAAATTTATTTTTTGGTTGTTTGGCTGAATTTTCTTTTTTTGCATCAAGAGATATAGATTTTAAAATGGGTAAGTTAAAAAAAGTTATTATTTTAGAAAATAATATTAATATCAGTAACAGATCCCCACTAATTTTGTTTAATAACATAATTTATCAAAATAAAATCAAAGGAATCTCGGTTTTTAATGAGTTAAAAAAATTAGTTGAAAATTTAATTTTATTTGAACAAGAATATGATGATCTTTTAATTATTTACACCCTTTATAAAACTTGTGGTTTTTTAGGGATTAAATTAAATTTAAATAGTTGTACTAAATGTGATAGTAGACTTATTTTTTCTTTTTCAAATGATAGCTTTGGATTTGTCTGCAAAAAGCACTTTTTAGAAAACTATAAAATTTTAGATAAGAGTTTAGAAATTTTGTATTTATGTAGTTTAAAAAAATTTAAAATTGCTAATAATTATGAAAAAAATACCAAAAAAATTGCTGTTAGAATTTTGGTTGATTACATTAATTATCATGCAGGAATAAATCTTTTTAGTTATTTGTTTTAATAACTGATTAAAATTATTTAAATGGGAGTTAAATATGAGCAAAAAAGTTAATCAAGAAACAATTGTTAATCATTTAAAAAATTATGGATTTGTGTATCAAAATTCAGAAATATACAATGGTTTAGCTAATGCTTGAGATTTTGGTCCACTTGGTTCATTATTGAAAAACAATTTAAAAAATGTATGATTAGATTTTTTTGTTTTTTCAAAAAAAAATATGCACTTGATTGATACTAACATTATTTTGAATTCTAGTGTATGAAAAGCTTCTGGTCATATTGATAATTTCTCAGATCCTTTAATTGATTGTAAAAGCTGTAAATCTAGATATCGTGCTGATAAATTGATATTAGAATTTACTAAAGAAAATATTAATGAGCAAACAAGTTCTGAAATCTTAGAAAAAATTATTTTAGATAATAAAATAGCTTGTCCTAGTTGTAAAAAAAGTGATTGAACTAAAATAAGAAAATTTAATCTGATGTTTAATACATCAATTGGTGTTGTGGAAGATAGCAAAAATGAAGTTTATTTAAGACCTGAAACAGCCCAAGGAATTTTTATTAATTTCAAAAATATCCAAAGAACACAAAGATTAAAATTACCTTTTGGTGTTGCACAGATTGGGAAAGCATTTCGAAATGAAATAACTCCAGGTAATTTTATTTTTAGATCAAGAGAATTTGAGCAAATGGAAATAGAATTTTTTTGTGAAAAAAAGGAAACAAAAAAATTTTTTGATTACTTTTTAAATGAAATCAATGTTTTTTTAACAACAATTATTAATCTAAAAAAAGAAAACTTGAAAATCATTGATTATCCTAAAGAAGAATTGGCTCATTATTCAAGTAGAACAGTTGATGTTTTTTATAATTTTCCACATGGTTTTAATGAACTATGAGGAATTGCTGATAGAGGAGAATTTGACTTAACTCAGCACCAAAATCATTCTAAAAAAAGTTTAGATTATTTAGATGAAGAAACAAAACAAAGATTTATCCCAAGTGTTATAGAACCTTCTGTTGGATTAGATAGATTGTTGTATGCACTTGTAGTTGATGCCTACACAGAAGAAGTTTTAGAAGATAATTCTACTAGAATTACATTAAAATTTTCTCCAGATTTAGCACCATATAAATTTGCAGTTCTCCCATTATCAAATAAGTTGAATGATAAAGCAATTGAAGTTTTTGATAAATTAGTTTTTTCAAAAAACATTTGTACATATGATGCTGCTGGATCAATTGGGAAAAGATACCGTAGACAAGATGCAATTGGTACACCATACTGTATAACAATTGATTTTGATACCATTAATGATGATACTGTTACTATCAGAGATAGAGATAGTATGAAGCAAGTTAGAATGAAAATTAATGAAATTAATTTAGAAAAAGTTAAGAAAGCTTTTTAAAAATGAAAAATGATTACAATAACTCAAATTTTATATCTAATTTTTTAAATTCAATTAATATTGTTGATGTAATTCAAAATTATATTAATGTTAGCAAAAAAGGACAAAATTATTGAGCATTATGTCCATTTCATGCAGATAATAATCCTTCTCTTTCCATTTCTCCAAGCAAACACATTTTTAAATGTTTTGTTTGTAATACAAAAGGACATGCAATTAATTTTGTGATGCTTTTTAAAAAGTGTTCGTTTGTTGAGACACTAAAAGAAATTAAAACAATTTTAAATATTGATGATCCAAATCTAGAAAAATACATCAATAATTCAAGTAATGTAAATAAAGAAGAATTAGAAATTTATGAAGTGAATAAAAAAGCTGCTTTTTTTTATCACAGAACATTATTTAACAAAGAATCTGAACACTGTTTAAACTATTTAAAAAGTAGAGATATCGATGAAAATTTAATAGATTTTTATGAATTAGGATTCACTCCAAAAAATCCCAATCGTGACTATTTGTTAAAATTGTTTGAAATAGCTAATAAAGAAAAAAGTGGTGAACCATATTTGTTGTTAAAAGCAGGTTTAGTTACTTTAAATGATAAGGAAAATTTTATTGATTTTTTTCACGATAGGTTAATAATTCCTATAAAAAATGAACATGGTTACATAGTTGGTTTTAGTGGAAGATCATTGAATAAAAACGATAAGGTTAAGTATCTCAATACTAAGACAACTGAATTTTTTAAAAAAGAAAATATTTTGTTCAATTTTTTCTCTTTTGATAAATCAAGTTATGATGAAATTTATGTAGTTGAAGGATACATGGATGTTTTTGCTTTAAAAAAATTAGGAATTCATAATGTGGTTGCATCAATGGGAACTGCATTTACAGACAATCAAATTAATTTAATAAGAAAATACAAAAACATTAAAAGAATTATTTTATGTTTAGATAATGATGCTGCTGGAATTAGTGCAACTATTTCATTAAGTGAAAAACTAATTAAAAATAATTTTGACATTTTTGTTGTTAAACCATTTGATTCAAAATATAAAGATGTTGATGAACTTGCTAGAAGTTTAAATCAAGAAGAAAGTTTAAAACTAATAAATAATCAAATTGGCCTAATTGAATACAAAATAGAAACTTTAAAAAAATTGAATTTATCATATAAAGAAAAAAAAATAGAACTTAAAAATATTATTGATATGTTAAATAAATTTGCATATCAAGAAATTTTTTTTACTGAAGATAAAAAGTTAATTTCTCAATTTTTTGAAATTGATATTAAAGATTTAGAGAATTTAATAGTAGTTAAAAAAAATAGAAATACTTTTAATACAACAAAAAAAGTTTCTGAAAATAATAAATTTGATGAATTTTTTAATTTGATTGAATCAGATTTAAGAAATGAAAAAACTAAAAAAACTAATTTTCCAATAAATTATGTAAAATCAAAAGATTTAAAATTGGCTCACCAAGAATCTATTTTGGTTGTGAATTTAATTTTTAGTCAGCAACTAACAAAATTATTTTTGCAATACTTGAATATTTACTATAACTCTGCAGACAATTCAGTCAAAAGAGTTTTAAAAGTAATTGTTGATACTACTACAAAAGCATTAATTAGTAAAGATTTTAATAGTGAAAAAATAATTAAAAATATTTGTGAATCTAATAAATTACAATATTATGAAAAAGAATATTTTTTAAAATTAATTGAATCTGTAAAAAAATACAAACATTTTTCAAAAACAAAAAAAGAAAGTTTTTCTAAATTGAAAACAACTGAAGAAAAAATCTTTGAACAAGGGATTTACCTTTTAAGAACTATTAAACTTTATCAGTTTAATAAAGCAATTAAAGAAGCAGAGATAAAAGTGGAAAAAGGCAGATTAAATAATGAAAATGCTGAAAAAATAAAAGATCTTAAAAAGGAAGTTAAATTATTAAATAAGCAAAAAGAAAACTTTATGGAAGTAATAAATAATGCAAAACTAACTAATGATTTTTAATTTATTTTTTCATTTGACTTAATAATAGTGTTGCACTTTCTTTGTATTGACCATTTTTATAAAGCTCAATAGGTTTTTTTAATTTGATTTTTATATTTTCATTTAGTGTCATTTGCAAACAAGCGTAATTAATAATTTTTTCTATATATTCTTTCATTTTTTCTTGTTTTAAAAGTGATATTTCTAATATGGAAATTTCACTTTTTGTTTCACTTAAATATGCAAAATTGTATTCTAAATTATTTGATTTTTCTTCAAAAAATTTTTTCTCAATATTATCAAGTTCAGAGTTCAATTTATCTATTAATTTAATATTTGATTCAATGTTTATATTGTTGTTGATAACAAAAGCTTTCATTTGAGTAAGAATTAATTTATTTCCTGTAATGTCATTAAGAATTTTTTTAGAATATTCATATTTTTTATCAACATCTAGAACAATTCTGTCAGCTAAAGACAATGCTTCTATAATGCTTTCAATAATGTTTCTTGCATTTTCTAAAAGTTCTCCTGGGTTGTAATTATTTTTATTTGATATTACAAAATAATTATTTAATTTCATTACAATATTGGATAACATAGAATTACTTTTTACAATTGAATCTTTAATATCTTTATCTTCAATGAAATTATCAAAGATTTTATCAAAGGCTTTTAATATCAATGGAAGAATTTGCAACATATTTTTAAAAGCTTTGTCAATTTCTGATTTATTTTGGTTAAAAAATTCACTTGATTTAAAAGTAATGTTAAGTGTTTTTTTAACTTTACCCAAAGATTTTATTAAAGAAATTGTGATTCTTTCAATGTCATTATCTGATAAATTATCGGTTTTATGAATTAGATAATCTCTATTATTTTCTATTTTAGTAATTTCTTTTTGTGTGCTATTGATAATTGAGCTTTTAATTTTATGGTGGTTTTTATTAATGATGTTTTTAATTTCATTAATAGAATAATTTATGTAATTGTTTTGTTTTTGCATCACAAAATTTTCACCAATTATTTTTATTAAATCTGTAAATGAATTATTAATATTATCAATGGCATTAATAAAAACATTGATATCATAATTTTCTATACAATCATTTAAATTTTTAGTACATTTTTTTAAATGAGCAATTTTTAATCTGATACTTTTAATTTTGTTATTTTTATCTGAAAGATTTTTATTAAAGAAATTTATTAAATTTCAACTATTTTCACGATAACTTACCAATATATAACTTACATAATCACGATATTTTAAAAGATTTTGGTGTAATTCAAAAAGTTGGGATATTGATCTTTTTAATAATAAAATTTCATAACTAATTTCATCATACAATTTTTGAAAACCCTTAAAATCATAGTTACCTAAAATTTTTGGGATTAAATAAATTGTTTTTTTAATATCTTCAATTTTTTGATTGAATTTATATGCAAACATATTAAAAAGTTCTTTCATGCTTTCAAATTCAGGTTTTTGATTTGAATAGCTAATGTGTTCAATTGGGATATTAATTTTTTCAAAGTTGTATTCTAATAGTTCATTGATTTCTTTTTTTAAAAAATTTTCTTTTCTTTTGCATTTTTGTTTTTTTAAATAGATAAAAATAACTGCTGATGCAAAAAATATTGAAACACCAAAAAAAACTAAACTAACAATTAAAAGTCAAATTATCATATTTTAATTAAAATTAAAAAATATTATGAATATTTTAAATCAATAAAGTGATATTTTAGAAAGTAATATATTTTTTAATAAATTTTATTATTGTATGAAAAGCATTTATACTAAAACTAACTAGTGAAATAGCATATGAAAATAAAATTAATCACAAATTATAATGAAAAAGATTTTTCGCACACTGAGTTGTGTGCAATAGATTACATTAATGAAAATGCAGTTCTATATTTAAAAAGTATAAGTTTTAAAGATTTTTGTAAAAATATGCCTTTTTCTGAAACAAGCTTACAAAGAATAGCAAAAAAACTTGGTTTTAGTTCAAGTCTAAAAATGAGAGCGCATTTCTTAGAAAATTATTTAGATAAACTAAATGACATATCTAATATTTCACTAAACAAAAATAATAATTATAAAACTGTTAAAAAAAATTTTAAATTGGATAAAATGACTTTTGAAAGTTTTCTTGATTCATTAAATAAATGTTACAAAAACATACAATGAAATAAAATTCAAGAGTTGGAGCAAAAAATACTTGGTTCAAAAACAATTTATGTTTACCAATCTGATTCAATTTTTGATTTTAATTCTTTTGATTTTTTTGGTGTTTTAGCAGATATTGATATTTACAGAATTACAAGTTCTTATCGCTTTGAAATTTTAAAAAAAATAGGTATTAAAAAAAATTCACTGTTTATTATGACTAAAGCAGTTTCTAAACCTGATGATTTTGAAAAAGAAATGGTTGATTATTTTAACAAAAAAAATGTTGAAATTTTTTTATTTTCTGGACTTGAAGGAATTTTTCCAAACTTAAAAAACAATATAGTTATTGGTAATTATAAAAATACACAAATTGAATATGAAAAAGTTTTGGAATTTAAATCTCTATACGATTCTTTACTAAACATACTTATTAATAACATTTTTGCAGAATTTTTTAAAATAGTTAAAAATAAAAAAAATTAGTCTGAATTTTAAATTGGTTTATATTTGTTTATATTTTTTTATAAAATGGAAGATATTGAGAATAAATATTGAGGAAAGATATGGAAAAAAAAGACAAAAAAATTTTAAAGGCTTTACAAGCTATAAAAGTTGCTTCTGAAACTTTAGATAATTTGAATAAAACATTAAATGAACTAGAAAAATCACTTGATGAACAATCATTAAATGACTCTAGTGTATTTAAAGCTTTTGAAAATTTTGAAAACAAATTTAGTTCTTTAAAAAAAAGAAAAAACAAAAAATTTGGTTTTACTTTTGCTTGCAGAATCTAATTTATTTAAAGATTTAAAAATTTGATTTTGTATTTTAAAAAACAAAAAATTTAAAAATAGTTTTTAAAAACACAAAATTATAAAAAACTTTTTTTGCTATTAATATAGAATTTTTTTATTAATAAGAAAAAGGAGGAGGAATTTATGAACAACATCAATGAATTACAATCATTAGAATATGTTAATTCTTTTTCAAATAGAATTGAAATTTTTGATGAAAAAATTTTAAATGATGAAGTTGATTGTGCTTTCACATTTATCTGCTTCACTTTTAGTTGTTTGTCATAATGTATAAAATAAGCAAAATAAATTTGCTTATTTTATATTTCCTGTTACAGTTATGAATTTTGATGAATTATTAAAAAATAATCATTCTATAAATCATGTTA
>CAMWTH010000040.1 GCA_947177125.1 uncultured Mycoplasma sp. | reverse complement strand
CATGTAGATCCTCTTCCTCCTGACCCAATAAATCCTTCAGATAATGATTCAAATTCTGATTTTAATTTTTTTATTAACAAAGATGAAGGTGAAAAAATAGGAATAATATCTGGTGTGATTGTAGCACTTACTTTACTTTTTATTGTAACCTTTGTTTTCATATATATAAAACATAAAAAGCAAGTAAAAAAATTAAACAGAGAACTAAGTATATAAGTAAAAAGATAAATTTGGATAATTTATCTTTTTTTATTTAAAAATTAATTTTATAAAATTTTTAAAAATTCAATGATTTAAATATTTTTCAATATTTTATTGTCTTGTTATTTTTTTACTTTAGAATAAAAAATTTTTACAAAACTTTACAAGTATCTTTTTATATATTATAACTATCATTGTATTTTCAAAGGATTTTCAAGCAATCCTTAATTGCTGATAAGTTTTATATAACAAGGATAAATTATAATAGTTATGAAAAAAAGTAATAAAAAGAAAATTTTATTTTCATTGTTTTCTTTTCCACTTCTTGCATCATATGGTACATTTCTTGTTGATACTAGTAAAAGTTCTGTTACTGAATTTTCAAGTAATAGAAAAGTTAACATTGAAGATTCATCAATAAATTTTGAAGATTCTTTTCCAGTGGCAAATAGTTCCATAACTAAGTTAAGTGACTATATTGTTTCATATGAAGACAATAACATTTATCCAGTAAATGTTAATAATGCTACTATTGGAATGACTAAAGATTTTTCAACTTTAACTTACACCACTTATAGTGGTTTGTTAATTTGAAACAGTGATTTGACAAAAAATGAATTACTAAAAAAATATTATTCAAATTATTTAAATATTAATAATATTTCAAGTTACAGAGTAAATTATTTTGCTTATCAAAAAAATACAGGTCTTTTATTTGTGTTGTTTGGTAGTAATGTAAAAACAAATCAAGTTGTTTTTGCAATTGACATTTTTACAGGTAGTATTCATGTTCCGCTTAATGCAATGTTAAAAAATCATGAAGTTATTACTAAAGTTGAAAATGATTCTGCATTTATTTTTTTCAATTCATCAAATGATGTTATTGTTACTTCAGCAAATACTAGAAGTGAAGTAAATAAAACAACAAAAATATTTAAGTATGCTAAAAACGGAAAAGGTTTTATTGATAGAAAAGTTGATGTTTCTTTAGACACTGCTTATTCTCCAGATGATCAAACATTTGGTCACACTGCTAACACTGATATGTTTTTAGGATTAATTCCTGGTAAAAATAAAATTAACTATGGTTTATATTTACATACTGAAAAAAATCAAAAAAATGGAATTTTAAGTATTCAAGAAAATTCTGGCAATAAAACAGATATAACTACAGCTAGTTTCAATTATTATATTAAACCTTTAGATGATGATTTAAAAAGCATACCAGGAACTGATTTTAGTATTGTTAATGGTTACCAATCTGATGTTGCTAACTGAGGCTATTGAAGTGAAAACACACATACTATTCCAAAATTTAATGAAATATATAAAAGAATTTATAAATTAGAAAATGCTGCCAATCAAAATAAAACTTATATGTTTTTATTAATTGATAGTTATTATAAAACACATGCTTCTTATTCTGTTTTTGGGTATGAAGGTTATGAAAAAATAAATGATCAATATACTTCACAAGGTTGAGGTGGTTTACAACCAACATCTTCAAATTATAATGGAGATGAAAAAGTTGAAGCATCAAGTTGAAATTTTGATTCATTTAATTATGATAGTAAAAGTAATCTTGTTTATTACAGTTTTAGTGGTAAAAAAATTGATAAAAATAGCAATAAGTCTTTAAATAATTATTTGACTAAAATGGGATATATTAGTTTTGAGTCTCCTGTTTTAAAACCTTATTATAGTGAGTTTAAAACTGAAGATAATCCATATAATATTTATTCAGTTAATTATGATTCATATTCTAGTTCTAACTACTATATGGTTAAGCAAATTGAAGCAGCTAATCCTGTTTGAATGTCAAGATCTAAATTTGATACAGTATATAATGAAACTGCAAATAAGGAAATAAATTTTTCAAGACTCTCAAATTTTAATAGTTTAATTGAACAATTAGAAAATAATTTATTTCCAATAATGCCAGAAAGTATAAATCAAAACAATTTAAGTAGTTTGTTTTCTCTTGATAATGGAGATAGTTTAAATATTAAAATAGTTAGTGCAAACAATGTAAATGGTTTAATTGTTTTAAGAATAGAAATTAATCATAAAAATAATTTTGGTGATAATGTTTACAATGGAACTACTTCATATGTTTTTAATGTAGAAATAAAGGGATATTCAATTGAAAAAAACTTTTTGTTAAAATTCATAACTAGTGATATGAAAAATATGGGGTTCAATAATAAAATTAATAAAATTAATGAAATTAAAGAATTTACTAAACCATCAGAAGTTTCTGTTTCACAAATTAAATCATACTTTTTAGACTATAGCATTTTGTCAAAAAATAGAATCTATTTATCTATCCAAGATGATTGAATAAAATTAAATGCAAATGACCAGTTAGGATTATTAACAATAGAAATTAATATACCTTCTAGTTTGTTTCCGGATGGTTTTCCTACAAATCTTTCACAAATTATAAGTGTATATAAAGATTTTGGGGTTCATGTAAACCCACTTCCAGATGATTCATCTTCAGATTTAGCTGATTTATCATCAAATAAAAATACAAATTTATTAAATAAAACTGATGCTAAAAATATAGCTGCTGTTTCTGCTGGGGTTGTTGCTATTACTATTTTATTCATAACAATTTTTTTATTTTTGCTTATAAAAAATAAAAAACAAACTGATAAACTTAATAATGAACTGACTATAAAAAAATAATAATCTTATGCATTTTGTACTAGTTAAAATTAATAATAAAAGCCCTATAAATTTTTTATGGGGCTTTTATTTTATTTATTAATTTGATTTTCTAAATCATTTACAAATTTTTCTAAAGATTTTGTTTTTACTTCATCACTTGAATATAAACGATATGAAACTGTTTTATTTTTTAATTCATTATCTCCAATTACTAGTTGGTATGGAATTTTAGAAATTTGAGCTTCTCTAATTTTTTTAGATAATCTTTCATCAGAATCATCTAGTTTAATTCTCATATTTTTGTTTTCTAATTTGTTTAATATTTTTTTACAGTAATTTAAATGAATTTTATTATTTACAGGAATAATTGAGATTTGGATAGGTGCTAATCATAATGGCAAATTACCTTTAGTTTGACTTAATAAAGTTGCTATAAATCTTTCATATGTTCCAATTACACCAAAATGAATTAAAACTGGTCTTTGTTTTTGATTTTTTTCATCAATGTAAGTTACATCAAATCTTTCTGGTAATAAAAAATCTAATTGTATTGTTGATATAGTAATAATTTTTCCTAGATTTGATTTAGCTTGAAAATCTATTTTTGGCCCATAAAAAGCAGCTTCACCTTCCATTTCAACTGTATTTTTATAATTTAGTTTTTTTAAAATTTGTCTTAATTGTTCTTCAGAAGATTTTCACATTTTTTCATCATTGTGATATTTAACTTTATCTTTTGGATCTCTCAATGATAAATCAACACGATCTATTTTAATTCCCATTTTTTTATAAACTAAATTTAAAATATCGTTAAGTTTTAAAATTACATCTTCAATTTGATTAGTAGCAGTTATAACATGACAGTCAAATAACTCCATACTTCTCACTCTTTCAAGACCAATTAAACCTCCAGAAGATTCGTAACGGTGTAATTTTGAATCTTCACAAATATAATATGGTAACTCTTTGTATGAGTGTGGTTTTAAATTGTATAAAGTGATGTGATGTGGACAAGTCATTGGTCTTAACATAAAAGTTTCATTGTCAATTTCCATTGGTGGGAAATTATTTTCCTTGTAATGTTCTCAATGACCAGACTTTACATATAATTCTTTACTTCCTAAAATTGGAGTATCTACATAAAAGAATTTTTCTTTGTTAAAAACATTTTTTAAAAAGTTTTTAATTTCTTTTTTTATTGTTTCACCATTTGGTAATCAAATAGGTAGACCTTGACCAATATCATTACTAAATGCAAAAATTTCCATATCTTGACCAATTTTTCGATGGTCACTTTTTTTCATTTCTTCTACATGAACTTTTCAAGCATCTAATTCTTCTTTTGTTTTAAAACAAATTCCAGATATTCTTGTTAATTGATCTAATTTAGAGTTATTTTGTCAATAGCTACCACCAACATTAATAAGCTCAAAAAATTTTACTTTATTTACATTGTCTTCTATTTCATAATTAGAAAGACTTTCAAAATCTTTACCAATTTTAATTAATTTAGCATTTTTATTTTCATGACAAATATGTTTTTGATATTTGTTTAATTTAGAAACATTATTTGCTAAGATTTCTATTTTTTCTCCAGATGAAATAATTTTTTTTATTTCTTTTTCTAATTTTGGAAAATCATTTAAAGAAATAGACTTTGATGATTTAAATTCAACATAAAAACCAGATTCTGATATTCAGCATCCAGCATTTTCAAAATCATTTTTTAAAAATTTTTTCACTGCTTTTAAAACTACTTGTGCTGCAGTGTTGTTTAATTTATTTTCTTGTTTCATATCTAGTTTATTTTTTATTTTTTTAACAATCTAGTATTAATTATAAAATTTTATATAAAATTAATGTTACTAATTAAAAATTTATAAGTACTTTTATGTAAAATAAATTTACTAGAATTAACTAAAATGTTTGTAGTGAGAATATTATGGACAAGAAAATTAAAGTTGGTTATATTGTAGATTCTTCAATTGGACTATATAACAAAGAAATTACTAGTGATGATACTAGACAAGTATTTTTTAATATTACTGATAAAAATAATGTTGAATATAATGATGACAACAAAGTACTAACAAATGAAAAAATCTTAGAGGAATTTGATAGTGGAAACTCTTTTAAAACTAGTGCTGTTTCACCTGGAAAAGTAATAGTAGAGGTAGAAGACCTTTTAGAAAATTATGAAAAAATAATTATTTTTACTGTCTCTTCAGGACTTTCAAGTTATCATGACAACATTAAATATTTAGAAGAGGAATATAAAGATAAAGTTTATGTAGTTGACACAAAAGAAGTAGGATTTGCTATAAAAAAATTAGTTGAATCAGCAAAAGAAAAAATTAATAATGGTGAAGATTTTTTTGAAGTTCTTTCTTATTGTAGAGATTATTATAAGTATAATTTCACTTCTTTTACTTGTGAAAACTGATCGCCACTTGTTAATAGTGGTAGGGTTCCAAAAAGTTTGTCTAAAATTTTAAATGCTTTAAAAACTCGACCAGTTATTAATTTTGATATTAAAAATAAATTAGGTGGAATTGTTAAAAGTTTTGAAAGTTCAGTTGAAAAAATAATAAATCAATTTAAAAAAATCTTTGGTAATGAAATTTTTTTAAATCCAGATTATGTTGTTTTTTATAATAATAGAGTAGATCAAAAAAAAGCTGAATATATTCGCTCAAAAATTTTAAAAACTTTTAAAATTTCTAAAGATAAGTTAATTGAAATGTTTGTGCCTAACTTAGTTCTTGTTTATACTGCAAATGGTTCTTTTGGCTTACATGTTAAAAGTAAAATTAAATCAAAGAATAGAGATTAATAGTAATGAATCAAGAAAACACTAATTTTGAAACAAGGGTAAAAAAATATAAGCAATACCGAAGAAAAATAAAAAATGATTATTCTAATTTTATTCGTCGAAGTTCTAAAAGTGATGAAGTAAAAAAAATAGAAAAATCTATTTCAAAAATTAATAAAGATTTATTAATCAATGATTTTAGTTCAAAATTATTTGTTGACTTTACTAGCAATTGAACTAATGATGATGGATATGTTGTTTCTGTTAAAAATTATTTAGATACTGCAAAAAATAATAAATTTAATGAATTATTGAGCAAAGCTGATTCTGTTAGAAATGAAATAGATATGGAACCATCCTTTGATCAACAAGGTAATCTATCGCTTAGTTGATATAAGCAAGATCCTAAATATATAGAATTAGAAAAAATTAAAAATTGAATTCAATTAATGACACAAGAAAAAGATCAAATTATAAATAATGTTAAAGATAAAATTTTTTCTTTTAAAGATGCTTTTTATCGAACAAGTGATAGAGAAACAATTTCTTCTATTTTACCTATTGAACAATCTTTTTCAAAAATTGAAAAGAATGATAAAAATCGAAAAATTCTTTTTATATTTTTATGATCTTTTTTTGCAACAATTACTATTGCTATTTTGTTTATTGTTTTATTTATATTTGTGTAATATCATAAATAACAATTCACCTTATTTATTATTTGATTAAGTTTAGATATAATAAAATCATTAATAAAAAGGAGACAATATGAATAAGAAGGGTTATTTTGCTTCTACAGGAAATAATCAATATACTCAAGTTGAAGGTTACAAAACTATAAAACAAAAGTATGATAAAAAGCAAATTTCTGTTTTAAATGTTGGAATGCTAACAGCAGGAATTGGTTTTTTATATGTTGCTGCACTAGGTTTTTTATTAGAATATCTAGTTTTTAATCCATTGTTAGAAAATATAGCATTTGGTAACTTTGAAGATAGTAGTGCTTCATATATTATTTTAACTCTTGCAGTTATTGGTTTAACAATAGGTTCAATTCTTTCTTTGGTTTGAAGTTTTAGGGTATATAAAGCATCTTTAGCTTTTGCGATTACAACCATTTTCATTTATACTACTTCTTATGCTGTAGGATTTGGTTCTTTATTTTCTTATGTTAACTGAATCTATGATGGACTATCTTTGATTATGGTTGCATTTGCATTGGTTGGAGTTATTTTTCTTGGAACTTTTGCCATATCTAAATTAATTTCTATTAAAAGTGCAGTTACTTTATCTAAATTAATTTTTGCTTCATTTGGAATTGCATTAGTTGCTTTTTTAGTTGTGCTTTTCTGATCATTATTTGGAATGAGTCAAGAAGCGTATAGAGTTATTATTTTAGTAACTAGTGGAATTTCTTGTTTGCTTTCTGTTCTTTTATTAGCTTACAATCTTTGATTAGCACAAAATATGGACAAGTTTTATTTACCAAATGAATTAAATTTAAAAGTAGGACTTTTTATTGGTTTCCAAATCTTGGTTAATTTAATGATTTTACTGTGGAGTATTTTAAGAATAGCAGCAGCTGCAAAAAGATAAAAATAAATTTTAAATAAAAATCAGAAATGCAAGTTTCTGGTTTTTTATTTTCTTTTAAAATAAAGTAAAGATTAAAAAATAAGAAGTTAAAGTTTTTATTTTAATTATTTATGGAATATTATGGAAAAAGATATTGTTTTATTAAAAAAATTCAGTGAACTAAAACTACCTTGGTGATTGCTAATTGTACCAATTTTTAACAACATAACTTATTTAATTATTTTTAAATCTTGATTTGTAGAATTTAGTGATAGAAGGCTTATTTTTGACTACTATTTTCAAGAAAAACTTAAAACATTTGGAATTTCTCTTCTTACTTTATTTTTATGAATTATTTTTAGTTCTATTTATTGAATTATAACTTTATTAGATTTAAATTATTTGGGTGATTTTTCGATATCTTTTTTTATTATAATTTCCTGTTTTTTTGTTTTTTTTAATTTAATTTTTCATCCTATAAATTTAGTTTTACGACCAAAAAAAATTATAAAAGGATATGAAAAATATTGCAGTGAAGTATATTTAAAAAAAGTAGATTGATCTATTAAAAAAAACATTTCAATAAACTATCAATTGCATATTAGTCTTTTTCATATAAAAAACAATTTATTTCGTATGTCTTATTATTCACTTTTTAATCCTGATTTGAAATTTGCATTAGAAATTAAAAATTTAGATATTGATGCAAATCCTTATCTTTCAGATTTTAGAAGAGAAAAAATGAAAAGAGAATTACCTCCATTTAGTATTATTCCTATAGAACGACGTTTTTGATATAGTAACCCTGTATTTTCTTACTTTTGATATTTATTTTCTACAGGTTTTTGATTTTTAGGAACATTAAATCTTTTGTATAAATTAATGAATGTGAAAGACAAATTTATTATTAAAACAAA
>CAMWTH010000039.1 GCA_947177125.1 uncultured Mycoplasma sp. | reverse complement strand
TAACTATTTCTAGTTATTTTTTATTCAATAAATCAAGTTTATAATTCTTAAAACAAAAACTAATAAAAATGCATTTTTAAATTAAAGTAAATTGCAAAATTATTTATAAATTTTACTCACTATTGTTTTGTTTTTTGATCTTAAAATCATTTTTTGATTTTATTCTTATTTTTAATATCATAAATATTGTAATTATAACTGCAGCTAATAATAAACATCCAGCTATGATTCCAACAATCATTCCTTCACTTAAATTATTTTGCTGACTAGTATTGCTTGAATCATTAGGATAAATTTCTAGTGGAGGGGCTTCGGTACCTGTAAATCCATCATAAGTGATAGTGAAAATAGCATCATTTTCTGGAAAACCAATTGGTAAAATACCTTGTTCATCAGTTATGCTAGTTTTAATTGGAACTTTAATTTCAACTGTTAAATCATTAGTGCTAGGAGCATTTTTTAAAGTTACTGTATTAGGTTGTAGAATAAATTTTTGACCTTTAATAGTAATATTTTGTAGCAAATTATTTATGACAAATGCTACATTATTATCTTGAACAATTTTTTCAGCACTATATTTTGCTTTAATATCAAGTACAGCAGCATTTGTATTTTCTTTAAAAGTTAATAAAAAATCATTTTTTTTAAAACCAATTACTTGAATGTATGAAACATACGAAACTTTACCATTTGTAATACCATCACCAAAATCATTAGGATAAGTAATTTCAGTTTCTAATCTTATTTCGCCAGTTGTGTCATCCCCAATAGCTTTTCTGAATTTAACTATATCTGCTATACCTTTATCATTCAAAAATTTATCTAGACTATTTAAATTATCATTCATAACTGAAGGCATTACTTCATTTAAAATTTGTGAATTTTCAATGTCACTTTCAAAAGTTTTTAATGATGAAAAATCAATTTTTGAATCAGTAGTAGGTAAAAAATCTTTGGTATCATCATTAAATTCAGTTACTGTAGTTGCCAATCACTGTCCATCATTTCCATTGATTGCTTGTTTAGCTAAATAAAGATTCTTTGTGTCAGTATAAGTTTCAAAATTAACATCTGATAAAGTATAAGGAATATCTTGAACATAAGCATCACTTGAAACTCTATTAGCATCAGCTACACCATCTTTTAAATCAATATATCTTGTATTTGTTAAATATTTATCAGGAACAGCCTCACCCAAAGAACCTTGAGTATAATTATATACTTCTCCACTTAAACTAAAATAGACAAAATTTGATTCTTTATCATAACCAACTGAATTAAAATTTCAGTTATTAACTACCAAATTATTTTCTAATCCTATATTCTTACCTGTTTTAGAGTCTGTTTGTGGATTTAAATTTGTTGGCCCTGTTATTTGGTTATCAATATAGTTCATATAAACTTTAGTTGTACCAAAACTAGGAGTGTTATTATTCGTAGTTATTAGCATAGTTGCAAATGATGAAAACATTTTGTCAGAACTATCTAATAAAACCCCAAGATTTTCATTAGTATTTGAACCTGTAGTAGTATTAGATGTAATAAAAAATCTTTTAGTGATTTTTTCAAAATCTGGAACTTTATTTTCACTATTTAAATAACCTCTATAACTTGTAGTTCCTACTTTATTTATTATTCTATATCTATTAACAGTTCTATCTAAAGCAGTCAATTCATCATTAACTAAGACTACATAATAATTTCATGAAGAAACATTTGAATCAATTTGTTTATCTGAATAACTAGTTGCATTGTTACTTGTTTTGTAAGACAAGCTAGGTTTAGTACGTGTATCTCGGTTTGTTGAAACACTAAGTCATATAGTAAAATTAATTCCTTTAACACTACTTGGAGCAATACCAATTAATAAATCATTTGTATCTACTCTTATGTCATAAGTAAATGTAAAATTAGTTTGATCATTTCCTTTAACATTAGCAAAACCTAGTCCATTTTCATCAAATGAGATAATTTTAGTTGATGCCACTAAATCAGTAGTTTTTTTAGCTGAAGTAACAATTAGTTGGTCTGATGAATTTAAAAAAATGAAAGCAGAATTATTTTTTGCACTTGTTATAACTTGGTTATCTGCTAATTTACCTGTTTTTGGAACAACAATTGCACCTGAATTAATGTCTAAGCCAAACACAACTAGATTTGATAAAGTAATTACATTATTTTCTATTGTTTCATTTCCAAATAAAACAAATAATATATTTTTACTTTCTAAATAAACAAAATTAATAACTTTATATGTACTAATATCACTAACAGATTTAACAGTACTATAGTAATTTTGTAATAACTTATTTTCAGTTAATTTATGACTTCAAAGCAACAACCCAGCATAAGTTGTTAATGTAATAGTTTGCTTATTTGTAGTCATTCCAACTGTTGCACCACCATCTTTTACACCTGCTTGATTAGTAGTAAGTGAAGGAATTGTTATGTTTACTGGTGAAATATTATTGTCCTCATATGAAACAATGTAATCTCCAAAACTAGTAATTGAACTATCAGCAACTGGTAAAGCATCTTCTAAATTAATATTACTATCAGCTGTAGATTCATTTACACTAAAAGATTTATCAATTAAAGAAATATTTTTTTGTGAATTCTTTCAATTTACTAAACCCATAGGTAAAGCAATTAGTGGGATAGAAAACAATGAAAATAACAATTTTTTATTTATTTTTTTACTCATAACTTATATAAAAATTTCTCTCAAAAAATTTAATAAAATACTCAAAATTTAGGTTTTATTGTATTTAAGTAATATTCTAAAAAGAAAATGACAAAAAGTCAAAAAATAAAAATTATTATTTTACTTGTTTCTGTTTTAAAAAAAATAAAAATCACCATTTCTAGTGATTTTTATTTTAATTTTTTCTAAATAGCAACTTTTTTTGTTCTAATTCTAATCAATACTATAGTAGCAATTATGATTGCAGCTACTGCCAAACAACCTATTACAATTCCTGCAATTACACCAGCACTTAACCCATTCCCTGAATTTGGATTATTTGTATCTTGATCGCCAGGAAGAGGAACTTTCTCTGGAACCTCTGTTCCTGTAAATCCATTATAAGTTTGAGTGAAACTAGTTTGACCAGAAAAACCTTCAGGTAATATTCCGTTAGTATCAGTAGCACTTGTTTTAATTGGAATATTAATATCTATTTTTAAACTTTTATCATCTGGATTACTTAAAGTAATCATATCTTCAGTTATTGGGGGAAGAGAATAATTTTTGATAGAGATTGTTAGCAAGTTTTTAACTACTCAACCAACATTATTTGTTTTAACTATTTCTGTTGCACTATATTTTGCCATAATGTCTTTTACTGCACTTTCAGTATTTGATTTAAAAGTTAGTGTAAAATCTTTTTTTGCAAATCCAGTTGCTTGAACATATGAAAGATATGAAACTTGACCATTTTCTTGATCACCATCACCAAAATTATTAGAATAAGTGATTTCTGTTTCAAAACTTATTTCACCAGTTTCATCATTTCCTGAAACATTTTTAAATGAAACATAATTTGAAAGGTTTTTTTCTTTTAAAAAATCATTAAAACTATCTGATTTTATTAGTGAAGGCATAACATTGTTTACTACATTTGATTCTTCAAGATTTTTTGCCAAAGTTTCTAATGAAGAGAAACTAATTTTTGAATTAGTTGTAGGCTTAAAATCTTGAGTGTCATCAATAAGGTCAGTTACTGTTGTTGACAATCATTGTCCATCATTTCCATCAATAACTTGTTTTGCTAAATAAAGATTAGTATCACTTGTATATGTGTCAAAATTTACATCAGATAAAGTATAAGGATCACCTTGAATATATGCATCACTTGAAACTCTACTTTCAGTAGGAGTATCTGGTCTTAAGTCAATATATCTTGTATTTGTAACATATTTACCAGGAATAACATCACCAATAGCATCTGCTGCATAGTTATACTCTTCTCCACTTAAACTAAAATAAACAAAATTTGATTCTTTGTCAAAACCAACAGAATTTAATTCTCAACTATCAACAACTACATCATCTGGTAAATTTGCAGCATCTAAATCACTTTTTTGGGGTCCTGTAATATTGTTGCTTAAGTAATTCATATAAAAAGTTGTGCTACCAGATGTAAAAGAATTAGCATCAGTTAGGTTAAATGGAGTAACTATAAATGACGTAAACATTTCATCATAACTATCTAATGTTATTCCAATATTGTCAGTTGTAGTTCCACCTGTTACAGTAGTAGAAGTAATAAAAAATCTTTTAAAAACACTATTAAATTCTGGCATAGTATTAGATGAATTTAAAAAACCTCTAAAAGTTGTATTGCCATTTTTGTTAACTATCACTAGAGGACTACTAGTGTTAATAGTTTCAAAATTATCATTAATTGGTACAACATAATAATTAAATGAATTAGTGGCAATACCACCTTGGTTTATTAAATTGTCTGGAGCATCTGTAGTAGTATTGCTGGTTGCATATGATAATCTTATATTACTAGGTCCATTTCCAGAAATAGGATTTGAAAATAATCAAATACTAAAATTAACTCCTTTAACGCTACTTGGTAAAATTCCTAAAAGATAGTCAGCTTCTTTCATAGCTCCAACTTTTTCGTAACTAAAATTATTATTTTCTTCATCATTTCCTTTATTTTCAACATTTGCAAAACCTGCAGCTTCATCAAAACTCATAATTTTAGTAGAACTATTAATATTAGTTATTGTGTTACCTGAAGTAACTATTAGTTGGTTTACTGAATTAAAGAAAATAAAAGCAGAGTCATCTCTAGCTTTTGCTATAACTTGACTATCATTTAATTTAGCATCTTTTGGAACAACAATTGCACCTGAGTTGATGTCCAATCCAAATACAACTAAATTAGATAAAGTAGTTGTATTATTTGTTGTTGTTTCATTTCCAAACAGAACAAATAGAATGCTTTTGCTTTCTAAATAAGCAAAATTAATTACCTTATAAGTAGTAATATCATTAATACTCATTACATTTTGATAGTACTGTTTTAGTAAAGGATTATCAGTTAGTTTATGACTTCAAAGCAACAAACCAGCATAAGTTGTTACAGTTATAGTTTGTTTATTTTCTGTCATTCCAACTGTTGCTCCACCTTCTTTTGATACATCAGATGTAATCCCAGGAATTATTACATTGACAGGTGAAATGTTTTTATCTTCATAAGAGACTATATATTTATCAAAACCATCAATAGATTGGTCAGCAACTGGATATGCATCTTCTAAATTGATGTTACTATCACTTGTAGATTCATTTACATTTAAAGATTTATGAACTAAAGAAACTGAATTATTTGAATTATTTAGTGTTGCTAACCCAAGAGGTAAAGCAATTAGGGGGATAGAAAATAATGAAAATAACCATTTTTTATTTAACTTTTTCTTCATATTTATAATTAAATACCTTTCAAAATTTTAAAAACTCAAAAAACTAAAAAATATATTTTTGATTTTAAAAAAAAAAAAAAAAGAGCGCAAAATTTGAAATTTTAGCAATAAAAAATGGTAATATTCTATTTTTATAAATAAAAATAGAATAAAAAAATCACTATTTTCTAGTGATTTTTTTTAGTTTTTAGGTTTCTTAATTAAATGTTTGTTTTTTTTGTTCTTATTCTAATCAGTACAATTGCAGCAATTAAAATTGCAGCTAATGCTAAACACCCAATTACTATTCCAGCAATTGCTCCACCACTTAATCCTTCATCAGGATTTGGATTGTTAGGATTAGGAACAAATCCTGGAGCTTCTGTTCCTGTAAATCCATTATAAGTCATAGTTAAATTAGCTTTATTAGTTGGATAACCAACAGGTAGAATTCCATTAGTATCAGTAGGACTTGTCTTAATTGGAATATTGATATCTACTTTTAAACTTTGTTTGTCATTGTTAGGGTTACTTAAAGTTATCATACTTTCAGTTACATTAATTGGTTTGTCTTTGATTGTAATGTTTTGTAATAAATTTTCAATAACTCAATACTTATTATTAGTAGCAACAATTTTTTCAGCACTATATTTTTCTCTTATTTCTTTTACAGCACTTTCAGTTTCTTGTTTGAAAGTTAATTGGAAATCATTATTTGCAAACCCTTTTGCTTGAATGTAAGAATCATATGAAACTGAACCATTATCAACACTATCACCAAAATTATTAGAATATGTGATTTCTGTTTCTAAATTAATTTCTCCAGTTTCATCATTTCCTTCAACACTATTAAATTTAACTGTATCTGATAAATCATTTTCTTTTAAATATCCATCTAGACTTGTTGAATTAATACTTGAAGGCATTACATTATTTAAAATTGTTGAGTTTTCAAGATTTTTTGCCAAATTTTCTAATGAATAAAAATTAATTTTAGAATCTGTAGTAGGCTCAAAATCTTTAGTATCATCATTAAAATCAGTTACTGTTGTTTTTAATCATTGTCCATCATTTCCACTGATTACTTGCTTTGTTAAATATAAGTTTTCTTGATTAGTATAAGTATCAAAATTTACATCTGACAAAGTATATGGACTGCTTTCAACATATGCATCTTTAGATACATTACTATCTGCAGTTTTTAAGCTAGCATATCTAGTATTTGTTAAATACTTACCTGGAATTATAGTGTCATTGTTATTTTCAGATACATTAATTTCACTACCACTTAAACTTAAATAGACAAAATTAGATTCTTTATCATAACCAACTGAACTAAATTCTCATTTATTAACAGCCACATTATCTGGTAAACTTACTAAATCATCACTAGTTGGACCACTATTTACATTGTTAACATTGAAATAAAAACTTGGTGTTTGATCTAAAGTAATACTTTTATTAGAATCAGTAATATTTACTGAGTAATTAATAAAAGTAGAAAACATTGAATCATAACTATCAATTAATACCCCAAAAGTTTCAGTTGTTGTTCCGTTATTATTAGATAATCCAGTACTGAAAAATCTTTTAGTAATGTCATTTATTTTAGGTAAATTATTATCAGATGCAGGAAGCAAATATCCTCTTTTGGCATCATATGCATTACCAGTTTTAGTAGATCTGTTAATAGTACCTGGTGCAGTAATATTTTCAAAAGAATCATTAACAGGAATAACATAATAATTTAACCATTTGTTATTACTATTAATTGTATTGTTAGGTGCACCTGTAGTTGCATTGCTAGTAGAGTATGACAACTCAGTACCATTTGAATTAATTTGAACATTTGATTGTAGTCAAAAACTATAATTAATTCCACTAGTTTCACTTGGTAAAAACCCTATAAGCATATCATTAGCACTTAAATTTTGTGTATTTTTGGTTTGATCATAATTAAAATTATTAGTTTCTTCATCATTTCCTTTATTTGCAACATTTGCAAAACCTGCATCTGCTTCATCAAAAGTCATAATTTTAGTAGATTTATTTATATCAGCTACATTATCACCTGAAGTAACAATTAATTGATCTGATGAATTAAAGAAAATAAAAGCAGAATCATCTCTAGCTTTTGCTATAACTTGACTATCATTTAATTTAGCATTTTTTGGAACAACAATTGCACCTGAGTTAATGTCCAATCCAAATACAACTAAATTAGATAAAGTAGTTGTATTATTTGCTGTTGTTTCATTTCCAAATAGAACAAATAGAATGCTTTTGCTTTCTAAATAAGCAAAATTAATTACTTTGTAATTACTAATATCACTTACTGATTCAACACTATTATAATAATTTTTCAATAATGAATTTTCAGTTAATTTATGACTTCAAAGCAATAATCCAGCATAAGTTGTTAAAGTAATAGTTTGTTTATTTGTTGTCATTCCTACTGTTGCACCACCTGCTTTTAGCCCTTGTGAAGTATCAGTTGTAAGAAAAGGGATTGTTACATTAACTGGATAAATATTATTGTCTTCATAAGAGACAATGTAATCTCCAAAACTTGTAATAGAACTATCAGCAACTGGTAAAGCATCTTCTAAATTTATGTCACTATCAGTTGTTGATTCATTAACATTTAAAGATTTATGAACTAAAGAAATTGAATTATTTGAATTATGTATTGTTGATAATCCAATTGGTAAAGCAGCCAAAGGAAAAGCAAACAATGAAAATAGTCATTTCTTTTTTAATTGTTTTTTCATATTAAATACCTTTCAAAAATTTAAAATTTACTCAAAAACTAAAAAAATACAAAAATATTCTAAATAAAAAAAAAAAAAAAAAACCAACAAAATTTATTTTTTAATAAAAAAGATTTGTTGTAAACTGTTCAAACTAGATTTTTA
>CAMWTH010000038.1 GCA_947177125.1 uncultured Mycoplasma sp. | reverse complement strand
TAGTTATTTTTATTTTTTCACTAAAAATTAAAAATTGATAGATATTTCTTTTTTCTTTTTTTATAATAAAAATGTCAAAGCATAACTAAATGTTTTTGCCTATTATTGTTTTTCTTTTTATTTTTGAGGGGATTCTATTATGAATAAAAATTCACTATTTTCATTATTTATATTGCCATT
Source organism: uncultured Mycoplasma sp. (assembly GCA_947177125.1). GTDB lineage: Bacteria > Bacillota_I > Bacilli_A > Mycoplasmatales > Mycoplasmoidaceae > Malacoplasma. The sequence goes on along the minus strand of CAMWTH010000038.1, from coordinate 9,639 downwards.
GGTTGCTTTACCAATTGGGTTATCAACATTAAACAATTCTAACAAGCATTATTCTTTAATTAACAAATCTTTAAATATAAATGAGTCCACAATTGATAATAGTATCAATTTAAAAGATGCTTTACCAGTTGCTGATAGTTCAATTACTAGTTTTGGAGATTATATTGTTTCATATGAGGATAATAATATTTCACCAGTAAACACAATAATTCCATCACTTTCTAATACTGAACAAACAAATAGTAAAGCTGGTGGTGCAACAATTGGAATGACTGCTAGTAAACAAACTATCACATTAACAACTTATGCTGGTTTGTTACTTTGAAGTCATAAATTAATTGAAAATCAATTGCTAAAGAATTATTATAGCACTGTTAAATCTGTTAATGATATAAGTGGTTATAAAGTCATTAATTTTGCTTATTTAGAAAGCAAAAATATTCTATTTGTTTTATTTGGAAATGAAACAACAGCAAATAATACAACTACTTTATCTAATTTAGTTGTATTTGGGTTAGACATTAATTCAGGTGCAATTGTAGTTCCTAAAAATGCTAAATTAAATGATAGTCAAGTTATAGCAAAAGCTAGAGATAATTCTGCTTTTATTTTCTTTAATTCATCTGATCAATTAATTGTTACTTCAGGAAATAATTTAGAAAATATTAATAAAACTACTAAAATTATGAATTTTGATATAGATAATGGTTTTTCAAATGTAGAAAATAAAGGTAATGATGAAGAAACTAACAATTTTAGTTATACAAAATTAAGTAATGTTGCAAAAGAAACCGATTATCTTTTAGCTATTGTACCAAGTAGTGTAAAGGGAGTTAATTTCAGTATTTGAATGTGAGATACAACTCTTACATCTGCTAATCAGACAACACACTTATCATATGCAATTAGTAATTCAAAAACTAATGCTACAGATATGTCCATAAATCAAGGAACTAATCCAACTTACTCATTCACCTATTATATTGTTGCAATAAATGATAATTTTACAAATATATTAGACGGTCTTAAAGTTATAAATACTGATGACAATGGTACCAATTCAAGAGGTTTTATTAACAATACTAACAAGTTACCAGATTTTAATAGTATTTATAAAAGATTTTTTTCCATTTCTAGCAGCACTTCTGGTCAAAATACATCTGAAAAAATAGGAGTTTTATTAGACAGTTATGATGAAATATTTTCATCATTTGCTGTTTCTGAATTATCAATAACCAATGGAACAAATCCTACCGTTAATTATGGTGCAACTAAAGCCACTAATAATATGTACATGAATTATTTAAATGCATCTCCAACTCTTGGACCCAAAAAAACTGATTTAGATAGTGCTGGTTTAGAAGATAATGTAGTTGCTGATAATTGGAAATTTAACACTGTTGCTTATGATAAAGAATCAAAATTTGTGTACTTTAGTTTAAGTAGTGAAGAATATACTTATTCTAATAATACTAAAGGTAAAGTTATACCTGATAAATTTTTAACAAACACAAGATATATAGACTTAAATGATGGTGTTGAAAAAGTTAATAGTGTTTCAAGTGATGCTTATGAAACGAGTAATCCATACACTTTGTCAGATGTAAATATTGAAACTTATATTGACAATAAAAATATTTATTTAGCAAAACAAGTTATAGATGCAAATGAAGGACAATGGTTATCAACACCAGCAGAAAAATTAAATGATGATACAATAGATTTTGTTCCTACTGGTGAAAATCTTTCAGATTCAAAAATAGAATTTTCATCACTAAAAAATTTTGAAAGTGACATTGAAAATTCAAAAGTTTTAGACAATGTTATGCCTTCTGCTATGAATGAAAATTTAACTAACTTAGATAAATTTTTAACTGATAAAGGAACATCAGATGTAGTTAAATTTATAAGTGCTGATGGTGATGACACAACTGGAGAAATATCACTAGAAGCAGAAATTACATATCCCAATAATTTTGGTGATGGTATTAAAGACAATGGTAAAGTTTCATATTTTTCTTATTTGCAAGTAGTAGGTTTTCAAAAAAGTGATTTTTCATTAACTTTTAAAGAAAACACAGATAGTGCTGTAATTGATATTAAAGAAAAATATAGTGCTGAAAAAATAGTTCAAGATAATAATAAAGGCTTTGTTATAAATCATTTTTTACAAAATTTTACTATTAAAGGAGAAAAATTTATTCCAGAGTCTGATACTGTAACTTTAAAAAATGTTCCAAATAGTAATGATTTAACAGTAGAAATTGATGTTCCTATTAAAACTAGTCCAACAGATGAATATGGAGTTTTACCGTTTGGTTTTCCAGAAAAAGATTCTATTGTTACTATTACTTATAGTGGGTTTACTGGTACTGAAGCAGCCCCAATAGAGAATTATCCAGGTTCTACTACTCCAAACCAAACTAATTGAATAAGTGATGGAGGACTTGCTGGAATTGTGATTGGGTGCTTAGCACTTGCTGCAATTATTGTTTCAGCAGTGATAATTGTAATAGTAAGAATGCAATTAAATAAAAGTTTTAAAGTAAAAAAATAGGTAAAAATAGCAAAAAATTAATTTACAAATATATTTAGTTTTAAATAAATTTTAAAATCTAGAATTTATTTCAATTATTGTCTTTTTGGATAAAAATAGCTAGAAATAGCTATTTTTATTTTTAATGTCACCAACTGCTCTACCAATTTTTTTCAATATAATAGACAATTTTTTATAAACATTATTCTCTAATTAAAATAAAACTATAAATATAAATGAATGAATAACTGATAATAACTTAATTTTGAAGATGCTTTGCCAGTTGCAGATAGTTCTATTGATAGTTTTGGTGATTATATTGTTTTTTTATGAAGACAGCAATATTTCACCATTAAACATAACAATTCCTTTTCTTTCTGATACTGAACAAATATATAGTAAAGCTGATTGATCAACAATTGGAATGCTTTATAGTGGTTTTTTTAGGTGCTGAAACTGCATTAATAAAAAATTATCTTCAAACACCTAATAATTCTAGTTGCAATAATTTTAAACTAAGTGATGGTGAAATTACAGGAGTTGCTGTAGGATGTTTAGTATTATCTGTAATTTTAATTTTGGTATTTATTATAATAACAATAAGAATCAGATTGAAAAACAATTTTAATGAAAATTAATAAAACAAAAATAATAAAATTTTTTTGTGCTATTTTTTATCTTAAAGATTTTCATAATGATTTTTTAAAAATTAGTCAAAATTTAATAATATAAATATATAAAATTAGAATAATAATTTTTTAATTTTTACATATTAGGATTTAGTTAAAATGAATGAAAAAGAAAAAAATTTAGTTTTGAATTCTGAAGAATTGAATGAAGAAAAAAAAATAAATAATTTTGAAATTAGTGAAACAAAAAAAGAAACTTATGTTGCAGAAAGCATAGATAAAAATTCTTCTGAATCAGATGATGTTTTTGACAAAGCAGAGTACAAAAATATTAATTTTGATTTAAATAAAGATGGTCTTAAAATGTTTGCTGCAGCTGTAAACGTTTCAAAAAATTTTATTGTTAATCCAAACTCTAAGCAATTGAAAAAAGAAAATAAATTTAGTGATTTGAATGATTTTAATATTAAAAATTTTCAAATCAATTATTCAGCATTAACTAATAATCCAATTAATTTATTTTATGATCATATTAGTTTAGCAATTAATGAAGTTGTTGATGATTTTTTTAAAATCCAGTTCAATAAAAATAATGCTAGAGTTAAAGAAATTGATAATTTTACTAATGAAATTAAAGAATCTGAACTTTCTATAATAGAAAAGAAAAAAGAATTAAAATACACTAAAAGAATGTGAATTCATTTTTTAACAATTTTTTCTTTCATTATCATTATTGGTTTATTTTTTATCAAAAAATTTAAGCAAAACTACCAAGTTATTAAAGAATTTAGAGAATTTAGAAATAAAAAAGAAATGTATATTAACAAAATGTGTAATAATCGTTTTGATTTAATGCATGCTGCAATTGCTACTTTTTCTTTATCTGATATATACAGATATTGTTTTAAAAGATTTGGTTTTCAAGTTAATGAATTGATTCCAAGTTCTGAAATTTTAAAAATACTAAACAATAGAGAAAGTATTGATATTAAATTAGGGATTGGAGGATTGTATAAAAATAGTCCTTTTTATGACATAATTGCAAGAAGATTAACTTGAAGAGATGTAGTTACTTCAGCAAGCAAATCATTTCCATACAGAACTACAGAATTTTATACTGATTCAAAAGGAAGAACTAGATCAAGAACTGTTACAAAATATGAAACTTTAACAGGTTATCACAGTGAAAAAACTCCTTTTATTGAAAATGATAATCTTTTTTTGTTTTACACAAATTTTGAGCCAGAATTGTCTTTTGATGCAATTATAGATGGAAAAAATAAAAAAAATAAGGATTTTAATTTTGAAAACACTGATTTTGATAAAGCATACAATATTCAAGTATGAGGCGATTTAAAAAATGATTTAGGATTAGGTCAAAAAGTAAATCAATTTTTTACTATAAAAGCACAAGAAGACTTTTTAGCTTGATTTAGAAAGGAAAATGCAAGCAAATTTAATTTTTCAAAAATAGGTTCTTTAGTTGCTGTTTTTAATAATTCAATTAATTTTGATAGTTTATTAAATATTAACACAACAATTGATAATCTAGGATTATTAGAAAATCATAGAAATATTGATTTTAATGAAATAATTTCAAGGGTTAAAGCACAAGTATTTAGTTATTTTAAAAGACTAACAAGTATGATGCAATTACCTTTATTAACTCCTGCAATAAACAGAGAATGATATAAACATAATTCAAATAAATACATGATTGCTACATATGATGATGAAGGATATGAAGATTTTGAAAATTCTAAAAAAATTGATATGAGTTTCATTATGAATCGTTTTTTAGATTACAAGTATTTATGATTTTGCTGTGATAAAAAACCAAAAAAACCAATTTGATTTCAACATCTTAGTTCAACTGTTTCAAATTCAATAGTTCATGCAACTTACATGATGAATTCATTTTGATCTAGAAAATTGATTGATCCAGTTGTTGTGGTTGGAATCCATGTTGGTGCAAAAGTTATTAATGTTCCTTTTGATAGGTTTTATTTTTTTCAAGAAAAAAAACATTTGGCTTTTTTTTATTTTAAAAATAAAACTAATGTACGATTTGTAATAACTCCAAATAATAGAACTTTTATTAATCCTTTATATTATGATGATTTAAATTTTGGAAAATCAATGGCAGAATTAGGTTTTTGAATAAATTATCCTGACTGATTTGAAAACTTTGAATTTAAAGATAAGTTAATTGAAATAATTAAAAAGTTTAATGACTTTAACAAAGAAGGGCAATTTACTATGATTTTAGATCAATATGGTTGTTATGTTGTTTCGAATCGCTATGATACAAAGAATGATTTTATTGAAAAGATACTAAATGAAGTACATAATTTATTTAATTAAATTAAAAAAATATTACAATTAATAAATAAGTTTTTAATTAGGAGATAAAAATGTTAGTAGACACAAGGTTACCTCAAAACCCTGGTGGTTTTAATGCAAATGTAGATAATACACAAAGACAAGCAAAAGCTAGCTTTGGTCAAAAATTTGGCTGAATTTTACTGGTTATTTTTACTTTAGGAATTATTTGATTTGTAAGCATTTCATGAAAAAATAATTTAATTAATGAACAAATGCAAATTAACAATGCTGCTAGTAATATTCAAGTTAATGAAGCAAAAAGAAGAGACACTTTAATTAAATTATTAGAGCAAACTAAAGGCTATATGAAACATGAAAAAGAAACTTTAACTTTAGTTACTAAATACAGAAGTGGTGGAACCGATTCAAATGAAACTGCTAAGTTAGATAATCAACTTGCTAATTTTATGATGAACTTAAATGTACAATATGAACAATACCCACAATTAAAAGCTGATTCATTAGTAAGAGAATTAATGAGTTCTTCTCAATACCTAGAAACTGAAATTGCTGCTGCTAGAAGATTGTATAACCAAAAAGTTTCTTATTTTAATGCTGAAATTTTTATGTTTCCAAAAATTGTTTTAGCATCAAAAATTGGTTTATCAACTTTTGCTTTATTTCAAGCTACAAGTGTTCAAAGACAAGATGTTGATATGTCTAGTTTATCAAACTATGACAATCCTAATAATGCTAATTCAAACCAAGCAAATGTACCAACTCCAACAAATTCAACAAACAATCCTTTTGAATAGAAAATTATAGGATTCAATTAAAAAACTATAAAACTGAATGAAGTGTATTGCATAAAGATAAAAATTATGTAATTGCTTCATTTATTTTTTTGTAAAATTAATCTAAATTTTAAATTGTTTTATTTATGAAAAATCTACAAGAAAAAGAACCGATTTATTCAAATTACAAATCTGTATTAACTTTAGAAAACTTTGAAAGTTTAAGAAAAATTTGTAAAACTTATTTAATTACAATTTTTATTAATATTGCTTTTGCTATTATTTGTTTATGCTTAATAATTTCAGGTAGCACATTTTTAGAAAGTGACCCTGATAAAGATAAGTCACTATTTTTAATTGCTTATTTTCTTTTAATTCCTTTTGCAATTTTACTTATTGTAGATTTGGTTTTAAATTTTATTATGATTTCAAAATCAAATTTTTACAAAAGTGTAACAAAAGAATTTAATAAAATTTTTATTCTTTTTGTAATTGGAGTTTTTATTGGCATAACATCAATTGTTGCTTGTTTTTCTGTTTTTAAAAAAATCACTGAATTAGCAGTTGACTAAAATAAATTTTATTTTTTGAAAATCACTAACTAGAAAAAAATACTTCTAGTTAGTGATTTTTTTAACTTTTTTAGCAAAAAAAAAAAAAAAAATATAATTTTTTTTGAAGGAGAAAAAAATAAAACAATGAACAATTTTAATAGTCAAAGCAATGACAATTTTAGTTCAGAAAATGTAAATTCTAATAATTTGGAAGCAAATAGTGAAAATAGTAAGCAAGATGAGCAACTTATTTGTTTATATAAAGGAAAAAGAAGAGGTGGGAAAGGAGCGCATAGGAGATGCAATGAAAAATGTTTGGTTCCTATTTCTGTTTATAAAGAACAATTAATTGCTAGTGGAAATTTTGATCCAGAAAATAAATTTATTTGTAAATATTTGAAAAGTGGGAATGCACCACTTAATCATAATTTTTGTACTCCAATTTGTTTTAAAGAAGCTAAGTATTTACCAATTTCAATCACTGAAGAGATCGCAAAAAACATCAAAAACAAAGCAATTTCAATTTTAGTTTTAACTATTTTATGAGTTTGCTTTGCAATTCTTTCAATTGTAATTGGCACTACTTTAAATGAAGCAAAGATTTGTGCAATTGTACTTGGTTGTATTGCTGTTTTTATTTGGTTGGTTAAAAACATAATTTTGATTATTTTAAAAAATCAATTAAACATTAGAAGTTTTTATGCAGCAGATTATGATGACTATACAGAACCAGTATTTGTTACAAGAAGTTTTTCAAAAAATTTTAAACTAACAGGTTTGCTTTGTGTTCCTTTATTTTTTAGCTTTATTTGAAATTTTGTTGGCGGAGGATTTTTTTGATCAATAATTATGTTTTTTGTTGCTGTTGCTTTTTCTGTTCTTGCTTTAGGCTATTCTATTGTGTCATCAATTTTTTATGGTTTATATACAAGTATTTATTTAATAAAAAATGTAAAAGCTGATGCTTAATTAAAAAAAGGAGAAAAAAATGAAAATATTTAAAAAATTATTACTATCATTCAGTATTTTAGCTGCTGTACCATTACCTATTGTTTTATCTAGTTGTAATAGTAGCAGTTCTTCAAAAGAATCAAAAACAGAAGATGATAACAATGATAACAAAGATGATCAATCAGATTCTAATCAAAATGATAAAGACAATAATAACCCAAATGATAAAACTGATGATAAAACTGACCAAGATCCATCAAAACCAGCATTTGATATTAAAGATGTTGTCACTTTAGTAAAATCTGCTATGAGAATTTTTAACACTTGAGATTTATTTCCATCAAGTTTCAGTGAAGAAAATAGAATTGTTAATTATACACAGCAAGATTTTAATCAAAATGTTACATTAGCTAACATAACAGATAGAGGAATTGGTAAACAAATGAACCAATTCATAACAATTGCTACAAAAATTGAATCAGTAATTAAAGGTTCAAAAATAATTTTTGATAACACTACTTTAATTGCTAATATGTATAAAACTTTTTTTGACAAAGATCCAGAAAAAAACAAAGTTTATGAAAGTTCAACAGAAAATAATGATGTTAAATTTAAAGTTGAATTAACTGATGCAACAATGACTATTTTTGCTAAAGCAAAAACAGCAAGTGCAGAGTTTTATTTAAATTTAAATGATGGATTATATTCAGGAAGATTGCAATTAAGTGATGGTAATGCTTTAAAATATGAAATATCTAAAAATTTAACAAAAATCGGAATTAAGGCTTTGGGTGCAGTAAGAATGATGTTTGAAGTAGACACATCTAATACCAGTGAAAAAATAGCAAAACTATTTAATTATTATGGAACAAATAATGATTATAAAGATAATGATGAATCAGATGGTGGAGATGATATAGGGATTACAACTTGTTCAGTAATGGCTGTTGATAAAAACTATGTTTCAATAATAGGTAAAAAAGGTGATTTTTTATCTTGGAGTAAAGAAAATCGAAACATGGAAATTTATGATACAAAAACAGGAAATTATTTAGGAAGTAAAGTACATGAAGAATTAAGCAAATTAAAATATATGACAAACTGATATCCTTTTCAATCAATTAGTGGATTTAATAGTATCAAGCAAGTAACAAATAGTGATGATAAAAATAATGATGGTTTTTATTTGAATGGATTATCAAATCCTTTCCAAACCACAAGAACTGCTAGCATGACTACTGGTTATTCAAGAATGTATGATATAGAAATGAAAAAAGTTTATTTGTATCAAAACAAAAATAATAACATTGATAAATTTAGTGTAACCATCCCTATGCTATTTATACAAGATAGCTATGAAACTAATTCATCAAAAGGTTTTAAAGAATTAAATGAAAAAAATCCTGGTCTTAATTTAGCAAATACAACATCTCAAACTTTAAAAACATATATGGCAAATGAGTATGATACTTTAAACAATCAATATAATGCATATAATGAAACAGTTCAAAATACTACTGTAGATAGTTATGTAAGCACTCAAAATAGCTGATTTAATGCTTAAAAATAATTACTATAAAATTACATAGAATTATCCAAATTTGGATAATTTTTTATTTTTATTAAATAAGTGTTTTTACAAAGCAATAAGCATTTAATTGACATAAAAAAATCAGAAAAATGATTTAAATTTTTTTAATTGAAATGAAATTTAGAAAAATATTTTAATTACTATAGGTTTACTATAGGTTCATTAATGAGCTGATTAAATTTATTAATTGAAATAAAATAATCTATTTTTTTATGCAGTTATTTGTATTTTTTTACCTATCTATAATGAGTAGATCTAA
>CAMWTH010000037.1 GCA_947177125.1 uncultured Mycoplasma sp. | reverse complement strand
ATTAAGTTAAAACTTATTAATTTATTTTTTATATATGGCTTTGTTTGCTAATAAATAGTATTTAAAATAATTGAAATATTCAAATAAATTAGATTTAAAATAATGGGTGTTGGGGTTTTTAATCTAAATTAAATTTCAACAAATAATGATAATAATTTTATTAAATTTATAAAGTTTATAGGAGTTAATATGAAAATAGTAGTAGTTGGAATTAACCACGCAGGTACATCAGCTATTAGAACTTTATTATCTATCAATCCTAATGCAGAAGTTGTTGCTTTTGATCGTAATAACAACATTTCATTTTTAGGTTGTGGAATTGCATTGACTGTAAGTGGTGTTGTTAAAAATACAAATGATTTATTTTACTCTAACCCAGATGAATTAAAGTCAATGGGTGCAAAAATTTTTATGAACACTGATGTTGTAGAAATTAATAGGGAAGAAAAATTTGTAAGAGTTGTTGATTTAGAAACTAATAAAGAAAGAACTGAATCATATGACAAATTAATTTATGCTGCAGGAAGTTGGCCAGTAGATTTACACTTTAAAAATCAAGACTTAGAAAATATTGAAGTGTGTAAATTGTATCAACATGCTTTAAAGCTTATTGAAAAAGCGAATGATCCAAATATTAAAAAAGTAGCAGTTATTGGTGCTGGATATATTGGGGTTGAATTAGCTGAAGCTTATGCTGAAAAAGGGAAAAAAGTTGCTTTAATTGACTTTTTACCAAGAGTTTTAGGTAACTATTATGATGAATCTTTTACTAATAAATTAGAAGATGCAATGGTAAAACATGGAGTATCTTTACACCTTGGTCAAAAAGTTAGTGAATTTGTTGCTAACAGTAAAGGTGCAGTTTCAAAAGTTATAACTGATAAAGAAACAATTGAAGCTGATTTAGTAATTCTATGTATTGGATTCAAACCAAATACTGAATTATTACCAGGACTTAAAAAAGTTCAAAATGGTGCATTAGTAGTAAATAGAAAAGCTCAAACAAGTGATGAAAACATTTATGCAATTGGTGGTTGTGCAGCTATTTATGAAGCATCTACAAAAACTTACCGTAACATTGATTTAGCAACTAATGCTGTTAAGTTAGGAATCGTTGCTGCTAGTCAAATTTCAGGATTAGAAAATATTGTAATTCCAAATATCGTTGGAACAAATGCTATTTGTGTATTTGGGTTAAAATATGCAAGTACTGGAGTAAATGAAGAAGTTGCTAAAAAATTTGGTTTAAAAGTTAAAGCAGCTCATTATTTAGACAATGACAGACCAGAATGAATGAATACAGTTGAAAAAGTAGAAGTTAAATTAGTTTATGAAGAAGATACTTTAAGATTAGTTGGTGCTCAAATTCTTTCATTTGGTGATGCTAACCATACAGAGTGAATTTTCTCTTTAGCATTAGCAATTCAATTAGGTTTAAATTTATACCAAATTGCTTTTACAGATGTTTACTTCTTACCTCACTTAAACAAACCATTCAACTTTGTGTTGTCAGCAATTCTTAAATCTTTAGGAATGAAATACATTAAATAATAAAACACTTAATTTATTAAAAACAAACCTCATATGTATGCCAAAAGAATTCTCTTTTGGCATTTTTTTATAAAAATTTGCTTAAATTAAAAATAAAAAATCTCTTCAAATAAATTTGGAGAGATTTTTGTTTATTATTTTAAAATTTTAAATTTTATTGAGTCAATTTTCTATTAGTTTTTTTAACTTTTAAGTATAACCAAATTCCAGCAGCTACTGCAGTTGAAATAACTGCAAACACAAAAATAATAATAACACCAATTTGAGGAACTCCAGCAATTGCAAGGATTGAATCTAATATAAATAAAATAATTCCCACTACTAAAGTTCAAAATTGTGTTAACTTTAAAACTTCAAATTTAGTATATTTAGCCATAAAATCTCCTTAATTAAGGTAATTTAATATATGTAATAAATATTATATAAGTTTTCTTTTTAAAAATCAAAATAAAAACTAGGAGTCATTTGGTTCCTAGTTATACAAAATTAAATAATAATAAGTTTAAAAAAAGATTTATATTTCTTTTGTTTTATAACATTATTAAAAAGATAAAGATTAACAACAACTTCTTTATTATTTTTACTAAAAATAAATTTTAAATTCTTACTATAGTTTTCTAAATTATCCACAAAATCATTACTAAATTCAATAGATTTATTAATTAGACTAAAAATGTTATCTTGAAAATTTTTTTCTCCAAAAAAATATTCATTCTTATTTGAATCAAAATAAGTTAATAGTGCAACATTTGTTTGGTTAACTAAAATACTAGCTATTTTTAAATTATGAAAATCTTCATTGTTTTCATTGTTAATTGGATCATCTTTTTTACTTAAATCATCATATTCAATTGCAATTGGTTTATTAAAAAATAAAGTAATGAAAGTAATTAATGATCCTAGTATTAGTGCAGCACAGCAAAAGAATGCAAAAGTTTTTAGTGTTTTTTTACTCTTTGATTTCAAAATAATTTTCTCCTAATTTTATTTCTAAATTATTGTTGTCATTATTTTCTTGGTAATCAATTTTAACTTTTTGATTTTTTGAAAAATTAAAAGAGTTTTTTATTGTGTATGTTCTACTGCTACCATCTACTGTAATTTTTGCAATTATTAAATAATATCCCGATATATTTTGATCAAAAAATATTCCATTTGTTCCAATGTCTAATTGATACAAATTATTATCTTTTTTAACTAGCTGATGTTTTTTTAAAGAATAGTTGTAAAAATTTGCTGTTACAACATTATTTTCTTCTAAATCACTAATATTATTTGTTTCAAATAATTGATTATCTTTATAGTAACCAACTTTAAAAGAAATAATTTCTACTTTTAATGTAGTGTTATTAGTTTTTTTAATGCTTAAAAGATCAAAAAAAGATTCACTACAATTGTAATAATTTGGAACAATAATTTGAAAGTTGTTATATGAATTATTTTGGCTTCCATATTTTATTGTTTCATTCAATTGTTTAACTTGTGATGAAATTCAAATACTTTTAATTTGATTAACATTGCTTATAAAAGTTTCTGTTAAATCATAAGAATTTTTTTGGTATAGATTAACATCAAAAATTAAATTAATATTTTTTAAATCATTAATAAAGTTTGAAATTTTTTGAACACTGATTTCATCTTCAGATATTTTGTCAAATTGTGAAACATTTAAGTCAAAAGATAAATTAATTTGAAACATTGAATTAATATTATTTGTTAAAAATTGATCTTCATTGATATCAAGAATAATTGTTGCGCTATATACTTGACTAGCATCTGGAAATCCATACTGAAAATTTGATGGAATTTTAGTATTTTGTTTATATAAACTTATTTGACTAACATTTTGTCCAGGCATTACTGCTTTTGCTATAATTGATCCAACTGGAATGTTAAAGTTTCCTGCAATATGAATATTAAAATTAAGAAAAATTTTATTTTCATTAAAATTAATATTTAGTTCTCCATATCTTATATCAACATATAGATTTGACCTTGTGTTATATGGGTCCTTATTAGTGGTAAAAGTATTGATGTAATAATTACTTGTATTATTTTCTTTAGTTATTGTATACATAATTTATTTCATGAAAATTTTAAAATTATTTTCAGCCTTTTTAAGTTTTTTATAATAGGTTGAATAACTGTAGGGTAATTCATCTCAAAATTTATTTTCAATGTAAATTGAAATCAAAATTTTTGCTTCTTCTTTAGCTAAATTTTTTAAAGCATTTTCTACAACATCAATATATTGTTTATCTTCTCAAATTTCTTCTAAATCTAATGAACAAATTCCATATGAATTTGTTGAAGAAATAATTCGATTTTCAATCTTTACTTTTTTAATTTTGTACTCTTTAAATAATTCATTTAAATTTTTAAAATTCACATAATCCTTTCTCACATTTGGTATAAAAAATAAATGACAAATAAATTTTATTAATATTGAATTTTTTAAGTCAATTTTAAAGATCAAGATTTGAATTTTAAAAAATCCCTATCTTATAGATAGGGATTTTCAATTGCAATTTATTATTTTTAATTATTTATTAATAAATAATTATTTGCATTTCTCAAAAAAAGCAAAAGCAATCATTGCAGCATTATCGGTTGAATATTCGCTTTTAGGAACATAACTGTTTTTAAAAATTTTTTTTATTTCATTTTTAAAATAACTATTGTTAGCTACACCTCCACCAATGCAAATATGTTCTGTATTTAATTTCTTTTTATAAAATTCAAGTTTTTTAATTATTAAATCTATTGAATATTTCATAAAAGAAGACCCAACTGTAACTGTGTCAACAAAACCATTTTTTTTCTTTTCATTATTAATTAAACTTAAGAATTTATTTTTTATTCCAGAAAATGAAAAATCATTTTCAACAGGGGGAAATTGAAATGAAATAGTGGCTTTGTTAATATCAAAAAACTTGTCAATTTTTGGTCCACCTGGATAATCATATCCTAATGATTTACCAACTTTATCAAACATTTCACCTATTGCATCATCTTTAGTTTTAGTTTTTTCAGTAATTTTGTTTGCACTTTCTACTAAAAAAATGCTTGTTGTTTTTCCGGATGCAATCAAAGAAATGAAAGGATAAACTGGTTTGCTATTAATAAAAGGACTTAAAATATGCCCATGAATATGGTTGATTGGGATACATTCGATATCTAATGAATAAGCTAAAGATTTTGCAAAAATTTCTCCAACAAATAGTGATCCTGGTAAACCAGGCTCACTAGTATAAGCAATTTTATTTAAGTCAGATATTTTTATGTTTGCTTTTTTAATAGCTTCATCAAAAGCAGGTATAATATTTTCTTCATGGAATCTTGCTACAATTTCTGGTACTATACCACCATATGGATTAAGTTGGCTACTATTATTTTTGGTAATACAACTTAAAACCATATTATCTTTTAAAACTGCAACACTAGTATCATCACAACTAGTTTCAATTCCTAGAATGTACATTATATATCCTTTTTTAATCTTTAAAAGTAATTAGATTTTACATCTGAATATGCTCAACTCATATTTGATTTGTTTAAATCACTAATATTTCTTGGAGTGAAATTTGAAATATAATATTTAATTCCACCACAATCTTGACTTTTACTTTCATCACCCAAATTTTTTATTTGGTAAACACTAATCAAAGTATCAATATAATTTCAATATTGAGTTTCAGTTAAAAAACCTTTATCCGTATTATTTTTAATTATATTTTCTTCTTTATAAATATCAGTAAAATAACCTTTTCTATTAACATTGGAACTTAATGAATTATATAGGTTATAGCTTGAAATTACATCTTTGTTGTTGTATTGATCAATATTACTATCAGAGTTTAAAACATATGCGTTTAGTGTTAATAGTGGAGAAGTATATTGTACATAGTCAAAGTTTTGTGCTGGACCATATAAAAAACTTTTATCACCATTTTCATCAATATTTTCTTCAAAAATTGCAGAATCACTATATTCTGTTTTTTTAGAATCTTTATATAAACTTAAATCACTTCCTTCTAACCCAATTTTGTACAAAATTGAATATGCTAAATTTTTTTCTTTTTCAGATTTAACTCTGTTACGATTAATAACCATTGTATCTAATAGTAAAAATGAATTGTTAGGACTAACATTTTTTATAAAAAATTCTTGATTTTTTTCTTGATTATTTTCATCAGATATAGCAGATTTATCAATGTAATTTTCAATTCATTTTTGGAAATCAGAAGGATCTTTTTCATCATATGCATAGTTATCCCCACCTTGAATTCCAAATAATATATCACCATTATAAGAAAAGATAGCTTCTGAACCATTAAGTGCTGCAAAGGAGTTTAAAACATTATTTGAATCAGAATTCAAGTAATATTTATTCCTTGGCATTCCAGTAATTAAATTTTGATATGTTTTAGAATAATTTATTTCTGTATCAACTGTTTCATATGTGGTAGATAATTGTGGTTGTAATGGACCAGGATTTATGTTTTGGTCATTAGTTTCAACTAGTCTTCCAATTGAATATAATGTTCTAGAATCATCAACAGCAGAAACTTTCTTAACATAATTATCATGTTTTTTTATTGAATCTACTATTGTTTTTCAACTATATTCAGAGTTAAATTCATCTCAACTTTTTCCATCACTTGTTTTGTAAGCAAAACCAAAATTTTGTAAAAAATATGGAACACAGTAATTTAATAAACCGCCACATGGATCGATGTTAAAGTTTTTGTCTTTTGCATATGCTTCTTCTAAAGAATAAGTAAGTAAAATAGATCTAACTTGAGGAGTAAATAATGTTAATGCATCAGAAGCTTTTTCAATTTTTTCATTAGTTCTCATCCCATTTTCATCTAATTTATATAAATTGAATTTTTTTCAATCAATTGGTAATAGTTGTCCTTCATTTGCTAACTTAACAGTAAGGTATGTTGAAGGAACAGCCATATTATAATTTGTGACAAAATTTCTTTCTAAATCCTCATTAGTTGTAAAGGTTCTATAATTAAAATCATCTATTTGAGTTCCATTAAATCCTATTAATTTTCCGCTTTCTAATTCATCAAGTAAATCTTGAGAAATATAGCTTTCAAAATTTGCAAAATAAAAACCTTCATTTGCTGAACACGATGTTAAAAAAGATTGAAAAAGAAAAGAAAATAAGGGAATAAAGATGATTTTAATTATTTTTTTCATAAAGATTTATTTTTAGACTTTACTTTATAAATTTTAAATCCTGCAAGAATGAATGTACCAAAAATAAATAAAATTACTAATAAAGCTCCAAAAGTAACTATCCAAGCTTTAATACCTTTAGCTGACAAATAAATTTTAGTAGCAATAGTTCTAAAGTTACCACTAACTAATAAAGTTATAACAAAATCATCAAAACTAATTGCTGTAACAATTATTGCTGCAGCAATAATTGAAGGATAAACATGAGGAACAATAACTTTTATAAAAGTTTTGAATTTTGATGCACCCAAATCATTAGAAGCATTAATTAAATTATTTTTAAGTGATGCCATTCTGGGATAAATTGCAACAATTGCATATGGTGTACAAAAAGATATGTGAGCAATAACAGTTGTGGCATATCCATAGTCAAGACCCAATGGTATTCAAATAACAGCAAATAATAAAGAAAGACTAATACCAGCAATAATATCTGGAATTGAAATATTTATAGATGATGCTGATCTTATAAAGTTTCTTGTTTTTTGCTTAGCTGATCACATTCCAAAAGCAGTAAATAAACCTATAATTACTGAAACTGGAGTAACAATAAGTGCAACTAAAACTGAGTTTAATAAATTTGCTAAAAACCCATCACTACTTAAATCACTAAATAATGAAACTCAGTTATAATTTCATTTTTCTCCATCACCAAAATTTAAAAGTATGTTTCCTTTAATACTTTGTCCATTAAAACTTAAAGCAACTATAAAAATTAAAGGAACATAAATTAAAGCAAGCAAAAAATAAACATATGTTTTTCTTAAAAAATTTAGAACTGAACTTAATTGAATTTTATGCATTTAAATTTCCCTTTTTCATTTTTTTATAATGTTTAACACTTTTAGGTATTAAAACGGCAATTGACCATAAAACCAAAATAATTAAACAAACAACTAAAGAAAGTGTTGCAACTCTTGCCAGTGCTATTTGACTTGCAGTTCCTTCAAGTCCTTTGTCAAGTAAAATACTTCCAATTAATTCGCCATTATTTGAATTATCCATAAATTGAGTAACACCAGCAGTTGTAAGTGTTGGTAAAAAAATTAGTGTAATTCCACTAAAAACTGCATTTTTTGTATAAGGTAGAATAACTTGAAAAAATGTTTGAACACAGTTTTTTCCTAAGTCTTTGCTAGCTTCTAAAAGATTTTTAGGAATTGTATTTAAAAAAGTATAAATAGTTAAAATAAAGGTAGGTAAATTAACATATACTAAAGCAATAATTGTGTAAATTAATCCATATGTACTATTTGCTTGTCCATTTATAAAATCAAAAATTTCTTTTAATCCTACAAGTTTAATTAAAAAACTTATTCACATTGGAGAAGTCATTAAAGAGATAGCAAATATTTTTGCAGGAAGTGATTTTGAAAGTGATAAAAAATAAGCAAAAGCATAACCTATAACAACACAAATAATTGTTACTATAATTGCTACTAAAAATGACAAACCTATTTTCTCTCAAATTGTTGTTCCTAAAAATGATCAGTTATTTGCAATTGCAATAGATTCATTTGTTGCAGAATCTACTGTTGGCTGAAAGGGTTTTATAAAAACTAAGATTAAAGGAATAACTATTAATATAATAGTAATTATTAAATAAGGAGCTAAAAGTAAAAATCTAGAAAACATTTTTTTATCAACATTAAAATTTAATTTTGAAAACATAATTATTTTTTACCTCCTTTATTTTTTGAACTTTTCTTATTTTTTATTTCTTTCATTTTTTTCTTATATGCATTTTTTGTTATTATCTCAAACTCACTAGTTTCATCAACATAAGTATCGTTTTCATCATCTTTTTTCATTAAATGCATATCTTCATTATCTCAATTTAAATAAATTTCTTGCTCTTGTTTCACTCTGTTTACGGCTTCAAGTTTGATAAGAGTTCCTTCATAATCACAAATTAATTCTCACATTAATCCTTTGTATGTTGTTTCTAAAACAGTAACTTTTATTTTTCCTTTGCCTTGAGTAACAACATCAAAATCCTCTGGTCTAATCATGATATTAACTTCTTCACCATCTGCAAAATTATTATATTTTTTATCAACTTTTAAAACTTTGTCAAAAAGTTTTACTTTGTTACCTTTTAAATAAGTTCCTTTTAGGATGTTTGCTTTACCTATAAAGTTTGCAACTCAATTATTAGCAGGTGAATCATAGATTTCATTTGGTTTTCCAATTTGCTGAATTTTACCTTGAGACATTACTATAATTTTGTCAGATAAAGTTAGTGCTTCTTCTTGATCATGTGTAACTAGAATAAATGTAATTCCAAATTTTTTGTGGAGATTTTTTAACTCTTGTTGCATTTGAACTCTTACCTTTGCATCTAGTGCACTAAGTGGTTCATCTAATAATAAAATTTCTGGTTTGATAACTAATGCTCTAGCTAATGCAACTCTTTGTTGCATTCCCCCAGATAAATCACTTGGCATTTTTTTATTTTTACCTTCTAAACCAATGATTTGAATTATTTTATTTACTTCTTCATTAATTTCTTTCTTTGTAAGTTTTCTTGTTAACTTTCTTTTATCAAATCATTCTTTTTCTTGGTATGGATAATTCTGTCAGTAAGATACTCAATAATCTAAATCATCAGCTTTATAATTTAAATAATTTATTTTGTTTTTAATAATCAAATTAATTCGGTAAGCTTTTTCATACTTTAAATATTTTTGGATTAACTGATCTTGATTTTTACTATTTAATTCAATATTTTTATTAATTTTTAAAAAACTTAAAGTGTTATTTATAACTTCAATAAATTTAATTTTGAAAGGAATTGATTTATATAGTTCTTTTTGATTATGGTTTTCACTATATTCTTTTTCAATACCTTCTATTAATTGTTCATATTCATCATCAGTTAATTTACTAACTTCAGAAAGAGATTGTGAATCACTTATTTTTTTTTCTAATTTTTTAATTTCTTTTAAGTAAATTTCACGTTTTTTTTCGATATCCTTAATTTTTGATTTTGATTTTTTTAAACAATCATTAAAGTATTTTTCACTATCTTTTTTGTAAGTGTCTGGAACATTTTCTAAAGGTTTTCTTATTTCTGATAAACCATAAGCTATATTTTTTTCAACATTCATATTTGGGAAAAGTGCATAATCTTGAAAAACTGTTGCTGTTGGTCTTCTTTGAATTGGTAAATCTTTAATATCGATTTTGTTAACCAAAATCTTGCCAGATGTTGGAAGTTCAAAACCACCTATCATTTTTAGAATGGTAGTTTTACCACAGCCACTTGGCCCTAAAATGGTTACAAACTCTCCTTTTTTAATTGATAAATTTATTTTTTTAACTGCTAGAAAACCATCTGGGTATTTTTTTATGATGTTTTTAATTTCAATAAATTCACTGCTTTCACTTAAAGGAGTTGTTTCTAAATTATTTTTATTTTCTTTTTCCATTTCTATTACCTTATTACTTTATTGATTTAAAAAAGAATCAATATTTTTTAATATTTCTTTAATTCCACCATTACTAATATTGAATTCTTTTATTTTATTACTATCTTTATTAATTTTTTCTATTTTGTTTTTTTCTTTTGTGTATAGGTGATACAAGTTCTTGTTTTTAAAAATTTGGAATGAATCATTTTTAAAAAAATTTAAATTATCAAGTGTGATATTTTTAGTTTTTAAACTTATTTGTTTATCTAATTCAAAATTTTGAATTTGAATTATTTTGTTAAAAGAATCAATATTT
>CAMWTH010000036.1 GCA_947177125.1 uncultured Mycoplasma sp. | reverse complement strand
AATAATTTCTTTAAAAATAGAATTTTTTGAATTTATTTTTTTATTAATAAAAACAGACTTATTATATTCAATCTCTAATTTATTAATTTTATTTAGTAAATCTATTTTATTTAACTTATCAACTTTTAATTTTGACAATACATAAGCATATGGATTTAAATCATTTCCAATAAATTTTCTTTTCTTTTCTCTTGAAACCAAAGCAGTGGTTCCTCTACCAGAAAAATTATCCATTATAGTGTCATTTTCTTTAGAATATTTATCAATAAAATATGATGGAAGAGATGGCGAAAACATTGCAAGATAAGAAGAAATACTGTGAATTGAAGAAAACTTTTTTTTATTTGTTCTATCTCAACAAACATCATTTAAATAGATTCCATTTTTTAAATTTATATTATCAAATAAATAAATTAAGTTTTTTTTAAAATTCTCTTTATTCATTACTCAATCCTTTAAACAATATAACTGTTTACTAATTTCTAATAATAAAAATTATAAAAAATAATCTAAAAAAAGTTAAAAATGGATAGATTTATTTAATCAACCTAAGTTTAGAATCGAATTTTTATAATTATTTATTTAAATAATAAAAAATGAGTTTCTTAAACTCATTTTTTATTAACTATTTCTAACTAAATCATCAAATTCAGCTAATTTTCCTGCCTTTACGTTTCTAATTGGCATCATTTGATTAATGTAGTTATAAACCAATTGACCATTAACAAATGTCATCATTACTCTACCACTAATACGGTAGTCATTGAAAGGAGTTCATCTAGCTGAAGAAACAATATCTTCATTTTTAATTCATCAACGTTTAGTTGTATTAATAACAACTAAATCTGCATCATATCCTTCTTTGATTTCACCTTTATTTTTAAAACCACAAACTTTAGCAGGGTTTTTACACAATACATCTTCTAAAATTGTGATTGGAATCCTTTTGTAATAGCAACTATCAAACAAAATTGAAAACATTGTTTCAAAGTTTGGTAATCCTTTTTGTTCAGTTTCAAACTTTTCAATCAATGTAATTGGAGTATGATCTGAAGTTATCATGTCAATCTTTCTATCTTTGATTGCATTTCACAATCCAAGATTGTTTAACATTGTTCCCAATTTATATTCAGTTGTAATTGTTTTTCTTTTATATTCATTAGCAATCATATCTCTATTGAATAATAAATAGTTAATGCTAGTTGCTGTTCTAATGTTATATCCTTCTTTTTTATAAGAAAGGATTTTTTCTAAATCATTTTCATTTGTGATGTCATAAAAAACTAATTTTGTATTTTTATCTTCACAAATACTAAAAAATAAATCAATATCAAAACCTGATAAATGTAATAAAACTAATTTTGAAACTCTTAATGTTTCAGCTAATCTTTTTGAGTTACCAATTCTATCATTAATAGTTCTAGAATTTATGTTGATAATTGTTCCAACACTATATTCTTGAATTTTTTCTAATTCATTTAAATTTGATAAATCTGATACTGAAACTACAAAACCAAAATTCACATGTGAATTTTCACTTGCATCATTTACCTTATTAGTAATAGCATCTAAGTATTTTTCATTAATTGGAGCTGATGGGATATCTACAAAAGTTGTAATTCCACCATATGCACAAGCACGAGATTCAGTTTCATAATCACTTGATGAATATGAAGACTGTTTTTTTACTCTTGAAAAAGCATCAATAAACCCAGGCATGATCAAGTTGCATTTCATATCAAAAACAGCATCAATTTTCTGATTTAGATAATATTCATTATCCAATTCAGCTTCACTTATTTTTTCAATTATTGAGTCTTTAATAAGAATATCAACTTTTTTGCTAGTCGATAACAAACAATTTTTTAAAAGTGTAAGCATAGAAAAGTGAAACTCCCAAATAAATAATATTTATGTAAAATACTTATCAATTTTAAATAACTAATAAGTTAAAGATAATAATTAGAGTATTTCAGAAATACTACATAACATAAAAATTATAACATTTATAAAATATTTTTATCAATATAGGATATAATAAAATTTTTTACTCAAAGATAAATTTATCATCAATAGATTTCTAAAAACTATGTAAAATACCAGTCTTTTAGTTAATTTTAACCTTTTTTATTAACATAATAAATATCTAAAAAGTTCTTTCTTTAAAAAGGTTAGAACATACTTTTACCAAAAATTAATTTAGTTAATTTTAGCACTCTAGTATTTACACTGCTAAAATATGGAGTATAATAATTAATATTAATAAATTCAGGAGGTAAATTAGATGGAATTTAGTTACGAACCAACTAATGACAAAGATGTTTTAAAAAAATATGCAAGAAACTTAAATGAAGAAGTTTCAAACAATAAATTAAATAGAATTATAGGAAGAGAGCAAGAAATTAGAAGGGTTATTGAAATTCTTTCAAGAAAAGAAAAAAATAATCCAGTTTTAATTGGTGAACCTGGTGTTGGTAAAACAGCAATCGTTGAAGGTTTTGTTCAAAAAATAATTTCTAAAGAAGTTCCTGAAAATTTATTAAATTGTGTAGTTTATGAAGTGAATTTATCTTCTATTATTGCAGGAGCTTCATTTCAAGGACAGTTTGAAAAAAGATTAAATTCTTTAATTAATGAAGCAAAAAATAATAAAGGATCAGTAATTTTATTTATTGATGAAATTCACCAATTAATGGGTATGGGAAAAGCAAGTCAATCTTCTGGAATGGATGCTGCAAACATCTTAAAACCCATTATGGCAAGGGGTGAAATTAAAATTATTGGTGCTACAACTTCAAATGAATACCGTGAATACATTGAAAAAGATGGTGCATTAGAAAGAAGATTTCAAAAAATTCTAGTTGAAGAACCAACTCCAGAAGAAGCATTGACAATCATGAGAGGATTAAAAGAAAAATGAGAAATTTTTCATAATGTTAGAATCCAAGATAATGCATTAGTAGCAGCAGTTAAACTTTCTGAACGTTACATATCTGACAAATATCTACCAGATAAAGCAATTGATTTAATTGATGAAGCAGCAGCAAAAATCAAAACTGAAGCACATACTTCTCCATCTGAACAAATTAATAAAAAAATCTTTTATTTAGAAACTGAAAGAATTGCTTTACAAAAAGAAGAAGGTCAAGCTCAAAAAGAAAGAATTAGTCAAATTGAAAAAGAATTAGAAACTCTTAAAAAAGAAAGAGAAGATGTTGAAGGTGAATGAAAACAACAAAAAGAACAACAAGTAAAATTAAATGATATTAAAAAGAAAATCGAAAAAAATACTTGGGATGTTGAAAGATACCAAAGTCAGGGTGAATATGAAAGTGCATCAAAAATTTTATATTCAGTTTTACCTGAGTTAAAAAAAGAACTAGAAAAAATTGAAAAAGAAATTGCAGCAAACAAGCAAATTTTAATCAAAGACTATGTTAGTGAAGTTGATGTTGCTGAAATTATTTCTAGAGTTACAAAAATTCCTTTAAACAAAATTTTTGAAAAAGAACAAGACAAATTATTAAACCTATTTGCTAATCTTAAAAAAAGAGTTAAAGGTCAAGATCAAGCTTTAAAACTAGTTTCAGATACTGTTTTAAAAAACCGTGTTGGAATCAATAACCCAAACCGTCCAATTGGATCTTTCTTATTTGTAGGACCAACAGGGGTGGGAAAGACTGAAGTTGCAAAAGCTTTAGCTGAAAACTTATTTAATACTGAAAAAGCAATTGTCAGAATCAATATGAGTGAATATATGGAAAAACACTCAGTTTCTAGATTAATTGGGGCCCCTCCAGGATATATAGGATATGAACAACCTGGTGAACTTAGTGAACAGGTTAGAAGAAAACCGTATTCAGTTGTTTTACTAGACGAAATTGAAAAAGCCCATCCAGAAATTTTAAATATCTTATTACAAATTTTGGATGAAGGTACTTTAAAAGATAACCAAGGAAGAAATATTAATTTTAAAAATACAATTATTATTATGACTTCTAATGTTGGTGCAGCATATTTAATGGATAATAAAATAGATTTATTTGAAAGAGAGTTAAAAACAACTTTTAAACCAGAGTTTTTAAATAGAATTGATGAAATCATTAGATTTAATTCAATAACAATGGAATTTGCAAAAGAAATTGCAGGTAAAATGCTAGATGATTTAGTTTTAAGATTAAAAGAAAATGGTTTTATTATTGAATTTGATAAATCAGTTGTTGATTATGTTGCTAAAAATGGATACGACAAAGAATATGGTGCTAGACCGATTAATCGATTCATTCAAAAAAATATCGAAAATTTTATTACAGAAGCTATTTTAAAAAATGAAATTGCAAAAGAAAAATCTGTCAAAATTGTTTACAATAACCAATTAGTAGTTCAAAAGAAAAATTAATTATAAAGTTTTAAAAAACACTGCAGTTAATGCAGTGTTTTTTATTAATTATTTATATAAACTTAATTATCTAAAATACTTTGGTTTATCAAAAACTGTTCTAAATGTTAATTTATAGTCTAAATTGCTATTCTCTCATTTATATCCATCTTTAAGATCAAAATTCATATAAACTGTAACGTGTTTATAATCACCATATGATGGCTCACCATCATCTACTTCTATAATTACATTGCTAATAATAGAATCATTTAAAATACTTTCAAAATTAACATCTGCTAAATTTAAATAAACTGGATCACTTAAAGAAGAATTATCATCTTTATAAGATCCATAATTCATTGTAAAAAGTTTAAAATTTTCTAATTCTTTATAATTTAAAAGTGTGTATTGTGTATATGATATTTCTCCAAGTCATGTATTTTTAGTAGCATATTCTTCAGTTCATGCGCTACTATTTTTTGCGCTTATTTCAGATTTTAAATTATTAAGTGATGTTAATTCTTTAGAAGAAGATTTATAAAAACTCATAACAGTTTTTGTACTGTTAGAAGATTCTTGTTTAATTTGGTATTTTCCACCATAATTATTTACAATCTCTGGTGGATTTCCACTTGTATTATTACTATTACTACATGAAATTATAAAAGGTGCAAAAACTAATGGTATTAAACCAAAAAGAAAATTATAATATTTTTTCATTTTTAAATTTCTCTCTTTAATTTAATATCATTATATATATATATATATATGAATAAGAAATTGCATTATTTAGGTTTTTATAAATAAAAACACTGCATTAATTGCAGTATTTTTATTCATACATTAATTCAACAAACTTATCATTAATTCTTTTTAAATAGAATTTTTCAAATCGATCAAATTCTTTTTTGCTTTCTTTTTCATCACCTAAATTAAAAAAGAAATAAATGTTTTTAATATTAATATTTGAATTTAGATAATCAATAATTGCTTCATATGCAAATCTTTTTAAATATTTTTGAATATTAAAAATTAAATAGTTTTTTCTAACAATCACAAAAGTTTTGACTTCATCAAAGTGAGTGGTATCAAAAATATCATTGATAGATGAATCATTATAGTTATCAATTCTTTTTGAAATATCAAAAATAGCTTCAGCTATTTTGCCATCATTTTGTGACAACAAATATAATGTTTTATTAATATCACTAATTGATTTAGCAGTTTTTTCATCATTATCAGCTAGTCCTTTAATAGTTTTTTTAAGACTATTAATTGATTCTTTTGATCACAAATACATATTACTTTTTTTATTACTTTCTTCTAACTTAGTAATTGTTTTACTAATGCTATTAATATTTTTAATAGAAAAATCAATTAATTTGTTTTGATTTTTAATTCAGTTAAAAATAGATTGCTCATTTTCATTGTTAATTTTAGTTTTTTTCTTTAATTCTAAAATTTCAGTTGTTAAATTTTCAATCAATTTAATAACTTGTTCATTAATATTTGTAGAATCTAAAATATTCTCATTAAGAATACTTATTTCTTTTTCTAAAAAAGCAATTTTTTTCTTTAGTGAAACTATTTCTTTTTCTTTAGCTTCTAGTATTAAATTATTTTTTTTCATAAACTTAAATTAATATTATCAATATTATTTTTATTTTCTTTATTTTTTATTTATTCTTTTTTGTTTTCTTTTTTTCTCTTGAAAAATACAACGATAATAATGAACCTAATCCCAAAAGAAATAAAGTAATTCCAAGAGCAAAGCCATAAATTCTAGGCTCAATTTGAGTAGTTTGAGAAATAAAACTTTTTGAAGGTTCAATGTAACTTTGATTAAAAGAATTAAATTCAGTTTGGTTGTTTTCAAAAACTTTTTTAGCATCTGCTTCTAAACTATCTAGATAAGAAGTTGATGAAGTTACATAAGAAGAATATCCATTGTTTGTGAAAGAAAACAAAAAATCATTAAATGATTTAGTTTCTTTATAATCTATTTCTAAACTTCCTTGTTCATAATAATGATAAGTTTTTTCAATATTAATATAATTTACATAGTGATTAGTTTCTTCAGCAAAAGCAATTAATCCACCAAGCGTACAAACTCCAATCACTGAATAACAAATAATCTTAATTTTTTTTAAACTAATTTTATTTTTCATATTTAAACAACCAATATATAACAATGATATTACTATTTAACTATTATTTAATAACTAGTTTTTTAAAATAATTTTCTGCTAATTTTAAATATCACTAATTAGATGTATTTTTATTTCAAATTTTTATTTTTATCAGCGGTAAAAAGATAAAATTAATAAAGTATTTATTTTTTCATACTTTAGAAAGGGATTATATGGAACAAGAAAATACAAAAGCAGAAAAGTCATTACTGAAAAAAGTTAAAATAAAAAATCCTGTTAAATCTAAACTACTTCAAGACTTTAAAGCTTTTATTACTAAAGGTAATTTAATTGATTTAGCAGTAGCTGTTATTATTGGTGCAGCATTCTCAGCAATAGTAACAAGTTTAGTAAATGATATCATCATGCCTTTAATTAGTGCTGCTGTTGGAAAAAGTTTAAGTGATTTAATTTGAGTTGCAAATGGAGTTGAACCATATTTAGAAGGTGGTGAAGTTAATCCAACTGCAATCATATTAAGATATGGAAACTTCATTCAAGTTGTAATTAACTTTTTCATTATTGCTATTATTTTATTTTTCATTGTAAAAGCATACATGTCTTTAATAAACTCTTATAAAAATAAGTATTGTGGATATACTGCTAAAGAATATCTTCAATTTATTAAAGAAGGTAAAAAAAGAAAAGAAATAAAATTAATGGCTTTACAAAGAGATGAAGAAAAGAAAGCAAAAGAAGAACTTGAAAAGGCTGAAAAAGCAAAAGATTCAGTTGAAAATATTTTAAAAGATATTAGAAAAATATTGGAAAACCAAACACAATCAACTAAAAAGAATTCTCCTTACAAATCTAAACTTGATGACATCATAAACAAATAAAAAAGTGGTTAGTACCACTTTTTTATTTGCCCCAAATTTTAAATCTTTTTCTTATTTTCAATAGAATGTTTTAAAGACTCTCAATCAATATATTCAATTGATGCATTCATAGGAATTCCCATTGCAAGTCGATAAAGTTCAATGTTATATTTTTTTTCTTTAATAAAATTTTTAATATAAGAACTTGTTAGTTCTCCATTAATTGTCATATTAGTACAAATTAAAATTTCTTTTGTATGAAATTTATTTATCATTGTTTCTAATTTTTCAAAATTTAGTTTTTTAACTGAACTTAAATCTTTATGATTAATTTCACTATTTAAAACAAAGTATAGTCCTGAAAAACTATTTGATTGTTCTATTTTTTCAAGATCTTCTAAATATGAAACAATACATAATTTTTTACTATCCCTAGAACTATTATTACAAATTTCGCAATACAAAGAATTAGAAGTTAAATTATTGCAGTTCATACAAAATTTAATATTAGATTTTAAAGATACTAATCGATCTAAAAAAGTATTATAAAATTTTTCATCATTTTCTAAAAAAAAGTATGCAATCTTATTAGCGCTTTTAGTTGAAATAGATGGTAGACTTTTTAAAGCTTCAACAAAATATTCAAACTCTTTAGGTTTCATATTTAAAATGGCATTGAACCTTTTGTAATTTTTTCTTTTTCTTCAGTCACAGCACTAATTGCTTCATTAAGTGCTTCAGCTATCATTTCTTCAAGCATAGTTTTATCTTCTGGGTCAATCAATTCTTTGTTAATATTCATTTTAATAATTTCTAAATTACCTTTAATTTGAATGGTAATTGATTTTTGATAAACAAATTCAAATTCTTCAGCTTCAAATTCTTTAATTTTCTTTTCTAGTTTATTTTGCATTGCTTTTGCTTGTTGCAACATTTTTTGCATGTTCATAATTTACTCCTACTCTTCATCATCAATAATTAAATCATTTAATAAAGTTTCTGCTAATTCTTTAGCAGAAGGTTTAGCTTTAATTTTATTTTTTAAAAATTCTATATCAATATCTTTAACTTTTGTACTATTTAATTTTTCTTGTCTAATTTTATTACCAATTTCAATTGCTTGTTGTTTGTTAACTGCAATTACATAATAAATTTTATTTAATTGTTTTTTAATGTATTCTAGAAATTCAACTGAACGGTTAACAGTATTAATGTTTTCAATTGCAATTTCATCTTCTGAAAGAAAAACTATTCCATTTTCTGAAGTAATTAAAATTTTGTCCATATCTCTAATTAAAAAATCAAATCTATTAATTGGTGTTGATGATTTAATTTTTTGAAAAAAATCAGTAACATTCGTTTCAAATTTATTGTTAGTATTAACAGCTATTTTTAAAAAAACATCTGTTAGCTCTTCTTTAGATAAAACTTGAAATTCATCAGTGGTAATATTTTGATTTGTTTCTGTTTTCTGCTTTGTTATTTCTTGATTTTTTTCAATTTCTTTTTCAACTTTTATATCTTGCTTATTTTTTTCTTGAGTTTTTTCTTCACTAAATTCTTTTACATTAGTTAAAGATTCAACTGGTTCTTCAACAACTTCTTCAATATCATTAAAAGAAAACAAGTTAAAAGTATCAGTTTCTTTTTTAGAATTTTTTTTCTTTCTACTTTTTTTGTTTTCAGTTGGTTTTTCTTCTTCTTTTATTTCTTTCAAATCAACTGCATCTATATTTTCTTTAACTATTTCATTATTGACTTTCTTAGATTTTTTATAAGCTATATTAAATTCATCTCTAATATCTTCTTTTTCTAAATCAAGATGTTTAAGTTTAATAAACTCATTTACATAGCTATCAACAATATTTATTTTTTTATCTTGTTTTTCTTCTTTTTCTTCTTTTTCTTCTTTACTAACAATATTTTCAACTTTTAAATTATTGTTAGCAATTGAAACAGTTCTCATTCCAATTTCTGATAGTTTTACTTGTTTAAAATTAGATTCATCAAATTCATCTGTGATGGTAGGTTTTGAACTTGGTTCATCATCAAAAAAAAGAGTTTCTTTATTTTCAGATTTTTTTTCTTTTTTAATTGGTTTTTCTTCAATTGAATTATTTTTTTCTACTTCTTTTAAGTGAGTATTATCAACTGAAATTATTTTTTTAGGAGCTGGTTTAACTGATTCAATGATTTCTTCTTTTGAAATTTCATTTTTATCAACATAACTACTATTTGTCAAGTTAATATCATAATCAAATTCAAAAAGTTTTGATGATTCAAAACAACTTAATTGAAAGAAAAATTTAGGATTTGGAGCAAACTTAATTTTTGACAAATTTTCTTGTCAAACTTCTAAACACTTAATAATAAATTTAGGTTGAAGTTCTAAAAAATTAATTTTATCAGCTGGTAAAAATTTTAATAGTTTAACATTTTTAGTTCTTTCATAAATTAATTTGTCATACAAAATATTAATTAAATCAATTGCAAGTTGATAAAAATCAATACCTAAAATTTCATAGTCATCAATTTTTTTAATAACTTGTTCTACATTGCTGTTTCAAATGAATTTTAGTAAGTTTAGTTTTTCACCAACATCTAATAAACCAAAAACATCATAAATATCTTTAATATCAATGTTAGAGTTTGTGTAAGTATCTAACTGATCTAATAATGAACATGCATCTCTTAAAGAACCATCAGATAATTCACTAATTTTATTTAAAGCTAAATCACTAATTTTTATTTTTTCTTTTTTAGCAATATCTAATAGGTGTTTTTTTAATTCTTCATTATTAAGCTTTAAAAAATTATATCTTTGACATCTAGAAATAATAGTTGGTGGAAACTTATGTGGTTCAGTTGTTGCAAAAATAAAAACTAAATATTTAGGTGGTTCTTCGATTAATTTTAAAAATGCATTTCATGCAGCATTAGAAAGCATATGAGCTTCGTCAATTATATAAACTTTATATTTCAAAATGTTTGGTAAATAGCCAATTGTATCAATTATGTTTCTAACTTCACCAACACCATTATTTGATGCTGCATCTAGTTCAACTATATCAACTGCTTTATTTTCATTAATTAATTTACAATTTT
This sequence comes from uncultured Mycoplasma sp., assembly GCA_947177125.1. Lineage (GTDB taxonomy): Bacteria > Bacillota_I > Bacilli_A > Mycoplasmatales > Mycoplasmoidaceae > Malacoplasma. The sequence goes on along the minus strand of CAMWTH010000036.1, from coordinate 305 downwards.
CACACTTGTTACAACAATCCCCATCTTTTGGTTGCAAACAATTTAATGCTTTAGAAAAGATTTTAGCAATTGATGTTTTTCCAACACCTTTGGGACCAGAAAAGATGTAAGCATGAGTATGCTTATTATTTTTTATTGTATTTAATAATGTTTTTACTATGTAGTTTTGCCCAACTATTTCACTAAAACAAGTAGGACGATACTTACGATAAAATGCTATTTTTTGATTCATATAATAATTCTATTTTTTAATTAATAAAATAATTATAATTTACAAAAAATTTATAGATTGATAAGTTTTATTA
>CAMWTH010000035.1 GCA_947177125.1 uncultured Mycoplasma sp. | reverse complement strand
TTTTTTTCTTTTGTATCTTTATTTTTTTTTTATTTAATTCAATAACTTTAAAAAATAAAAAATAAAAAATTTAAATTAATTTCTTTTCTTTAAAAAAAAAAAAAAAAAAAAGCACTAATTAGTGGTAATTTTTTAGCCCAAAAAACTCCTCTTTTTTCTTTTGTTAAATTACTTTTTTATTGGTTTTTCTCACATTTAGAAACATATATTAAATAAATTAAATTTAAGTTTTACAATTTTATAAATGATTAAAAATAAAAATGAAAAAATTTGAATTAAAAAGTAAATTTAGTCCAAGTGGAGATCAACCACAAGCAATTAATAATATAGTTGATGGATTTAAACAAAAAAAATTTAAATCTCAAGTATTGGTTGGTGCAACAGGTACTGGTAAAACATTTACAATGGGTAATATTATTAAAGAACTTAACTGTAAAACTTTAGTACTAGCTCATAACAAAACTTTAGCAGCACAATTGTATTCAGAATTTAAAGAAATGTTTCCTGATAATAAAGTTGAATATTTTGTTTCTTCATTTGATTACTATCAACCAGAAGCATTTTTACCTAAAACAAATACTTATATTGAAAAATCATCCCAAACAAACAGTGATATTGAAATGCTAAACCTTTCTGCTTTAAATTCATTAGTTGAAAGAGATGATGTAATTGTTGTAGCAAGTGTTGCTGCTATTTATGCTTCTTCACCACCTGATGATTTTTTTAAAAATAGAGTAAGTTATAAAAAAGGACAAGTTATAAAAATTAAGCAAGTTCAATATGAATTAGTTAATTTAAACTATCAAAGAAATGATACTGATGTAACACATGGAAAATTTTCAGTTAAAGGTGATGTAATGGAAATAGGTCCAGGATACACTGATGAATTTAATTATCGAATTTCTTTTTTTGGTGATGAAATTGAAGATATTGCAAAAATTGATCCATTAACCAAACAAGTCATCACAAAACTTGATGATGTGATTTTAGCAGGTGCAGACTTGTATTTAGCAAATAAAGATACTTTAGAAGAATCACTTAAAAGAATTAAAAATGAATTAACAGAAACTCATAAAAACTTTTTAAAACAAAACAAACTAATTGAAGCCCAAAGAATAATGGAGAGAACCACTCATGATATTGAATCATTTAAAGAATTTGGCTTTTGTCCAGGAATTGAAAATTACTCAAGACATTTAGAATTAAGAGCAGAAGGACAAACTCCCTACACTATTTTTGATTATTTTGGAAAAGACTGATTATTAATAGTAGATGAATCTCATATGATGATTCCCCAAATCAGAGGAATGTACAATACTGACAGAAGTAGAAAAGAAACTTTAGTAGAATATGGGTTTAGATTGCCAAGTGCTTTAGACAACAGACCTTTGAACTTTGATGAATTTTTATCAAAAAAAAATCGTGTACTATATGTATCAGCTACACCCAACCAGTGGGAATTGGATCAATCTGAATTAACAACTGAACAGATAATAAGACCAACTGGTTTAGTTGATCCTGTTATTGAAATAAGACCAACTCAAGATCAAATTTTAGATATTGAAAAAGAATTGAGAATTCAGATTAAAAACAAAGAAAGAACTTTTATAACAGTTATGACAATTAGATTAGCTGAAGAATTAACTGAATACTTAAGGAATAAAAATATTAAAGTTGCATATCTGCATAATGAATTAAAAACTATAGAAAGGTTTAAAATCTTAAACAATTTAAGAAAAGGTATTTATGATGTTGTTATTGGTATTAACCTATTAAGAGAAGGATTAGATGTTCCAGAAGTTTCAAAAGTTTTGATTTTGGATGCAGATAAACCAGGATTTTTTAGAAGTGATAAATCTTTAATCCAAATCATTGGTAGAGCATCAAGAAATGTAAATGGTAAAGTAATAATGTATGCTGATACTATCACTGAAGCAATGGATGTAGCCATTAAAGAAACAGAAAGAAGAAGAAAATTACAAATAGAATTTAATCAAAAACATAATATTACTCCAAAAACAATTATCAAACCAATTGCTTTAGATTTGAGCAAAAATGATGCAAATATAGATTTTGATGACTTAATTGCTAAAGGAAAAAAAGCAAAAGAAAAAATTGATAAAGCAATTAAAAAACTGAGAGAAGAAATGCTAGAAGCAGCAAAAAACCAAGAATACGAAAGAGCTGCTTATATTAGAGATATTATTATCGAAATTGAGTCTAGTAAAAAGTAATAAAATATATTCTTAAATAACAACTAAAATTATGATAAAAAAAATAAAATGCCATATTGTTATTAATGATAAATTCATTTCATATTGATGATTTTTATCACCTAATAAAACAAAATCCATTACAGCATCTATTAATGATAAACAAGAAATTATTGTAAAAACTCCAATTTTTGCTGACAAACAAAGTGTTGAAGAATTTTTAATAAAAGTTTATCCAAACTTATTAAAAAAAATAATTTTAAAAAGCAATAACAAATATTACAATCCAAACAATGATTTTATTAAAATTTTAGGAAAACACTATCCATTAATAATAAATGTAAACCAGTCAAAATCAACTTATAAAGTTTTAGAAAATAGTATAACTTTAAACTTAAAAGATATTAATGATAAAGAGTTAGTCTTAAAAAGATTGTTGTCTAAAAAAACAAAAGAAATTGTAATTCCAATGGCAATGCAAAAAGCTAATCAACTAAATTTAAAAGTTAATAAATGAGGTGTAAGAGATACAAAAAGAGCATGAGGATACACAAAATTTAATAGTAAATCTATTTATTTTTGCTATAAATTAGTTGTTTTTGAACCAGAAATTATTTTGTATGTAATATTTCATGAATTATGCCATTTAGTTTATCCAAATCACTCAAAAGAATTTTGAAATTTATTAAACAAAATATATCCACAATACAAAATTTGTAAAAAAATTTTAAAAACATTTTTTTAGCATAATGCTTAGTAAATTAAAAAGAAGATGATTTAATCCATCTTCTTTTTAATTTACTAAGAACCTAATGATTTATTTAAAATATTTGTTCTTTTTTCTCCAGTCATTCCAGGAACTGATGATTCACTTTTAGGTTGTTTTTTGATTATATTAACAACTTTTTTACTTTTAAATTTTTCCAAATTGTATTGCTCATCATTTCTAAGTTGTAAATCTAATAAAAAAATATTTTTAATTGCACGGTTTGCTATTTTTAAAGAATTTGAAACAATTTCTGGAAAGTAATTCATATAGTTTTTATTAATAAAATCTATTCTTGATATTTCTTTTGAAATTCCTGTAGGAACTAAATTATTTTCTTCTTTAGAATAAGTTTTAAATAATTTGAATTTAACAAAAGCTACTTTATCATTGTCTGTTTCAACACTTACATAAATTAAATTCATATCACTATCTTGAATGCTGTAAACATAATTTAAGTTATTATCTTTTATTAAAAAAGATTTATTTCAGTTTTTTAAACATTCATCTTTGTTATCAAAATCTTTTTCTTTATATGACTCATCTAAAATTTTTTGATAAATCACATTGTCTTTAATTATGAAAGATAGTATTTCACTAAAACAAAAATCTGCAGCTGCATCAATTCTTTGAATAATTTTGGGTCAATCTTCTAGACTATAAATATCAATATCATCAAAAATAGTTCTAAATCAGCTTTTTGACTCAGTAGAAACTTTTTTAAATTTTTTTAAAACTTCAGATCTATTACCAAGCAAAGAAATATCTTTTGGTTTATCTAAAACAATTCATTCATAAATGTATGCAAGTAGTAGCAATTCATCAATTTGATTTTCAGTAAGTCTTTTGTCAAAAAAATTATTTGAATCCATTAGATATTTTATTAAAGCAACAAAAATATTTCTTTCAAAAGTTCATTTATTTGAATTGTCTTTATTAACTTTTGAAAAAATTAATTTATATTTATCTAATAATTCAGATGCATCAGACTTTTTTTCACTAAGTATTTGTTTGTGAATAAACTCTACCTTAATTTGAGTTTTTCTTCATAAATCAAAAACATTTAATGATTCATTATAATTAAAAATTTTTTTCATAATTTTAAAATACTAATAAACTAATTATAAACAATCAGTTTATAATACTTTAAAGTTTTCACCAAACAAAGCGTTTTTTTATCAAATTAATTAAAATAAAAAAGAAAAAATCCTGTTTTTTACAAACAGGATTTGATTATATTATTTTTTAATGGTGCACTTAGAGGGACTTGAACCCACACTCGTTAGAATCAGATCCTAAGTCTGACGCGTCTGCCATTCCGCCATAAGTGCATATTGGTGCTTTGTGAGGGGCTCGAACCCCCGACCCAGTGATTAAGAGTCACTTGCTCTACCAACTGAGCTAACAAAGCAAAATAGAAAATAATTTAAATGGTGCCGACTATAGGAATCGAACCTACAACCTACTGATTACAAGTCAGTTGCTCTGCCTATTGAGCTAAGTCGGCATGGTGGAGTGTGAGGGGATCGAACCCCCGACCCTATGCTTGTAAGGCATATGCTCTCCCAGCTGAGCTAACACTCCTTGGATGAGGGTTAACCCTCTAAATAAAATTTAATGGTGACCTGTACGGGATTCAAACCCGTGAATGCACGCGTGAAAGGCGTGTGTGTTAAGTCACTTCACCAACAGGCCGTGGCGGATACAGTAGGGATCGAACCTACGACCAACCGGTTAACAGCCGGTTGCTCTACCGCTGAGCTATGTATCCATTTTAAAACACTTAAATATTATAGCATATTTTAAATATTTAATTTTTTAAATTAAAAAATTGTAGAATTTAAATATTGTATATAAAAATTTCTTGAATTTTTACTTTTAAAAAGTGGTTTTCACAAATATTTTGTAAATAAATCAATAATAAAATTACTTAGTAAAAAATAAAATCAAAATAATATTAAATAAAGACATCAAAAGTTTTTAAGGGAATAAAATGATAAAAATCAAAGAAATATCTGATATTTTAATTGCAGCGAACGATTTATATAAAGAATGTGGTGAACTATTCAAATATTTAGCTGATGTTAGAATTAATTTTTCATCTTTAAAAGCTCACAATGTTCCATGACAACTTTCACAAATCATAGAAATTGTTGCTTCATCAAAAATGGACAAGCTAAACTTAAAACTAAATGATGTGATTAAAAATTATTGCTTTAATTTATCTGAAAATACCCTTGCAAAAAAAGCAGTTATTTCAAGTTTTAAAGCTATTTTTTTAATTTCAAAGTTAAGAAACAATAAAGAAAAAGAAAACATTGATTTTGATGACATTTTATCTATCATCGAAATATATAGAAAAACATTTAAAGTAGAGCAAATAAAACCAACTAATTTGTCAAAAGAAAATATTAATGCATTGGTTTTACTTTTAAATGGTAAATTTTCAAATAATCCCTTGTACTTTTTCCCTGTCTTTTTACTTTTAATTGAAAAATTGCTAGAATCTTTCCCTTTCAAAAATTCTGCTAGAAGCACTTTAATAAATTTATATTTAATTAAAAATAAATTTCTTTTTGCACCTTCAATGTGTTTTAGTTATCCACTCCAAAATTTCTATAAAAAATATAAAGATTTATTAATTGAAACAATTAAAGATTCAAAAAAAATTAAAGATTTTGCTAGATTCACTTTTGACATTTTAAAGCAAGCATCTGTTGTATCAAGAGCATTTATTTCAGATCTTTCAAAAATTAAAGATAAATTGGACAGATCTGATTTTACAAAAGGCAAAAAAATTAATACTCTAATCTTAAAATCAATTATTTTTGAAAATTTTGATAATTTAAAAAGACTTAATAATTCTGAACAAAAAGAAAAAGAAATAACAAATTTTTTAATAGAAAATAACTTGGTTTCAGAAATGTTAAAATTTCAAAATCATAAAATTTACATGTTTAATGAATATATAGAATCTATCAACAAATTGATTAATAACAAAACGGAAAAAACAACAAAAATATTTACTTTGAGAGAAAATTTAAGTTAAAAAATATGAAATTAACAAAAATAACACCTAGAGGATTTTGCAAAGGTGTTGTCGACGCTTATGCAGAATGTAAAAAAATAGCAAAACTCTATCCTAAGAGAGAAAAATATTTAGTAGGTTGATTGGTTCATAATAAAAATATAATTGAAGAATTAAAAACTTTAGGTATTGAAGTTAAAGAGGATTTTAATAAATCAAGAAAATCTATTATTGATGAAATAAAAATTGTTGATTATAAAAACCCTCCAATAGTTTTTTTTAGTGCTCATGGAACTAGTGAAGAAATCATTAATTATGCAAAACTTAAAGGTTTACATGTAGTTGACACAACTTGTATATATGTAACAAAAACTCAAAATTTAATAAAAGAAAAAATAGCTAACAATTATCAAATTATTTATATTGGAGTTTTTAATCACCCTGAAACTATTGCAACATTAGCAATAGATGAATCAATTATTTTCATTGACGTTAAAAATCAAAATTTAGATGAAATAAAAATTAAAAGTAACAAGCCTATTTTTGTTACAAATCAAACAACTATTTCAATTTATGAATTTGAAAAAATAATAAAATTCCTAAAAATAAAATTTAAAAACAATATTGAATTTAAAAATGATATTTGTAATGCTGCAAAAGATAGACAGGATGCAATAATAAATATGGAAAATGATGTTGATTTATTATTAGTTGTTGGTGATATTAAATCAAATAATGCAAATAAATTAGTTGAAATAGGAAAAAACAAAAATATAGAATCTTATTTAATTTGAGATATAAAAATGATTAAAAATGATTGATTCAAAAATAAAAATCATGTAGCAATAACATCAGGGTGTTCTACTCCAACATGATTAACCAATTATGTTATAATTTTTTTAGAAAAAAACTGGAACTTTAAAAAATAGCAAAATGTCTAATTTATCAACAAGAGATATAAAAGAATACTTTTTAAAATATAAAGAAGAAATCAAATCTCATTTAGAAAAAATTTATTTAAACAAAAAACATTTACTAATAAAAATATCTATTTTTTTATTAGTAGGTTTTTTAATTTTCTTAATAAGTTTTTTAACAAGAGATGCTATGCTAAATGCAACACAAACTAACTGGATTCTTATTCCTAATTTTTTAGATATAAAAATCATCGAAAATACAGGAATATCTTTTGGGAGTTTGAGTCAAACAAGTCCAGGTGTTGTTTATTTTGTTCAATCCTTACCAGTTATAATTGGATTTATTGCTTTTATTTTTTCTTCACACTACTTTTTAGATGTTGGAATATCAATGTTATTTTTTGCAGGAATGTCAAATATCATTGATAGATCACTTACTGATGTTTATATAAATAAAATAATACCAACAGAAAATGATGCAGTAGTTGATTATTTTCAATTTTCTTTTATAAAAGATTCTGCTATTTTTAATTTTCCAGATGTTTTTATTACTATATCTGTTGGCCTAATTTGCTTACACATCATTATTGCATGAGTTAAAGAATATAAAAAAGAATCTGCTAAAGAAAAAAATAAACTTGTTAAAGAACATGTTCATGATGAAACAAGAAACAACAAACCATATAAGACAATAAAAATAACAAAAACAAAAAAATAAACTAATCTTATTTAAAATATTAATAAACTATGAAAACTTCACAAAGATTAGATGTTTTTTTGTCAGCAAAGTATAAAATTTCTAGAACAGCTGCAAAACAAAAAATAGAAAATGGTTTAATTACTGTAAATCAAAAAATAGTAACTAGACCAAACTATTCAGTATCTGAAAATGATTTAATAGATTTTAATCAAAATGACATAAAAAATAATGAAGAATTTTCAAAAAAAAATAATGAATTAAAAGCTTGGAAAAAAAATTTAAAAATAGTTTATGAAGATGATTATATTTTTGTTATTGACAAGCCAAATAATATCATAGTTCATCCAACTAATTATGAAACAGATAAAACATTAGCTAATATCATTAAGTATTTATTTGAAATTAAAAATATCAAAACTTTTGGTGAAAAATTAAGAATGGGCATTATCCACCGTTTAGATAAAGATACTACTGGTTTAATTATTGTTGCTAAAAATGAAAAATCATATAATGAATTTGTTAATTTATTTATTTCTAAAAAAATAATTAAAAAATATCTAGCACTTTTACATGGTCACTTAAAAACTAAAACTGTAGAAGTTCAAGCACCAATAAAAAGAATAGATAACACAAACAAAAGAGAGGTTAGTAAAGATTTGGATGCAAAAGAAGCAATAACTATTTTTAAAGAAATTAAAAAATACAATAATTTCACTTTAGCAGAAGTTGAATTATTAACTGGCAGAACTCATCAAATTAGAGTGCATGCAGAATTTATAAAAAATAATGTTATTAATGATCCTGTTTATGGTGTAAAACATATTAATAAAACAACAAATTTTGGACAATATTTAATGGCTAGTGAACTAAGTTTCAATCATCCCTTTTTAAAGAAAGAAATAAAAATAAAATTAGATTTACCAAAAGAATTTAAAGAGTATATAGATAAATATGGAAAATAGTAAAAAATTTGATTTGCTAATTGATGGTTGTTTAGATTATTTAGAAATTGCAATCATAAAAAATAATAAAATTTTTGATTTAAGTTTTGAAATTCAAAACAAAAATTTGACAAAAATTTTTAACCCTTCAGTTTCACATATTATTAAAAAAAATAATTTAAAAAAAGAAGATATTGAAAATATTTACATTATAAATGGGCCAGGTTCTTTCACATCACAAAAAACTGTTGTAATTTTTGCAAATACATTTAAAAAAGTTTTTCCAAAAACTAATCTTTTTTACTTAAACTCATTGCAATGGTGTATTACAAAAAATGATGAAATTTCTTTTATTGATGCAAAAACAGAATTATTTTATGTTGCTTCAAATAATTTTAAAAAACCTTTCTTAATTAAAAAAACTGAGGTCGAAAAACTATCAAATCAATACAATAAATACTTTTATAATTTGGAAAGCAAAAAAAATATTTTTGAAAAATGAGAATTCAATTCTAAAAGATTTATTCCTAGTGATTTTATTAAACCCTTATATATCAAAAAACCTGTTTATGATTACCATCAAAAATAAAAAACAAATTACAAAATTGGACATAGAAATTATTGCAAAATTGGAATTAGAAATTTTTCCAGATAATTTTTTTAACATAAGTGATTTAAAAAATCTTTTTTTTCCAATTAATTTTTATTGTTTGTTTTTTGAAGAACAAAACATTATCAAAGGATATTGTTTATTTTTTGAAAATAATTTAGAAGCTGAAATTTATAAAATTGGGGTTATGAAAAAATACCAAAAACAAAAAATAGGCAGCAAAATCATAGATTATTTAAAAAATAATTATCAATTCATCCATATAGAAGTTTCTGATAAAGACAATAAAAAAGAATTTTATTTAAAAAATGATTTCAAAATAATTCACAAAAGAAATAATTATTATTCTGATAATAGTAATGCTATAGTTATGAAATGAGAAAGAAAATAATAAATATTAATCTACATATTTAATAATGTCTTCAAAATTTGTAGATTTGAATTTATTATTTTCAATATGCAAAACAGCATAAGATTTCATTTGATTAAAATTTCTTGGGTACATTAAAGATCCTGGATTAATAATTAAAATTTTGTTTTTTAAATAAACTGATTCTATATGAGTGTGTCCACTAAACAAAATATTTATTTTATTTTTTGTAGCATATTCAACTAAATATTCTTCTCGTTTTTCATAACCTGGAACAGAATAGCCAAATTGGTCTCCATGCATTAACCGACATTTAAAACCTTCTATTTCAAAATCTACTATTCTTGGTCCATAAAAATCATTATTTCCTGCAACATAATAATCAAAATTGTTTTTAATGATATTTTCATCAACACAAAAGTCTCCTGCATGAATTTTAATATCTGGATTTTCTTTTTTTATTATTTCTTTAAAAAAAGTTTTATCACCATGAGTATCAGAAATAATTAAAATTTTTTTCATATAATTCACCTAGTTTAATCAATAATTAAGCTTAAAATTATTAAACATTTTTTTATTAAGATATTGATATTTTAATTATATTTTTTAAAAAATAAGAGTATAATATCAAGTTTTAACAAAATTTTATAAATTATATTGTAAAATGTAAAAGTAGTATATTTTCTTTTTCCGGAGGTGGAAATGTTAAAAGATTTATTTAAGGATCGAAAGATAGTAATTTTCGATATAAAAACAACTGAAGAAGGTTTAGATTCTGAAATTTTGTATTTTGCTGCTAGAACATACATCAATAATGAGATGGTTTCAAAGCACAACTTTTTTATTGCTACAGATAAAAAAATCCCAGGAAATATTATAAGAAAATATCGTATAACTAATAAAAAAATTGAAAGCGAAGGGATTGATAAAATGTCAGCTTTAGAAAATATGACATATATTTTCCAAGATGCTATTTTATTTACTTATAATGGAGACAATTTCGCTTTTCCACTTTTAGAAAAAATTTATAAAGAATACGGTTATAACCTTCAAATTTCAGAAATAGATGCATTAAAACTTGCAAAACAAATTATTGGTTTTGATGATGATATAAGTTTAGAAGAATTAGCTACAAAACTAGGTGTTAGATATGAAGAAGAAAGATTATTGGGTTCTCCATATACTACAATGGTTTTAGAAAAAATTTGATTTAGATTAAAATCATTCATCATTTCATAATTGTTGCTATCTGTCCTTAATAAATAAAAGCACCATTTTAATTGGTGCTTGCTCGATTGAAATATGAAGTGCAACACATAATATAAAAATTTATGTGGGCACT
>CAMWTH010000034.1 GCA_947177125.1 uncultured Mycoplasma sp. | reverse complement strand
TAATTTTTATTTTTATTTTTTTTTATAAATTTTTAAAATTAAAAAACTTTTTTTTTTTTAATTTTCTTTAAAAAAAAAGATTTGCTTGGGGTTTTTTTTTTTTTTTTTTTTTTTTTTAAAATAACTAAGTAAAAAGAATTTTATATATGAATCATGAAAAAAAAGCAAAGAAATTATTTGTAGAAAAATTAAATAATTATAAATTACAAGATATAAAAGAGTTTAAAAAATTAAGTGGTGGATTTACAAATTTTTGCTACTATATAAAAACATTAAATGGAAAAGAATTTTTTGTTAGAATTGGTAGTCATAAAATTGATAGAACTAATGAATATAGTTATCTTTGTGCATCAAAAAAAATAAAAAAATATTTATATTATGATTTTTTTTCTGGTGATGCAATTAAAAAATGAGAAAAAGGACGTGATCTTACTTTTGAAGAATGTTTAATAAAAAAAATTTTTATTGGAATAGTTAAAGAAATTAAAAAAATTCAAAAAATAAAATTCCATAAAGTTTTAAAAATTAAAGTTAGAAATTTTTATCAATTTTTTACAATCACAAAAATAGATAAAAAGTATTTAAATAAATATAAACAAATAATTGAAAAATATAAAAATCTTGATTTAGTTGTTAGTCATAATGATATAAGACCATCAAATATATTAATTAACAAAAATAAAATCAATATTATTGATTTTGAATGATGTACTTTAAACAATAAATATTGAGACTTTGCTAATATTGTTAGAGAGTTAGATTACCCTTTAAATGAAGTGGAAATTATTTTTAAAAAATACTTTAAAAACCTTGATTTTGACATTTTTAAAGAAATTTTGTTTGCAGCTACTTGCTTTGGTGTTCAGTGATCTTTTTCTGTAAAAGAAAGTAAAGATTTAATAAAATATCGGAATAGTGTTCTAAAAATTTTAGAGAAATATTATAAATTATTTTTTGAATTATAATTTTATTCAGAAAGACTTTTTATTTTTCTAACAATATGATTAATTCCACTTTTACTAATGGTGATGTTATATTTTTCTTTAAAAAGTGAAACTAAATCATTTAAAGAAGAATCTGGAAATTTTAATTTTAGTTCACAGTATATTTTTTCTTTCTCAGATAATTTATTATAGAAGTTATTTGATTTAATGTATTCAATATTATGAATTTGACTTCTACTTGCAATAATAGATTTTTTAAGATTAGACATGTCTAAATTATTTAATCTACTCATTTGGTTTGTATAGTCTCTTGAGATTCGTTTTTCTTCAAATTCAAACATACTTTCATTTGCACCTAAAAGTTTTAAAATATCAGAAATAGATTCTGATTTTTTAACATATAAAATATTTGATTTTTTTCTGGTTATAACAGAAAAAGGAATATTCAATTTTTTAAATACTTTTTTTACTATTTTTAAAACAGATATATTGTTTATTTTCATTTCAAAATGATAGTTACTACTATTTGGGTTATTAATGCTTCCACTATGCAAAAATAAACCTGTTATAAAATTACTTCTTACTTTTTTAGATGTCAATCAGTTTCAAGGATCAGAATCTAAAAAAAGATCATTTTTTATAAAATTAATGCCCTCAGTGAAAGAAATATGACAATATTTTGAATTATTTTTTAATTCAATTTTTTCAAATTTTATGTTTTTGTTATTTCTATAAAGATCATTTAGAATTGAAATAATAAATTTAACAATTAAACAACTTTTATTTTTTAAATCTATTTCAATGCTTTGATTACTTATTGAAAATAAATGACTATTTTTTAAAAAAGCAGAAAGAATTGATTTTTTTTGGTCTTTATCATATAAATTTTTGCACAATTCTTCTTTTACTGTTTGCGTAAACGTCATTTTTATTTCCTTTATAAAATTAAATTATACAGAATTAAAAAATAACCATGTTTTTGGTTATTTTTTAACTATTTTTTAGATTAATTTTTCTGTTTCCATAACTTTTTTAATTGCGTCTATAGCTTCTTGTTCATCAGAACCTTCAGTAATTATTTCTATAGATGAACCTTGCTTTGCAGAAAGAGCCATTAAATTTATAACAGATTTTGCATTTCCTTTTTTTTCTCCATTTACAAAAGTTACAGTTGATTGAAATTTGCTTGCTGTATTGGAAATCATAGATGCTGGTCTTGCATGAATTCCAATTGGATCAATAATTTTAACAGTTATTGATTTCATAAAAAACTCCTAGGTATTATTTTATTTTCTTAACTTATTATATATAAATTAAGGTTTTAATTTAAAAGAAAGTATTAATATTAGTTATGATTTTAACTAAAAAATAATTATGCTTTTTTAATTTATTTTTTTTCAAATTTTGAAATTTTGAAAACATTAGAAAATAATAATATAATAGTTATCAGTGTTTTAATTTAATTGGAGGATTATTAAAATATGAAAATAGCAATTAATGGTTTTGGGCGTATTGGTAGATTAGCCCTAAGAAGAATTTTGGATGTTTGTAAAGGTGCTGAAATTGTTGCAATAAATGATTTAACAGATGCAAAAACTTTAGCTCATTTGTTTAAATATGATACAGCTCACAGACAATTTAAAGGTAAGGTTTTTGCTGATGGTAATTTTTTAGTTATTGATGAAAAAAGAATTCCAATTTTAGCTGAAAAAGATCCAGCTGCTTTACCATGAGCAAATTTAAATGTTGATGTTGTTATTGAATCAACTGGTAGATTTGTTGATGAAGATGGTGCTTCTAAGCATTTGAGAGCAGGAGCTAAAAAAGTTTTGATTTCTGCACCTGCAAAAGGTAATATTCCAACTGTAGTGTACAATGTTAATCATAGTACTTTGAAAGCAACAGATAAAATTGTTTCTGCAGCTTCATGTACAACAAATGCACTTGCACCAATTGCTCATGTGTTAAGTAAAGAATTTGGTGTTAAATGAGGATTTATGAATACTATCCATGCATATACAGCTGATCAAAGATTACAAGATGCACCTCATTCTGATTTAAGAAGAGCAAGAGCAGCAGCAGTTTCTATGGTTCCTACATCTACAGGAGCTGCTAAAGCAATTGGTTTAGTGTTACCAGAATTAAACAAAAAAATGCATGGTGTAGCAGTTAGAGTTCCAACTATTACTGGTTCTTTAGTTGATATAACTGTTGAATTAGAAAAAGATACAACTATTGAAGAAATTCACAAAGCAATGAAAAAAGCTTCTGAAACTAATTTAAAAGATACTTTGCAATATTGTGAAGATCCAATTGTTTCATCTGATATCATAGGTAACACTCATGGTTCAATTTTTGATCCAGGTTTATCAATGGAATTATCTACAGATGGTAGAAAAACTTTTAAATTATTTACATGATATGACAATGAGTATTCTTATGTTTCACAATTTGTAAGAGTGCTACAATATTTAGGAAATCTTAGATAATAAAAATAAAGAGTTAAATTATGGAATATAACAAAAAAGTAATAACTGATTTGCATAATTTAGAAGGAAAAAAAGTTTTATTAAGATGTGATTTTAATGTTCCTTTAGATAAAAAGACTGGAGAAATAACTGATTACACTAGAATTGATGCTGCTTTAAAAACAATTAAGTATTTAGTTGATAAAAAAGCTAGAGTAATCTTACTGTCACATTTTTCTAGAATTAAATCAATTGATGATGTTAAGTCAGGTAAAAAAAGTTTAATTCCTGTTTTTGATGCACTGAAAAAGAAATTACCTAATGTAAAAATCATTTTTGAAAAAAACAATGTTGATTCATCACTTTTTGAAAAAATTAATGCTATGGAAAATGGTTCAATTATGCTTCTTGAAAACACAAGATATAATGATGTTAACGAAAAAGGTGAAGTTGTTAAATTAGAATCAAAAAATGATCCACAGTTAGGAAAATTTTGAGCATCTTTAGGTGATATTTTTGTTAATGATGCATTTGGGACATCTCATCGATCTCATGCATCAAATGTTGGAATTAGTCAAAATATTGGTGAATCAGCACTAGGATTTTTGGTTAATGATGAGCTTGTTAAATTATCAAAAGCTATTAATAATCCACAAAAACCTGTTATTGCAATTTTTGGAGGGGCAAAAGTGTCTGACAAAATCCCTTCAATAAAAAACATTGGAAAATTAGCAGATAAGATTTTAATTGGTGGTGGAATGGCTTATACTTTCTTAAAAGCACAAGGTTATGAAATAGGAATATCATTGTTTGAAGCTGACCAATTAGAGTTAACTAAACAACTATTAGTTGAATTTAAAGATAAAATAGTATTGCCAGTTGATGCTGTTATGGCAAAAACAATTGATGATGCTAGTGGTGTAACTTATGATGTTGGTAATTTTAATCCAGAACTTGAAGGTGTTGATATAGGTGAAAAATCAATAAAGAAATTTAAAGAAATTTTAAAAACTGCTAAAACAATTATTTGAAATGGTCCGTTAGGTGTATTTGAAAATAAAGCTTTTAGTAAAGGTACTTTAGAAATTTGTACTTATATTGCTGAAATCACAAAAATAAATAATTGTTATTCAGTTATTGGTGGTGGAGATTCAGCTGCTGCTGCAGTTAATTTTGGTGTGGCAAACTTATTTTCACACATTTCAACTGGTGGAGGAGCTTCACTAGAGTTCTTTTCAGGTGATGTTTTACCAGGTATAGATTGTGTTGATAATAAAAATTAGTAATAGTTTTTACTTATATTAAAAAAGAGTAGTTGAAAAACTGCTCTTTTTTTATAAAAAATTAAAATAGTTTATTTAATAATATTTTAAAATTAGATTAAACAAAAATACATTGGAAATGCTTGAATATGAAAAAATATACAACTAATGAAATTAGAAAAATATGATTGGATTTTTTCAAAAGTAAAAATCATCTAGAAATTGAATCAAAATCCTTAATACCTAAAAATGATGACTCTTTGCTTTGAATAAATTCTGGAGTTGCAACTTTGAAAAACTATTTTTCTGGAAAAGAAGACCCACCTTCTAAAAGATTAACTAATAGTCAAAAATGTTTAAGAACAAATGACATAGAAAATGTTGGTTTAACTTCAAGACACCACACTTTTTTTGAAATGCTTGGAAATTTTTCTGTTGGAGACTATTTTAGAAAAGAAGCAATTGAATTTGGCGCTGAATTAGTTTTTAAAGTTTTTAATTTAGATCCTAAAAAAATTTATATTACAGTCTATGAAAATGATCAAGAGTCTTTTGATTTATGAGTTAAAAATGGCGCTATTAAATCTCATATTTTAAAATGTGATAAGTCAAGAAATTTTTGAGAAATAGGCTCTGGTCCTTGTGGTCCTTGTACTGAAATTTATTATGATCGTGGTGAAAAATATGATTTTAATAAGATTGGTGAAAAATTATTTTTTGATGACATTGAAAATGATAGATATATAGAAATATGAAATATAGTTTTTAGTGAGTTTAATAATGATGGTAAAGGTAACTATACAAAATTAGCTCGTCAGAATATTGATACAGGAGCTGGTCTAGAAAGATTTGCTTGTATTTTACAAGATGTACCAACAAATTATGATACTGATGCTTTTGTTGTCACTAGACAAGTTATTGAAAAATACAGTAGTAAAAAATATGATAATGAACTTTATTTTGCAAAAGAAAAAGATTTCCAAAAGGTTTTTATCAATAAGTGTTTTTCAGTTATTATTGACCATTTAAAAGCTGTTATTTTTGCAATTAGTGATGGAGCTTTGCCTTCTAATAAAGATAGAGGTTATATTTTAAGAAAACTATTAAGAAGAAGTTTTTTGTATTTAGATTTTTTACAAGTGTCTTTTAAAGATGTTCCAGAAATTGTTAAATCAATTATTGAACATAATGAAAGTTATTATCCTTATTTAAAAGAAAATTTTAAAAAGGTAATGGAATCAATTGAATTTGAATATAAGTTATATGGTGATGCAATAAAAAACTCTTTTAAAATTTTGAATGATTTGCTTTCTCATAAAAATTTAGATGCTAAGGATTTTTTTAATTTAGTAACAACATATGGATTTCCAGTTGAAATTGTCCAAACTTTAAAAGAGCTATTAGAAAATAATAAAAATTTTAAACTAGTAGAAGATATTTTAAGTTCAATTAATCCAACTAAAAATAAAATAGATATTAATAAATTAAAAATTGATTTTAAAAAATTTGATGAATTGTTTGAAGAACATAGAATTATTGCAAATTCTAACAATGAACAAAAAGGAATGGAAGATCAAAATAGTGAATTATTAAATTTACCTAAATTAAATTCAAGTTTTGACTATGAAATAGAAAGTGTTAAAAATTCAGAAGTTTTAAAAATCTTTAGTTTAGATTGAAAACGTTTAAATGAAGTTATTAATAAAGATTGTTGAATCATTTTAGATAAAACATGTTTTTTTGCAACTACAGGCGGCCAAGAACATGATACAGGAGAAATTAATAACTTTGAAGTAGTTGATGTAATAAAAAGTCCTCAAGGATATCACCTTCACAAAGTGATTAATGCTACTTTTAAAGTTGGTCAAAAAGTTAATGGACAAATTAATTCTTTTGATAGAAAAATAATTAGAAAACAACATTCATCTGAACATTTAATGCATGCGGCATTAAAAAGAGTGATTTCTCAAACAATTAAACAAGAAGGTGCTTTTAAATCGATTGAAAAAATAACTTTAGATTTTAGCTTTAATAGAAAGCTTACTTTTGATGAAATAGTTGCTGTTGAAAATGAAGTAAAAAGAATGATAAAAGCAGGAACTAAAACGCAAGTTTTAATGAAAAGTTTACAAGAAGCTAAAGACATGGGTGCAATTGGTTATTTTGAAGAAGTGTATAAAAAAATAGGTGATAAACTTAGGGTTTTAGTTTTATGTCCTGAATCAATTGAAATTTGTGGTGGAACTCATGTTTATAATACTGCAGATATAGAAAATTTTATGGTTACTTCACTTTCATCAAAAGGATCTGGTTCTTGAAGAATTGAAGCAATTTCATCAAATTATTTAGTTGAAAAATTTAAAAACTCTACTTTAAAAAAGGCAGCAGATGATTTTAAAAACTATTTAAAAGAATATGATTCATTAAAACTTAAAGATGATGAAATTGAAAAATTTAAAAAAGTAGATATTAATGCTATTCACTATCTGGAATTAAAAGAAATCAATGATATTTTCAAAAACAGAATCAATGTTTTAAAAAGTAAAAAAGAAAAAGAAAATCTTGGTAAAGAATCTAATGAAATTAAAAAACAATTTATTGATGTTAATGAACCAGTAAAATTGTTTTCGTTAAAAGGCATTGATAGAAAATTATTATTTAATTCATTGGTTTTAGCAATTAATGAAAATAAAAATACAATCTTTTTAGTTACTAATGAAGTTGACAATTCTATTCAATATGTTTTATGTGCCAATGAAAAATTCACTAATGATAAAAAAATAAATTTAAATGTTTTTGCTAAACAATTAAATGAAAAGTTGGGTGGTAAAGGTGGAGGAAGAAATCATTTAATTCAAGGAACAATTTTAAAAAATAACCAAGAAGAATTATTGAAAATTTTAAAAAATATTGAAAATGCAATCAATGGGTAAAGTTTTAGCGATTGATTTTGGTACTAAAATTATGGGTATTGCAATTTCTGATGAAAATCAAAAATTTGCCTTACCCTATTGTGAACTTAGCAATAATAATTTAATTTTTAAAAAAATTATTGAAATAATTGAAGAAGAAAAAATCATAGAAGTTATTATTGGCTTTCCAAAAACAAATAATGGCTATGTTTCACAACGACACCAACTAATCAAAGATTTTAAAAAAAATTTAGATGATAAATTAGAAAAAAAAGTTAGTACTTTATTTTTTGATGAATCTTTTTCAACCAAAAATTCTTATAACTCTTTAAAAAAATTTAAAGTTAAAACAAGTAAGTTAGATAAAAACAAAGATATGATTGCTGCGTCTATCATTCTTGAAAATTATTTAAATAGTAAAACAAAATCAAGGTAATAAACATGGATACACTTAAAGAATATTATGAAAAATCACTAGAATATAAACCACAACACCCAATTGATAAACAAACAGCAGATTTTATTTGTAATTTTATTAATGATAATCAAATTACTTTAATGCTTGAAATAGGTAGTGGTATTGGGTATAGTGCTAATTATTTTGCTTTAAATAGTTCTATTTTAGGAATTGATAGTTATGAGAAAGAATTTGATTTTTATACAATTTGCAACTCCAGCAAACTTTCTCAAAAGATCAATTTTATTTGAAAGAATTTTTTAGATGAATTTGATAATTACTATAAATATCCACTAATTTTTATAGATGCTTCTAAAACAAAACAAATTGAATTATTTGAAAAATCTATAAATTTTTTGGATGATAATGGTTTTATAATAATTGATAATATCGATTTGAAACGTTTAAAAGAAAAATATTTAAGTCCTAGTGTGGGAACTAAAACAATTAAATCAATTGAAAAGATTTTAATAAAAAGTGAAGAGTTTAAAAAATATTTAAAAAATTTATCTGATTTTAAAGTTTGAATATTAGAAATTGGTGATGGATTAGCAATATGTCAAAAAAAATAGATTTATATGTTTCTTGTTGTAATGAAAAATTAGCATATCGACTTGATAAAAGAAAAGTGGATTTTATTGTAATTGGATTAAAAGGTTTTTCTTGCAGAATAAATAATTTTTTTAATTTAGATACAATAGCTAGACTTAAAAAAAATTTAAAATACAGTAAATTATGTGTCTTTTTAAATAATTTATATAGTGAAACAGAAATAGAAAAATTAGAAAATATATTAGAAAAATTATCTGAACTTAAAGTTGATTTAATTATGTTTTCTGATTTTGCTATTCCTCAAATTATTTATGAAAAAAAATTAAATTTACCTTTGCATTATAATCCAGAAACATTGGTAACAAGTTATGGTCAATTTGATTTTTATTTGGAAAATAATATTAATAAAGTTAATTTAGCTTCTGAATTGACTTTAAGTGAAATAAAAAGAATTTGTGAAAACAAAAACCAGATGTATGTTTCTGTAAAGGGTTTTGGACTTGGTTTTGTAATGCATTCTCGTTGAAAAATGATTTCGACATTTTTAGATTATGCAAAAGCTAATAAAGCAAAATTTAATAGCACTAACTATTTATTGATTAAAGAAGATGAAAGAATTGTTCCCAATATTATTTTTGAAGATGAAATGGGTACCCACATGTTAACTGGATATTACATTTGTTGTTTAAAACAGATTAATGAAATTAAAAATATGAATATTGATGCACTAATAGTTGATTCGCTTTTTGTTCATGATGATGATTTAACATTAGATTTTATTTTAGAAGCATATAAATTTGCTCTAAAAAATGATTTAAATGACAAGCAGTTAGAAATTATTTACCAAGAAGTAAAAAAGAAGTGTGAATTAGATATTTCTCCAGGTTTTTTTGGAAATCACACTGATGTCTTACACACAAAAAAACATGGGGAATAATATTATGAATTTATTGAATCGTTCAAATCATGAATTATTATTACCTGCTGGATCAATTGAAAAGGCAAAATATGCTTTAAATTATGGTGCTGATGCAATTTATATAGGACCAAAAGCTTATTCTTTAAGAGCAAGATCTTCAAACTTTGACATTAAAGATATCAAAGAAATTGTTGACTATGCACATAACATTAATAAAAAAGTTTATGTAGCATTAAACATTATTTGTCATAATGCAGATGTAAAAAATTTTGAAAATTATTTTAAAAAAATGATGGACACAAAAATTGATGGTGTCATAGTTGCAGACCCCTTTATTGCAAAATCAATTAGAAAATGAAATAAAAACATTGAAATTCATATTTCAACCCAACAATCTGTAACTAATTCAAAAGCTTGTATGTTTTGAAAAAGAAATAATGCTACAAGAATTGTTTTAGGAAGAGAAGTGAGTTATCAAGAGTTAAAATTGTTATTACAAAATCTAAACAATGAAATTGAAATAGAGTACTTTATTCATGGTGCAGTTTGTATTTCATATTCTGGAAGATGTATGATGTCAAATAATTTCTCATTAAGAGATGCAAATGTTGGTGGATGTGCACAATCTTGTCGTTGAAAGTACAAAATTATTAATGAAGACTTAGTTAATGAAACAGACAAATATTTTACTATGTCTCCTAAAGATATGGAGTTACTTTGTGAATTTGACAAACTATTAGATTTAAATATAGCTTCATTTAAAGTTGAAGGTAGAATGAAATCAATTCATTATGTTGCTACAGTTGCAAATTGTTATCGTCAATTTATAGATTTATACAAAAACCATCAATCATTAGATAAAAAAAAATTAAAAGCAGATTTGGAAAAAGCTGAAAATAGACTAGCAGATACTGCATGATTTTCAGGATTACCACAATATGAAAAAATGTTATATTTTGAATTAGAAAAAGATATTAGTCAAATTTTTGCTTTTAATTTTGAAAAAAAGATTGATGATTTTACTTTTATTGTTAAATCAAGAAATTATTTTTCTAAAAAAAATCAATTTGAAATAGTTTACCCAAATTTTGAAAGACAAATAGTAAATATCACTAATATTTATGATGAATATAGTAATGAACTTGATGTTGTTAAAACTCCTATGAAATTGTATAAAATAAAATTTTTACAAAAAATTAATTTTAATGATGGTTATTTATTAATTGCTAGAACTTTGATTGAGAGTGAGTAATTAATAAGAATATGTCAGAAATTGAAAAAATGCTTGCATTCAATTATGAAGAATGTTGTGATTATTTAAAAAATAAATATGGTGAAATCAAAAAAAATTTTTTCACAAATCCATCATGTAAATATCCAAATAATTCAATTAAAAGAGGGGAAGAAGGTTTGTTTATTCATCATATTGATGAAGATAAAGCAATTATGTTATCTGTTACTGAGTATGCAATAAAAAATCCTTTTGAATATCAATATGGTAATCGCTTAGTTTACTGCAACCTTTTAGAACATTTAGTATTACACATAAAAATTGTAGAAAATCCTAATCCCAATCAAAATAAAAATGAAAATGTTGGAATAGGTGGTGTTTTCAATTATATGATTCCTGAACTTAATGATATCTACTCAGGTATAGAATATTCAAATTGAAAAATAGCAGTTATTGATTCAGTAATAGATCTTAAAAATGATTATTTTAAGTGTTTAGAATATTTAATGAAAATTTCAGATAGAGATTTAAAATCTTATTTAACCAGTTTTGGTTTTAATCTTTTATATAAAAAATGAAAAAGAGAAAATAATG
>CAMWTH010000033.1 GCA_947177125.1 uncultured Mycoplasma sp. | reverse complement strand
TAAATTGGAGTTAATTAAAAAATTAAGTTTCTCCAAAATTATATACAGTTCCAAAATAATTTATAAAATTCTTTATTTTTATTTTATTAAAATTCTTTTTTCAACATTAGAATGATTTAATAATAACTAAGTTTTAATCTGAAATGATATTTAATCTATTATTTTTAAATTTTAAAAACCCTATTGAATAAATTGGTAGATTATAAATTGTACAACCATCTTTTTTGTATACACTAAATTCATTAAATGAAAAAACAATTGCATACTTTGGTTTAAATAGTTTTATATATAAATTAAGACTTTGTTTTGAAAATTTCTGACTCATTTTTACTTCAACAGGAATTAAATTATAGTTTAAATCTTCTATTAATAAATCTATTTCATAATATTTATTATTTTCATTAAATCTATAATAACTAATTGAATTATTAACATCAACTCCTAAATTTGCTAACTCACAAAATGCAAAATTCTCACCCAATGATCCTTTGATATTTCCTTCAATTCCACTTGAACTTCAAAAGTTTTTATAGTCAATTGGAAACAAATCTCCTATGAATCCAAAATCATTAAAATAAATTTTAAATTTCTTTTCATTTGTATTTCCAATAATTGTTGTTTTTGGCTTAGCTTTTTCTAATAAATTTACTTTGTAAATTAAATTTGTAAGTAGTAATCAATCAAAAGCATTTTTATAGTTTTTATAAGTACATTTTTTCTCAATATTACTCATTATAAAAACGTTATTTTGTTTGTTAAAAAATTTCCCAATTGAATTATAAATATTAATAGTTTTTACTTTTAAACTATTACTATCTATATATTTTGTTAAATCTATTAAATAAGATTCTTGAATTGTTTTTCTTTTTAATAAACAATCATTTGAATTTTTGTTTTCAAAAAATAGTGAAAGAGGTTCTGGTAATCCACCAATAGTTAAAAAAGATTTTAATTCTTCTAATAGTATTTTATGAGAAGACTTATTTATGTTGCTAACGCTTTTATTGAATAAATTATCTAAATTATTTTCTATTTCTTCAATTAATCAATTTCTATTAGAATTGATTAAAAATTCTTTAAATGATAAAGGATTGATTGTCATAATATCAACTTGCCCAACAGGAAAACCTTCTTTATCTAGCATCATTTTGTTTCCTAAATAACTTCCTAAAGAAATTATTCTGTATTTTTTATTTTCTTCATTAAAACTTTTTAATGCTGTTCTTAATGATGGTATTTCTTGAATTTCATCAAAAATAATTAATCAATCTTCATTAATTTGTTTATTAAAATAAGATGATATTTCTTTAAGTATAATGTTTGAATTTTTTATTCCATCTAATCTGTTTTTGATATCATGGTCTATCATAAAATTTATTTTTATGTATTTATTTTTAAAGAAATTTTTAGCAAATAATTCTTCAACTAAATACGTTTTTCCAACTTGTCTTGAACCAAAAATAAGCAATGGTTTTCTATTGCTGCTATTTGATCAATTTTCTAAATCTTTAATTTTTCCTCTGTATAGTTCCATATTATTTGTATTATATTTTAAAAAATGACTCATTTATGCAGAAATTATACTTTTTTTATGAAAATACGGAAAAATAAGTATACTTTTTTTATGAAAATATGGAAAAATAAGTATAATTTTCTTTTTTTAGATAAAATAAAAAATCCACTTCATGAATAAGTGAATTTTTTATTAATTAATATTTTTAATTAATTTTAAAAACTTTAATTTTATCTAAATATAAATTTAAATCTTTTTTATTAGCTAATCATTTATTTGTTACTGTTCCAATTGATAATGAGGTTGCTTTAAATAAAGATTCAATAGCATTTTTTGTTTGTAAGTAAAAAACAGCAAATGATGAAATTAAAGTGTCTCCAGAGCCAACAGTACTAATGATATTATTTATTTTTTGTATTTCAGTTTTATACAAATTATTTTCTTCATCAATTAGATATGAACCATGTTTTCCGTTAGAAACTAAAACATTTTTGCACCCTGAATTTTTAAGAAAATATAAAGCAGATTTTAATTGCTTTTCATTTTTAATTTTCTGATTTAAAAGCGATTGCAACTCTTGTAAATTAGGTTTTATTAAAAATGGTTGATATTTTATGTAATTTAACATTTTTTTAGAATCAATATCTAAAATGAACTTTATATTTTTGTTATGAATTTTTTTAATGATTTTTTCTAAAATAATTTCATCACAAATTCCCATAATGAAAACAATATCATTTGAATTAAACTGATTAATGAAACTGCTTAATTGAAAATACTGATTATCAGTTATTATTGGTTTTTTCCCATTGATTTCAAATGAATTATTTTGGGAAAACATTTTAACATTAATTCTTGTTTCATTATCAGTATCAATATTAATAACTTGCAAATTTTCATTTTTCAGCAAACTTAAAAAAAGATTTTTAGTTTCTCCACCTAAAAAAGTAATAGCCTTATTTTCAAAACCTATTCTTTTTAAAATTACTGATGCATTAATTCCTTTCCCGCCAGGAAATAAACCATAATCTGTAACTCTATTTAAACCATTTATATTAAATTTACTATTTGTATTAATAACATAATCTATTGATGGGGCAAAAGTGATTGTGTAAATCATATTTATAAATTTTTATTTTTTTAAAGATATTATTTAATTTTTTTATATTTTTAAAAGAAAATTTATTTTTATTAGTGTTATTTTCACCATTATTAGGTTCTTTTCTTTTTCTATTTTGTCACTTTGTTAAAAAATAAATTATCAACATTGATGCTATTGCACCTGCTAAAATTGTAACAATATATAAAGTAATTCCTAAACCAATTTGTAAATCTATAGTATCAAATAATGAACTTTTTACAAGTGCAAAAACAAATACACCACCATGAGGAGCTTGTAATGTAATTTGTAATGCACCAACTAATAAACCTGTTATTGCACCACCAATAATATTTGCTGGAAGTAAAACTTTAGGATTTTTAGCAGTAAAAGGAATGGCTCCTTCACTAACAAAAGAAAGACCCATAATGTACAAAGTTGCTCCAGTTTGTCTTTCTTCTTGAGTTCATAATTTTCTAAAGAAAGAAGTTGATAATGCTATTCCCAAAGGTGGAACCATTCCTCCAGCCATTGAAGCTGCCATTGCAATTGTTCCAATACCTGATTCTATTGTAGCTATTGAAAACAAATATGCAGCTTTATTAATTGGACCACCCAAATCCACAGCCATCATTAGTCCTATAACTAATCCAAGTAGTGGGGCAAGATATTGATTGCTGCCCATAATGTCTAAAAACTTATAAAATCCATAATTGACATAAATTAAAGGAATATTAACAATTCAAAATAGTGCAGCAATTACTAAAGTTCCAAATAAAGGAATAAATAAAATATTTTTAATACCATTTAATGATTTTGGTAAACTACCAAACACATATTTAACAAACACAATAATTAAAGCTGATGTTAAAAATGCTCCAGCAATTCCTCCAAAAAATCCACTAGATGATTTTGGAGTACCTAATCAATCTATATTTCCTGTTGCTGGATCTAGCTGAAAAATAAATTGTCCAGCTGAAATTAATCCACAAATAAAACCAGGTAGTAATCCAAACTTCCCAACTAAACCATAAGCAATATAAGCACTTAAAATAGGCACCATCAACCCAAAAGATAAACTACCTAATAAATTAAATCATTTAGCAACTGGACTAACAGATCCCAAACTACCACCAGCAGTATTGGCATTACCAATATCAATCAAAAATGACAAAGCTATTAAAATACCACCAAAAACAACAAATGGTAGCATATAACTTACCCCATTCATAATGCCTTTATATAACCTTTTTCCAAAACCTTTGAATGACATTAAGTCATCAGAACCAATGTCTTTATCTTTTTTAGTAGATTTTGTACCAGGCATTTGCTTACCCTTTTTATCTAAAATCTTTTGAATTTCTTTTTTTGCATCTTTTATTACTGCTTTTGTCCCCATTTCTAAAACATTATCTTTTCCAGCAAATCTAGACAAATCAACAACTTTATCAACCGCAATAATAGCACCTGTTGCATTGTCAATCTCATGTTGTGTCAAAACATTTTTTGCACCATCTGTTCCTTGGGTTTCAACTTTAATTTTAATTCCCATTTCTTTTGCTGTATCTTCAAGTATTTGTGCAGCCATAAAAGTATGAGCTATTCCAGTTGGACAAGCAGTAATTGCAACAATGTCATAACTGGATTGCAAATTTAAATTATCAATTTCTTTTTTATTTATTTCACTGTACTTATTTAATAAATCAATTAAAGATTGATAGTTTTTTACCAAATTTAAATCTTTAATAAATTCTTGATTCATAAATAGTCTTGATAAATTTGCAATAACATCCATATGAGAATTAGTTCCTTCTTTATCGCTCATAGCAATAAAGAAAATTTTTTCAACTTTAATATTATCAATTGAATTCCATTCAAGAGGTTCAATGCTTGCAAAAAGAATAACTGATTGATTCATTACATCATCTCTAATATGTGGAATAGCAATTTTATTTCCAATTCCTGTGCTAAATTGATTTTCTCTTTCTAAAACTTTATCAAGTACTATACTAGAATTTTTTGCATACTTTTTTGTCTCCAAAAGCTTTGCAAAAAATTCAAGAACTTCATTTTTTGATTTAAATTTTTTATTGGTAATAACCAAATCTTTTTTAAAAAATTGATTAATTCCAATCATTTTTTGACTCCTTTTTAAACATATATAAAGTGAAGGTATTCACTATTAGCATTATCTATTTGCTCATGATCTGTTATCACCAATATCTCTTTATTGTCAGGAGTGAAATCATATAAAGATTTATTATTTATTTTATGTTTCTCAGCCAAAACAACAATTAAATCACTTTTATTAGCAATAATTTTTTTAGTTATTCCTTCTCTTTTTTCTGGAGTTGTTAGTCTACCACAATTATCAATCCCATTGACACCCATAAAAGCAATTGGAAAATTAATTTTTTTAATAAATTCCATATCTATATCTACAATTGATAAGGTTTCATTTTTTATTGAACCACCAATAATATTTACATTTTTAAATCCTAAATTAATAGCTCTATTAGCATTTAAAATTGAATTGGTATAAATTACTATTTCTTTACTTAAGTGTTCAAGTAAAAAATAGCAAGATGAGCCAGAATCTAAATAAATTGTTTTATAGTTATTTACAAATTCAATAGCTTTTTTAGCAATTTTTTGCTTAATAAAAGTATTTTCTAAAATTCTTTTATTTGCATTAGCATCAATATTCTCTTTGAAACTATCAACAAAAACTATTTCCCCAAAAGTTCTTTTAATGATATTTTTTGACTCCAATTTTATTAAATATCTTCTTGCAGTAGAAAATGGTAAGTTAAATTTTTTTTCAATTTCTTTTGGCTTTACTACTTTTTTAAGTTTTAAAAATTCAATGATTTTATCTTCAATTAAAATAGACATTAACAATCTCCTTAAAACTATTATATTTATAAAAAAGAATAAATTTTAATAATTTTGGATAAATTTGGATAATTTTGGATAAATATAAATTTTTACTAATTTAAAAAAATAAATAAAAAATTTTTATTATTGGTAGCATATGATTATATTGTTGGTTGGGTAGATTTTATTGCTTGGCCGGGGGCTACACTTGCGGGTGTAGTTTTTTATTTCTATAGATCACAAAAAATTAAAAATCCACTCATTGATAAAGTGGATTTTTAAATGCTTATTAATTAATCAAAAATAGTTGTGGTAACAATTGGATTTTTCTTTTTGTTTTTTCAAACATAAAATTTAACTGTCTTATTAATTAAATCTGTAATTTTTTGCTTTGAAGTTTCACCTTGATTTAAAGCTTTTTCAACTTCATCTTTAATGCTAAAAGAAATTTTTGAAATTAAAGAAGAAGAATCTTTTGCAAAAAAACACCCTCGTGTTGTTAACATTGGATTTTTCAATACTTTTTTTGCTTGGAAATCTACCATCACTATCACATTAAAAATTCCTTCTTCTGATAGTAATTTCCTTTTGTTAATTAAATCTGTTGTAGATTTTGAAGCAACTTTTTTATCAATATAAATTGGAGCAGCATCAATTCGGTTGTTTGTATGATTTAAAATATGATTTTTCAATTCAACTTTTAATCCATTTGTTAAAACAAAAACATTATTTGGATCAATTCCAATTGCTTTTGCATTTCTTTTCATTGCACTAAGCATTTTACTTTCACCATGAATAGGAATTAAATATTTAGGTTTTAAAATTTTAAACATCATTTGTAATTCTTGAATTGTTGCATGACCTGATGAGTGAATTCTAAAGTTAGGACTATTAGTGTATAAAACCACCCCTTGTTTATATAACTTATTAACAAGTGTTTCCACACTTTTAAAATTCCCAGGAATCGGATTACTAGACATAATGATAGTATCAGTGTTTTTCAATGATAATTTTTGGTATTTACCTTCAGCCATTTGGTTTAAAGCTGCCATTTCTTCACCTTGTGATCCTGTTAAAACAATTAAAACTTGATTATCTTTGCAACTTGCAACTTCTTTAGCACTAATAAAATCAGTTTCACTAATTTTTAAATATCCTAATTTTTTTGAAGTCTTTATGTTTGACTCCATGCTTCTACCCATAATACAAACTCTTCTGCCAAGTTTAATAGCTCTTTCAATAATTTTTTCTATTCTTCCTAAATTTGATGCAAAAGTAGCAACAAATGTTCTTCCCTTAGCATTTTTAATTAATGTTTCTACATTGTTAATAATATTATCTTCTGAAATGCTAAAACCAGGTTGATCACTATTTGTTGACTCAGATAGAAAAACATCAATACCACGATTGCTCATTTCAACCAACTTATGAATGTTAGTATCATCTGTATCTTTTCCAAAATCATAACGATAATCCCCTGCACTAACAATTCTTCCATCTGGTGTTTTTATACACATTCCAAATGAATCTGGAATTGAGTGACAAACCCTAAAGAAATCAATTTCAAAGTATTTAGTTTTAAATACTGAATTATCTTCATAAGGAATAATTTCAGGATTGTATTTTAGATTTTTAAACTCTGATAATCTTCTTTTAATTAATTCAGTTGCCAAAACTGGTGCACAAATCTTTTTAACTTCTGTAGTTTGCAATAGATATGGAATGCCACCAATATGATCTTCATGACCATGTGTGATTAATAGCATATCAATTGGTCTTTTATTTTCTACAAAATATGCAGTATTTGCAATGATTCCATTAATCCCTAATAAATCACTACTTGCAAATTTAATTCCATAATCTACCATAATTGTTTCTTCATTGTATTCAACTGCATATGAGTTTTTACCAACCTCATCCAAACCACCAACAGCAAAAATATAAGTAGTATTAGGTTTGTTGATAAATTGGTTACTAATTGGAATATTTTTAAACCTACTATAATCTACCTTTTCAGAATCAGGGATTTTTTTGATGTCAGTGTGGATTTTTTCTTCTTTAATTTCCACTTCATCATCTTCTGCAGAAATCACTTTATTAATTTGGTTATTTTGATTTGCATTGTTGTGAAAATCTTTATTTTTAAAATTATTCTTGTTATTTTTTTGCATAGTTTTTCCTTAAAGTAATACAAATTTTGTTGTTTGTTCTTTTTTTACTGTTAACATATATATTTTTTATAAAAATGACTTTTAATTTCTTTGCTAAAAAATTAAATATAATGTATTAAACAATAAAAAATTATTGTATTCTAGATAATATAATAATCTAAATTTGGTTATTTTTATTACAAATTTTAAAAATTAAAGTGCTTATTATGACAAATCCAAACATAAAGAAAAGATTATCAAAGTTAATTGGAATATTGAAAAATAGCAACAATTCTATTGATGATATTAAGTTAGTTAAAAAAGCTTATGAATTTGCTGAATTAAAACATGGTGATCAACAAAGAAAAAGTGGTGAACCTTATATTATTCACCCTTTAGAAACAGCAATTTTTTTAGCTGAATGAAAAATGGATATCCCAACCATTATTACAGGATTATTACATGATGTATTAGAAGACACAGACTGTACTGATCAAGAAATGGAAAAAAGGTTTGGAAAAAACATCTTAGACATGGTTCAAACTGTTACTAAGGTTTCAAAAATTTCTGAAGAAAACAGAAGTAAAGAAAGATATGATAAAGAAAACTCAGAATACATTATTAGAGTAATTATGAGTGCTTCAAGTAATTTAAGACCAGTAATAGTTAAAATTGCTGACAGAATGCATAATATGGAAACAATTAACCATTTAAAAAAAGAAAAGCAATTAAGAATTGCTAATGAAACTTTTACAATTTATGCCAATATTGCTGGAAGATTGGGTTTGTACCAACAAAAAACTAGATTATTAGACTTGTCTTTTTCAGTTCTTGAACCACAAAAATATGAGTTGACAAAAGATTTAATTGATAAATCTTTAAAAGTTAACCGTGAAAGTCTGAATTTAGTGGTTAATGAAATCAATCACATACTAACTGAAAGAAAATATAATTTTAAACTTATTGAAAGAATTAAAGGAATTTATTCAACTTATAAAAAATTAGAAAAGGGATTAGATATCAAAAATATCCATGATATTTTTGCACTAAGAATTATTATTGATAGTGATGAAATAAAGTGTTATGAAGTGCTTGGATTAATTCATATCAATTTCACTTTTTTACCTTCTACTTTTAAAGATTACATTTCTTCTCCTAAACTTAATTTATATCAGTCATTACACACAACAATAACTTATAGAAAAGTAATGCTTGAAGTACAAATTAGAAATACAAAAATGGACATTATGGCAAACTATGGAGTAGCTGCTCACTGAATGTACAAACAGAGTGAAGAAGAAGGAAAAAGTGAAGTTAAAAATGAATTAATGTTTGATATTTTTAATTTGTCAGATAAAGAAATTGGAAAGAAAATTAAAAATATCCAAATAACAAAAATATATGATGTTTTACTTTTAAACAATAACAAATGGTATGTTGTTAATGAAGGTTCTACAGTTTTAGATTTAGCTTATCGATATAAACCCGAACTAATAGTTTATTTAAAAAATGTTTATAAAGAAGGGGTGAGGGTTTCTTTAAATTATCAACCAATTAAAGATGATATTTTAACTTTTGAATATGGTAATCAAGTTTTAGCAAATTCTAATTGAGAAAAATTTACAACAGTTGATGAAGCTAAAAAAGTTTTTAGATTGTTAGATAACAATTATGAAGAGTCAAGTGAGTTAGTCAAAGAACTAAAAAATGCATTGGGAGATAATTTAGAATCTGCTAAAGAAATTAAAAAGAGATTAGAATATCTAAATTTTAAGTCACTTGAAAGTTATTTAAATTTTTATAAAAATTCACAAAACAAAGAAAGTATCTATGGATTTTTATCAAAAACTAAAAAATGAAAAAAATACTATGCAGTTCTTTTGAAAGGAAGTCAAAAATCTGAATTAATTGCTAATAATATTAAAGATAAAAACATTGCTAACTATAAAAAATCAATTTTTACTGATTGTTGTACAAAACTTCCTGGAATGCAAATTATTGGGATTTTAAATAAAGGAATTTTATTTATCCACCGGTTTGATTGTGACCGTGTTTCTGACAAATCAAAAAAATATATTTTAGAATGAGATTGAGAAAAAATTAATGAGTTTGAAAAAGTTTATTTAGCAACTTTGGTTATCACAATTAATTCCCAAAATTTTAAAACTAACCCAATTGTTCACTTTATCACAAGTAAAGGTTTTGAATTGTATGGAATGGATACTAATTTAAAAGATGAACAAAAAGCAATAATTATCAAAATTGAAATTAGTAATTTTGATAATTTAAAATGATTGATAAACCAATTAACTTATAAATTTGGAGAAATTAGTAATATTAAAATTAAATAAGGATTAAATATGAAAATTTTAATATCACCTTCAAAAACACAAAACCTAAATATAAAAAATAAAAGTTCATCAGAATCAAATATCTTCTTTAAAAGCGAAACTAAACAAATTAACCAAACATTATTAGAAAATATTGATAATAAAAACTTTAATAAATTTTTAGAAATAAAAAATAGTAGTTTAAAAGAACAAACCATTTTTAATATTAAAAATTATGAAACTAATCAATCTTATTATGCAATTGAATTTTATGATGGATTGCAATTTAAAAACATTGAGTATGATTTAATTTCACAACAAGAAAAAAATTTATTAAATCAATCTTTAATCATAATTTCAGCATATTATGGTATTGTTTTTTGCAACTCTTACATTAAACCATATAGATTAATGTTAGGGTCGCAAATTGAAATAAATAATCAGTCATTATATGAATTTTGATTTAAAAAATTTAATCAAAAATTATTAGAAATTAATCCTGACAAAACAATTATTAATTTAGCTAGTGCTGAATATAGTAAATTAATTGATTATTCAATGTTCAAAGTTATTGATATTGATTTTAAATTACTAAAAAACGGCAAATATGTTTCAATGTCTACTTATTCAAAACAGTGTCGGGGTAACTTTATAAAAAATTTTTTAAAAGTAAATTTAAATATCAAAGAAATAGCTAAATTGGATATTTTAGGATTTACTTATAACAAAGATTTATCTAATGAAACAAAAATTATTTTTACTAAAAACTATGAGAAATAAAAAAATGAACCATCAAGTTCATTTTTTAAATCACTAACCATAAATACTTTTATTTCTAAAAGCAATATCTCTTTTTTTCATTTCTTTTCTTTTCTTTGATCTAATTTTTTCATCAATTTCAAATCTTTTAGACAAAGACTCTTCTTCAGCAATTGATTCTTTTTTCATTTCAGCTATGAAGATTTTTTGCTTTGTAATTTTTGCTTCTTCTTCTCTTTTTTTAGATTCAAATTCATAGTTTTGTTTTTCTAGCTTATCTTTTTGAATCTCTTTTGTGTCTTCTCACTGCTCTAATGAATCATTTAAACTGTTTTCTCAATTAATAGATTCTCTTCTATTAGAAAAAGTTTTTTTAAGAGTTGGTTGTTTTTCGTTTTTTTTAACTTTTATAGCCATACTAACCTCAATAACCAATACTATAATTATAAAAAATCCAAAAATAAAATTCAAACTATAAAAATTTAATGAATCAATGTTTTGTACAGATATTGCAAGAATTAGAAAAATCTATATCTTTTTCTATAGTTTCAGATAAAAAATAATTCTTATTAAAGTTTAAAAGATTTTTAAAATATAAAAAATTATTAATTTTTCTACTAGTTTAAGTTCTTTTTATAGAATCAAAAAATTTTAAAACCAGAAAAAGTCAGAAATAAAAAGTGGAAAAAGTAGGAAATAATAATAAAA
>CAMWTH010000032.1 GCA_947177125.1 uncultured Mycoplasma sp. | reverse complement strand
TTTCTTTTTTTTTTTTTTTTTGATATAATTTGTATTTTTTATAATAATAAATAAAAAATATATCTTTTATATACTTAGTTCACTATTTAATTTTTTACTTGATTTCAGTGTTTTATATATAGAAAAACAAAAATTTTAATAAAAACTAAAGTCATTCCTATAATTGCAACAGATATTATTCCAATTTTTTCTCCATTATTTTTATTAATAAAAAAATCAAAGTATGAATTTTATCTAAAATGCTTGCATTTAAAAAGCAGTTTATTATTTGTAATTTACTTATTTTTAAAGGACTTTAAGTTCTTTAATTTCATTTATTTTATTGATTTTGTCACTAAAACCAATTATTATTGATTAATTTTTATAATTAATTAATAATTTTTAGTTAAAAAAAATTAAGATAAATAAATAATAAAAAAGAAAGAGAAATTATATATGGAAAATAAATTTAGAATTCAAGATGATTTATATGAATTTGTAAATCATGATGATTTGGAAAAAAAAGAAATTCCTAATGATTTACCATCAGTTGGTGGTTTTAGAGACTTATCAATAAAAGTTGAGAAAATACTAATGAATGATTTTGAAAAATTATCAAAAAATCCATTTTTAATTGAGTGCAAATTTGTTAAGTTTGCTGTTGGAATTTATAACATTATTATTAGAAATAGAAAAAAACCTGAAGAAGTTTCTCATATACTTTCTTCATATGTAGAAGAAATTGAAAGATATAACACTTTAGAAAAATTTAACCAAAACTTTTTTTATTTCTATGAAAACTTATTCCCACTACCTTTTAGATTTGGAGTAGATGTTGATATGAAAGCAACAGAAAATCATGCCCTTGCAATTTTAGGTCCAAAAACTATTCTACCAGACACTACATATTATGAAGAAGGCAATCCTTCAAAAGAAAATTTATTAATAGTTTGAAAAGAAATGGCAAAAACTATTCTTTCTTACTTTTTTAAAAATCAATCAAAAATTGATAAATTAATTGAGCAAACATTGTTTTTTGATGAATTAATTGCAAAAAGAGTTAAATCACAACTTGAATGAGCTGACTATACAAAAAACTATAATCCCTTTAACTTTGAAGAGGCAGAAAGATTTTTAAAACCTGTAAATTTTAAAAATATAGTTGAAAATATTTATCAAAAAATTCCAAATAAAATTATTGCATTTGATAAAAGATTTTTAGAAGAATTTAATTTATTATTTAATGAACAAAATTACTCAGCTTATTTATCTTGAGCAATTGTTAATTTTATTTTAGATGGATCTGAACATTTATGTGATGACCTTCGAATTAAAAGTGGAATTTTTAATAGATTTTTAGTTGGAACAAAAGAAGCTTACAAAATTAAAAAATATGCATTTAAATTTGCATCAGGTTCTTTATTTTCAGAAGCAGTTGGAATATATTATGGAAAAAAATATTTTGGTGAAAAAGCAAAAAACGATGTAATCAATATGGTTCATGGCTTAGTTCAATCATATAAGGAAAGATTAAATCAAAATGAATGGTTGTCTCAAGAAACAAAAGAAAAAGCAATTTTAAAACTAAACAAAATGAAAATAAAAATTGGTTATCCAGATAGTCTTTCAGAAGTTTATAAATGAATTAAATTCAATCCAAAAGATAACTTATATGAAATTATCAAAAGTATTAATATTTCAAAAAGAAATTATGAAAACTCATTATTATATAAACCAGTTGATACATCTTTATGAATGATGCCTGGTCATTTAGTTAATGCTTGTTATAACCCAACTGTAAATGATATTACTTTTCCAGCTGCAATTTTACAAGCACCTTTCTACTCATTAAACCAATCTAAATCAGAAAACTTTGGTGGAATTGGTACAGTTATTGGACATGAAATTTCACATGCATTTGATAACAATGGTGCTCAGTGTGATGAAAATGGTAACTTAAACAATTGATGAAAAGAAAATGACTACACTAAATTCAAAGAAAAAACAGCTGAAATGATAGAACAATTTGATGGTCTTCCACTAGGTGAAGGAAAAGTAAATGGTGAGTTAGTTGTTTCTGAAAATATTGCAGATCTTGGAGGAATGGCTGCTTCTTTACAAACACTTGAAAGAGAACAAACAAATCCAGATTATGAAAATTTCTTTAAAAACTATGCAAGAGTTTGGGCTCAAAAATCTAGAAAAGAATATGAAGCTTTATTATTAACAATTGATGTTCATGCTCCAACATATTGAAGAGCAAATATGCAACCTAGAAATTTCAAACAATGGTATGATACATTCAATGTTATTTCAACTGATAAAATGTACTTGCCAGAAAATAAGAGAGTAGTAATATGATAAAAAAAATAATGATTAAACTTAATCATTATTTTTTTTATTCTGAAACAATTACAGTTGTTGGGACAATTACTATATCATGCAGTTTATAGCCTTTTTTAACAACTTTTAAAACTTTATTTGGACTAACACCATTTCTTTTTTCAGTTTCAAAAGCTTGCATAATTTCAGCATTAAAATCATCATTTATATTAACAATAATTTCATTAATTCCATTTTGAGATAAAAAGTTTTTGAACATATTAGCAAACATTTGAAATCCTTTTAAATAATTTGCTATTTCTGGACTTGGAGCTTTTGAATTAACAGCAATATCGAAATTAGAAATGATATCAATTAATTCAATAGCAGGATTTTTTAATGCATATTTTTTGTTGTGTTTTATTTCTTGTTCATACTTGTTTTGGTATTCTTTAATTTTTTGATCAAGTTTTGTTTGAGCTTCTTGAGCTTTTTTAATTACCTCATTTTTGAAAGAGTCATTTAAACTTTTTATTTGATTTTCCAAAATCATAATTCTTTCTTGTTTAGTTTTGTTTTCTCTTTTCAAATTTTCAATTTCTTGATTTAATTTTTTCAAATCTGGTTTATTTAATTTATCTTCATGACTGTGTTTATCAAAATTATTTTCATTTTTTTCCAAATTTTCTTTAAACTCAGTTTGATTTGTTTGTGCATCTTCTTTTTGGTTAGAATGTTTTAATTCATCAGTAAAATCAGATTCAGACTTTTTACTATTTTCAGCATTATTTTTTTCATTTTTTTGGTTTTCACCACCATTATTTTTATTTTTATCATTAAATTTAAACATAAAAAATTACCCCATTTCCTTTTTAGCTTCTTTTAAATATTTTTCAATTTCTTCATTTGTTTCTTGTGCAAATTTAGATAATATTTTTAAATCTGCTTGGTTAAACTTTTTAGCAGAAGTATATTCAACAACTGCAAACAAATCACCATTACTTCCAAATCTTTTTGATGTTTTTACTCCATGTGAAGGTACTGTAATAATATCACCACTCTTTGTTCCAGGTTTTAACTTGATTGATTTCATACCATAAGGTGTTGGTATAGTTGCTTCCCCACCAACAATAGCTAAAATTGGATCTACTTTTAAAATAACATAAATATCATTACCTTTACGACTAAAAATTTTACTAGGATGAACTTTAATGTTAATGTATAAATCTCCAGTTTTTCCATCTATAACTGATCCTTTCCCAGATACTTTTAAATGTTCATCATTTGTAACTCCACCTGGAATTTCTACATCTATTTCCACTCTTTCTTCTTGAACTTTTTTACCTTTACAAGTATCACACTTTCTAAGGATTTCTTTTCCCTCACCATGACATCTACTACATACGCTTTGAGATTGAATAATACCCATAATTGTTCTTTTTTGAGTAATTTCTACTCCGCTTCCATTACACTTATCACAAGTAACAATAGAATTTTCTGAATTATCAGAACCTGTACCATTACAAGTTTTACAATCTTTTTCAATTTTGTATTCAATTGTTTTTTTAACTCCAACAACTGATTCAACAAAAGTTAATGAAATAGAAATAATTAAATTAGTTTCTTTTTGACGACCAAAACTTGATTTTCTACTGCCTCCAGTAAAAAAACTTGTAAAAATATCTTCAAATCCTCCATCAAAGCTCTCTTCAAAGTGAACTCCACCACTTCTACCAGCACCACCAAAGAATTGATTAAATATATCAAATGGATTAAATCCAGCACCACCAAAAGAACCTTCAACACCATCAGGTCCAAATTGATCATAATTTCTTCTTTTTTGTGGATCAGATAAAACTTCATATGCTTGATTTACTTCTTTGAATTTTTCTTCAGCACCTGGTTCTTTATTTCTGTCAGGGTGATATTGCATAGCTTTTTTTCTAAAAGCAGATTTTATTTGATCTTCAGTAGCATCTTTACTGACACCTAAAATTTCATAATAATCTCTTGATGACATTGTTAATTTTATTCCTCAATGAATTTAATATTATCACACTTCACATTAAAGTGATAATTAAAAATAGGTATATAAATTTTAATTTATTTCAATAAATATCATTATTATTTTTATTTGAAAATAATAATTTTTAGTTAATAGAAAAATTTTGTGTTGTAAAATTTTTGCTTGTAATTTTCAAGTTAATAATTATAATTAATTATGACGTCATAACATCAGAGGCGAATCGTGTCAGGATAGAGATATAGCAGCACTAAGCAATATCTTTTGTGTATGGCGTCTTAATTAAAATTTCAATAAAAAATACAGCATTTGAGTGCTGTATTTTTTATTACTACATATTTTCTTAATTTGTTTGAGTACTATCAACTTTTAATCACAATTTGTTAATTTGTAAAAGAACACTAATTGTCTGAGTTGTAGTTGTTTCACCTTCTGTTGTTGGTTCTTCTGTTTGACCTGTTGTTTCACCAGTTTCAGTGCTACCAGTTTCAGTGCCGCTTTCTGTTGTACCAGTTTCAGTAGAAGGTGTTGTAGAGCTGCTTTGTTGAGCAACTTCTATAGTTAAATTAATTGCATTATTAACTTGATCATCTTCAAAAGCAACACTAGAAATTTGTTTCTTTTGTTCTTCACTAATATTTGCAAAAATTTCATTTATATTATCTTTTGTTAATGCTTTTATTTCTGTTTCAGTTTTTTGAGAAAGTTTAGCATAGTCAAAACTAAAATCTATTCCTTCAACTAACTGTTCATTAGGTTTAAAGTATTCTCTAACACTAAAACTAGGAGCAAATAATTCAGTATCTCCTGTTATTGATGAACTATTGCTGTTTTGGTTTTTATCATTTGTAGAATCTTGTGGAGAATTTTCAGGAGTATATTTTAAATCATTTAATTTGATTTTATATCCTAATAAACCACCTAATTTTGAATCAGTTGTAAATGCTTCAACTTCTTCAAAAATACTTTTTTCGTTGTCCTTTTTATCACCAACATAAAGTTCATATAAATCTTCTACATCCAATTCAAATCCGCCTTCTTCTTTAGATTCTTGATTTTTAGCTTGTTCTAAAACTGAAGTTAAAAATTGAATTTCTTGATTAGTAGCAAACATTGGAGATATAGTAAAACTTTTATTTTGATCAACTATTTCTGTTTTTTTATCTTCTTTATCTGTTTTTTTATCTTCTGTTTCTGTTTCAACTTTAAATTGTGCAGTAACATCAACAGTTAAATCACTTTTGATTTCATTAACTGTCACTTTTAAAAGCTCAGCATCAATTTCAGTTTCACTACTACCAGTTTGGAATTCATATTCAAATTCATAGATGTTATAAAATTTTGTTAAAACTTTATCAAAATCTTCTTGTAATTTATCTTTACTTAAATTCTTAAATGTTTGATTTGCTTTGTTTAAAGCATCTTCACTTTGGTTTGGATCTAAAGCTATTTCTTCATCACTTGAAACAGCATCTGCTTTTAAAGTAACATTAGAATTTTGTGTTTGATTAGTTGTTTTCTTAGTTTGTTTAGCATTATATTCAACTAAACTAACATTTGTAGAATTTGTGTTACTAGCATCATTTGAACCACAAGCTGTCACAAGAACAGGAGTAGCTATTGCTGCACCAGCTGCTAGAGCACCAAGAAATAAAAATTTTAAACTCTTAAATTTTTTCATAAATTTTCTACCTCACATTTAAAATATTGTGGAATTTAATTATAAAACTAATTAAAAAAAAAAAAAAAAAACTGTATCAATATAAAACTGAAATTAAAATACAAAAACTATAGGAGTGATTATTTTTTTAAAGTTTTCTTAAAATATAATCATTCCTATAGTTAAGGTTGTTTTTTTAAAAATATATATGTATTTTGTTTTAAACTTTACTAAAATTCTTTAATTGTTCTAATTCATCCAAAATTCTTTTCATTGAATTTTTATCATCTGAGTTTGTTGAAACAGCAACTAATGTTCCTTCTACAATTGGTGCATTAGCAACAATAACTTTTGATTTATCAAATTTATCATCTAAAAAATCAATAGCCATTTGAGTATTTAAAATTGAAGAACCAATATCTCCAAAAATAATAACACCTTCATCAACATATGCTTTTTCAATAATTTCTTTAATATTCATAGGATCTGAACCAAATCTACCATCCTGTGTCCCACCAGCACTTAATAATGGAAAATCAAATCTTTTCATTTCACTAACAAAATTAATAACTTCATCTGCTAATTTTTTGTTATGAGAAACAACAACTATTCCTACCATTTATTTACACTCCTTAATTGATTGAATCATAAATTGTTTTAATAATTAAATATGAAGAAGCTGAACCTGGATCAATATGTCCTTTTGATCTTTCACCTAAATATGCTGCTCTACCTTTTGTAGCAATAATATTTTTTGTATCATTCATAGCTTTTTCAGCAGCTTTTGTTGCTTCACCAAAAGCATCTTTTAAACTTTTACCTGATTTTATTGATGAAGTATATGCTTCAAAAGCAGGAATTTGAACATCTAATAATGTTTTTTCTCCTAGTTTTGAATTACCTCTTGTTTGTATTCCTTCAATCATTTGTTTTCAAGTTTCTGAAATTAATTCAGGCGTTAACTCTACTGGTTTATCTTTTAAAAATTGTCCTGCTTTCATAAATGCTGTGCTGTAAATTGCACCTGAAGCACCACCAACATTTGACATAAGAACCATAGCAATTTTCATCATTATTTCAGATGGTGTTTTTCCATTAAAATCATTAATAGACTCTAAAATTTTTTCAAATCCCCTTGATAGATTAACACCATGGTCACCATCACCAATTTCTCTGTCTAAGTCAGTTAGGTAATCTTTATTTTTAATTATTTCATTTGCTACATTCTCAATAATCTTAAGATTCATAATGATTAACTCCTAGTGCTTTTTTTATT
This sequence comes from uncultured Mycoplasma sp., assembly GCA_947177125.1. Classification (GTDB taxonomy): domain Bacteria; phylum Bacillota_I; class Bacilli_A; order Mycoplasmatales; family Mycoplasmoidaceae; genus Malacoplasma. The sequence continues at coordinate 4,690 of CAMWTH010000032.1, read as the reverse complement.
GTTTAAGTGCAGGTGTGTTTGCTTTACTTTCAAGTAATTCTTTAAAAGTACTATTTAATTTACACACAGATATTGAGAATCCACCCATATCTAGTGAAGTCATATAGTTTCCTACAAATGTTTTTACAATCTTAATGTTTTTTTGTGAAAGAATTTTGTTTAATTTGTTGTTTACTACAAACAATTCAATTAGTGTTGTATCACCTAATCCATTTACAATTAAAGCTACTTCATCATTTGCTTTAAGATTAATTTCTTTTAAGATTTGTGATGTCATATATTCAACATATTCATCTGCAGTTTTTGCTTTTTCTTTATGAGTTCCAGGTTCACCATGAATACCAACACCCATTTCAATTTCATCATCTTTAAGTTCAAAACTTAATTTTCCTGAAGTTGGAACATAACATGGTTTTGTTGCCATTCCAATTGTTTTAATATTTGGAATTAGTTCATTTCCTAATTTTTCTAACTGATCTAAAGAATAACCTTTTTCTGCTGCTGCTCCAAGAATTTTGTGAACAAAAATTGTTCCTGCTACTCCTCTTCTTCCAACAGTTCAAGTAGAATTTTCTACTGCGATATCATCATTTACAATAACTTTTTTAACTTTAATTCCTTCAGCACTAGCCATATCAGCAGCCATTTCAAAGTTCATAACATCACCACTATAGTTTTTAATAATTAGTAGTGTTCCCATTCCTGCATCAGTTCCTTTAATTGCTTCATAAACCTTATCAGCACTTGGTGATGTAAAAATTTCACCACAAACAGCAGCATCCAACATTCCTTCACCAACAAAACCTGCATGTGAAGGTTCATGTCCACTACCACCACCACTAATTAAAGCAACTTTTTTTGCTTTATTTTTTCTTGCAATAACTGGTAAATCTCCAATTTTTTTTGTTTCTGGATTAGCAAGAACAAATCCATCTACCATTTCAGTTAATATATTTTCTGGTTTATTTAAAATTTTTTTCATAAGACTATTATTTCCTAACTTATTAAATTTTCATACCTAAATTATACAAAACAAAGATAGCATTTTATAACTTATTAAAAGTTTGTAAAATTGAATAATATAAAACTAATTTAGTATTTGTTGTAAAAGAAAAAAACGTGCTTAAAAGATAAAATCAAAGCATTTTTACAATTAATCAAGTGTTAGATTAATTAGTAAAAAATAAAATATAAAAATGCAAAAAAATAATAAAAAAAATTAATTAAAAATAGAAAATTTAAATTTCTATGTTTTATATCAAATGATTAATTTTTTAAGTATTCTTTTTTTATTTGTTTAAATTTAGGTTTTTCTTTTCTTCAATACAAATATCAAACAGTGTAACCAAAAATCAATATACCTGAAATAATGCTAATAATTACAGGTGAAAATTGATAAATCATGATATTATTTTCTGCTTGAGCAATTGCAGAAATTACATAAAGAAGTGGTATTCCTAAAATTAATCCATATGTAACTGATGTTATCAAAGCATGAACTGGTTTTGCAATTGATTGAAAATATAACATTCCAGATATTAAAAAAGCATATATCACAAGTTGTGAAGTATTTATATTTAATAATAATACAGCATCAGAATATTTAGGATTGTCAGGAGTGATGTTGAAAAGTGATAGTAATCCACCATTAGCATAATCACCACTTGTAAACATTGGTCCAGCAACTATAAAAAATAAAGTACCATAAAAAAATGACATTCCTGTGGAAATTCAAAATGCTTTATAAATGTTTTTGGTTAATCCTCTTCCATGGTTATAACTAATAACTGTTCTTGAACCTCTTAAAATCCCTACCATTCCACTAAAAAATAAATTATAAATTGGTGTAACTGCCCCCATTAAACTTGTATAATATGTTGCTTCTTTACCAGTTAAAGGGTTTGTTATGTTTGCATAAATAGAAAGTAAGACAATACTAAAAATTGCAGTTGAAGCATTTCTAAAAAAGCTTGCAATACCAACTTTAGTAACACTTAACATAATTCTCCAATTTATCTTGTAGTTTTTAAAAGATAAATTTCTATAAATCATAAAAGTGTCTTGTTGTCTATTTTTAATATACAAATAAATTGTAAAAAAGATTATTGCTAAAACATAACTAATAATTGTAGCAATTGCAGAACCATAAATACCACTTCCTGAATACTTTAATAAAACTCAATCAAGTAAAATGTTTATTCCATTAGAGATAAGAACAACAATTGTTGGAATGGAATTTTTACCTTCACTATTTAATAAAGAAACATAATAAATTACATAATTATTAAAAATATTAAATCCTACTAATATCAAACTGTAGCCTATAGCATATTCTCTTGCTTGATTTTGTAATCTTTGAATACATAAAGCAGCCTCTTGTGACTGATTATAAATATCTTCATTTAAAGTATTTGAGATTTCTGCTGGAATAATCACATAAACTAAACCAATTATAATGATTGTAGTAACAATTGAAAAAACCATACAATAATAGAAACTATTTTTTCAAATATCTCTAATTTCTTGTTCATTTTTTGTTCCAAGCGCTTTAGAATAAATGATTGCTGAACCAAGCCCACTTAATAATGATATAGCTGTACAAATAACTGTTATAGGGCTATTCCCAGCATTTACAAGACGGGTAATTTCATTAATAACAGCATTTTGACTACCATATGTCTGCTTTAAAGCTTGATTTGACAAGTTAGTAAAATACTCAGCTTTTCAATTTATTGCAGCAATAGTTTCACTAACATATTGTTGATTTTCAGGAAGAATTTTTTGCATCAAAACTTGATCTGCAAAAACATACAAACCTGATGCTAAAGAAACTGTAACTGCTAAAAAAACAATTCTTAATAGTGCTTTAAAAATAGAAGTGTTTTCAAAAAGTCTAATTGCACTATCAAGTTGTGATTGACCTATTTTTTGATCATTTTTTTTATATTTAAAAATTTTCATAACAAATTCTATTTCCAATACCAATAAATATTTTAAAACTATCTATTTTTTTCAATCATTAAATTTAATATTTTTTGCATTAGGTACTTTTGGGAGTCCAGGCATTAAAAAAACTTTAGAATAAATTGGAATAATAAATTTTGCTGCAAAATTTATTTCAATATCTTCTATTAAAACATCATTGTTTTCAAAACTTGTCACATTTTGTGAAGTTGAAATAGAAAAAGGTGTTTTAGCTCCACAAATATAAAAATCACTTATGTATTGATTTAAATCATCTATTTTTTGCTCAGCTATATCTGAATAAAAAACATGTTTTGCTTGATAATTATTAATAGTTAATTTATCTATTTTGCTTATTGTATTATCCTCAAGATTGTAAATGAAATTTATTTTTTTTGGTTTATTGATATTATTAACAATTAAATCAAAAATTGCTTTATTATTTTTTGGTCCATCTTGTCACATTGTTGAAATAGCACTTATTGTTAATGAACAAGATTTTGATTTTAAATAATTTAATTCTTTTTCATCATCAGAATCAAATTTATTAATTATTATGCAAACATTTAAATTAAATTTTTTCAGTAAATTAAAGTGGTGTTTAACATTTTCAAAACCTACATCAATCAATTTTTTTACACAATATTTCTGATTCGTTTTTTCTAAAACAGTTTTGCCATGATGTTTAACGGCTTTTAAAGTTATTGTTAAAACAACTAAATCTGGAATTAAGTTTGCTTCTCTACATAAAATATCAATAAATTTTTCAGCACCTAATTCACTTCCAAAACCTGCTTCTGTAAAAACATATTCTGCTTTGTTGATAGCATAAGTTAATGCAATTAAACTATTGCAACCATGTGCTATATTTGCAAAAGGACCTCCATGAATAACTATTGGATTACCAAACTTTGAAAAAGCTAAATTTGGTTTTAAAGAATTATTTAAAACTAGCATAACAGCATCACTAATTTTTAAGTCTTTTAAATAAATTGGTTTATTTTGCTTATTAAATGCAACAATTGTATTATCTAGTTTGTCTTTAAAGTCTTTTTTATTTTTTGCTATGCAAAACAAAGCCATTAGATAACTAGCTGCTGTTATTGTAAAACCTGATTTAATTTCAACACCTTTTTTAATTTCATATTTGATTTCTCTTAAAGAACGGTCATTAATATCTATGCATCTTTTTCACATAATTTTATTAGGGTTAATATCTAGTTCAGAGTTGAAATAAATTTCATTTTCAATAACAGACATAATTAAATTATTGGCTGCTTCAATTTCATAAAAATCTCCAGTAAATCCACAATTAATTTTTTCAGCATTCAATATTTCACATTGTCCACTTCCTGTTGCTCCACCTTTAATTCCAAAAAACGGACCCATTGAAGGTTGTCTTAAACAAGCTAAAGAACTTTTGCCAAAATAATTTAAACAATCATTAAGTCCAATTAGTGTGGTAGTTTTTCCTTCTCCTTCAGGGGTTGGATTAATTGAAGTAACTAAAATTAGTTTGTTGTTTGAATTATTGATTTTTTCATAATCATTTTTTAACTTATAAAAATCACCAAATTTTTCTAACTCTAATTCACTAAAATATTTCAAAATCTCTTTTTTCATAATTGTTTCTTAAATAAAAAATAAACCATTGACTTTCTTAATTAAAATTTTAAAACTTTTAATTATTAAATTTATTTAAATTAAGGTATTACATATATAGAGA
>CAMWTH010000031.1 GCA_947177125.1 uncultured Mycoplasma sp. | reverse complement strand
TTCAAAATTTAAAAAATTACTATTTTTAAAACAAAAAAAAAAAAAAAAAAGATGAACAAAAGTTAAGAATTTAATTAAAAAAAAATAATTTTAATAATAACAAACAAACACTATGAATATTTTTCATAAGTGTTTGTTAATTAAAAAATAGAATACAATACAGAATATCCAAATTAAATAATTGTAATACAGGTGATAGTTTCTGGTTTTTTTAAATTTAGAATTAAATTTACATATGTAAGTATAAGAATTCTTTTTGTTTTCAAAATCTATTAAACTATTTTTATTTTTTGACTTCTCATCAAAAAACATTTTTGCAAACTGTCTACATTTTCAAAAAAATTTAATTCTTTGTTCAAATAAAAAACATAAATAGATTTCATAAAAAAATAAAAATTAAGCTGATTATTAAAGAAATAAAAAATTTTACAATTTCCCTAAAGCTTCAATAATTTTAACAAAATCTTCATACCCTTCTTCCTTTTCTGAATTTAAGAAAGAGTTTTCAACAAATTTTTCATCAAATTTAAAAAAGATATTTTTTTGTCCTTCATAATAATCACCCATTTTAAATGATTTATCATAACATTAGGTTTAAATTGTATTTTAAACATGACATTTAACTGCTACTGTTTTAAATTTTAAAAAGTCCTGTTATTTAAAATAGTAATAAATGAAAAATTAATAATTTATTTACATAAATGAAATTTTTGTATATAATAGGGTGCTACACATCAAGGTGGATAAACATTTTTGATGTGATAATCATACAGTTATTTTCAATATCTTATAAAATAATTGTTCTCATTAATAAAAATAAAAGAAATTTTAGCTAAAGGAAAATCCAGATCACAGATGAAATATTTGTGCATCTATATTTTGAAAAGTGATTTTTGGAATCACAAAAAATTAATAATAAATATTACATAATATTTGTTCATAAAATTGCTATAACACTCCACTAACATAAGTTAGTGGTAATTTAGCAAAAGCATATAAAAAGTTTAAAAACTTAAATTTTTACTATTTCAAAAATTTAATTTAGGAGGAAATATGAATAAATTAAAAATCAATTTTCATTTATTTGAAATATGTAATATGAGATGTTCATATTGTTTTAGAGATAAAAAATGTGATAACTTCAATATTAGAAATATAAATGAATACAAAAAAATTATAGAAAAAATAAAAGAATTAAATTTGTTTAATGAAATTAATTTTGCAGGTGGTGAGCCCACTATTATGAAGGACTTACCTGGTCTTATTAAGTTTTCAAAAGAGAATAATTTTGAAAATTCTATAATAACAAATGGTTATGAGATTTCTAAAAATGAAATCTTTTTAGAAGAAATACTAAAAAACATTAATACACTTGGCATAAGCATTGATTCATTAGATAAAAACATAAATAAACAAATTGGAAGATTTGTTAAAAACAATATAAATTTAGAATTTTTAACAATTGAAAAAATAAAAACAATTTATAAAAAAATTAAAGAATCAGAACAATTAGTTAAATTCAAAATAAATACAGTTTGTAGCAAGTTTAATAAAGATGATGATTCTTTAATTCAAATACTTAAAAGCAATATTATTGTTGATAGATGAAAATTTTTAAGTGTTCACACTAATAAAAATGAAATAAAAAATAAAAATTTTGAACTTTTTATTAAAAGTTTTAAAGAATATGAACCAACAAAAATAAAAGAAATTGTTATTGAAAAAGAAGGATCAATGACTAATTCATACATAATGATAAATGGTTTAGGTGATATAAGTTGCTATGCTACTAATAGTAAAAAAGTAAATATTTTTGAAAACACAAAAGAAGAAATTGAAAGATATTTGAAAAAAAATTTGGACAATCAAAACTATTTTAATAGATATAGAAAGGAAAAAAATAATAATGAAAATACTATACACATGTAATTTAGAAGCAAATGCAGATAATGGAGATAAAAATTTATATTGGGGATCAAGTAATGCAAAATTTTTAAAAGTTAAAGATGTTTTAAAATCAACACTAAAAAATTATTATGACGAAAAAAATATATCATCATCTTTAAATGAATTTATTATTGATTTTCAAGAACTTTGTAATAAATTCCAAATGTGTTATTTAAATTCAACTGGACAATTGCCATCAACTACAATCAATAAAATAATATCTGATGAATTTCCAGAAAAAACTTTGAAAAAAGTTGTAATAATTGGTCAGTCAGATTATGGTGAAAAATGAAAAAATTATAATTCAGCTGCAATTTTTTGTGACTTAAAAATATTTAATTCTAATGAAAAATTAAGAAATATTACAAAAAGTGATGTGTTATTTTATTTTGAAATAAAAAGAATTGAATTTTTAGATCTACCATATTTAGATGAATCTGGAGAATATAATAATTTTGTTGATTTAAAATCAGCAGAATTTAAAGAATATAAAGAATCAGAAATTAAATCATATTATGATTTATATAAAAATTCTAGTGATTTGTCAGTTATTGCAAAACTAAAACATACTGTTGAAATTTTTAAAAATGACAAAGACACAAAAGAAGACATTAATGAATTAAAAAAGTGAAAGGAAATAATAAGAAAACTGTTTGAGTTAGTTAATAATGAATCTAATCTAGTAAATTACTTATTTTCATTTGAAGAATACAGTTTTTCAGACCTAACTAATAAAGATTTTTATTTAATAAGTAAACAAGAAAAACTAAATTCTGAAAATTTAATTTACTTCACTTTTGCTCAAGATGATTCAATTTCATTTAAAGTTAAAACAAAAATTAAAAGTGACAGCAAAGAAACAGAAAATTTTCTAAAAATAACTGAAAATAAAATTCAAAAAAATAATGTTGAAATAGATAAAATAACAACAAACATAAAAACATATTTTGATGAAATTGATGAAAACTCAAAAGAACAAAAAATTAAAGAAAAGCAATTAGAAATAAAATCAAAAGAAATCGATAATGTTCTAATCATAAAACAAGATAAAGAACAAAGCAAAAGAAATTTTAATTCAAAAATCTCTTCACACAATGAGAATGTAAAAAAAATATTAAACAAAATTTCTGAACTGGAATCAGATATTGAAGATAATGAATATGAGTTATTTGAAATAAGAGAAAAACAAAGAGAAATAGAAAAATTAAATGAAGATAAAAATATCTATGAAAAACAAATAGAAAATATCAATCAAAAAATAAAATTAATTGATGTTGATATTAAATCTTTAAATGGAGAACTATCAAAGTTAAAAAATGAAGAATATGACATTGAATATGAAATAAATAATTTAAACACAAAAATAAATACTTTAGAAAAACTAATAAATCAAAATAAAAAAGAAAAGGAAAAATACCAAGAAATTAATAATAACTTAAGCACTTTAAAAGATTGCTTTGCAACAAATAATTTTTTTGTTTTTAAAGTCTCATTTTCATTAAATGATGAAGTTGAGAATATGGATTTTACACAAACCACTTTTTATGATTTAAACAAAGCAGAACAAAATCTTTCTACAGTTTCAGAAGATATAAATGGATTTAGACAAAAAATTAAAAGATACTTTCATGCAATCTCTCATGCGATTGATGGAAACTATAGAAATCCTTATCTTTTGCATTCAATTAATGCAACTCCAGAGATTAAAGAAATTAAAGAATTACCTTTAGAAATAATCAGTAAGTATAACCTTAATCCAAAACAATTAGAATCTGTGAAAAAAGCAGTTTCTTCAAGAGATACTTTCTATTTGCAAGGTCCACCAGGAACTGGAAAAACTCAAGTTATTTCAGCAATTACTGATGTATTAATAAGTCAAAATAAAAATGTACTTATGACTTCTTCAACTCATGAAGCTATTCACAACTTTTTTGATAGATTAAATGATTTATCAAGTAAAAACCCAAACATTATTTTGTTAAAAGATAGTGCAACTGATAGAGAAGCAAAATATTCAGAATCAAATTTATATAAAAACTTTATTCAAAAAATTAAAAACTATTTGCTTGACAAAAATAATCATGATGATGACTTAGTTGAAGAAATAGAAAAAATAAAAGAAAAATTAGACAGTGATGAAATATGAAATTTTAAAAATATTAATAACGAAAACATTAATAATTTAATTTCTAAGAATTTTGATGAACTGAATGATTATGAGAAAAAAATAAAAACAAAAATTTCGGATGAAAACTATTTTGATATTAATGAAAAAATTTCAAAAACACACATAACTTTATGAGAACAAAAAGAATTTAGAAAAGTTATAAAAGATTTAAATCTGAGAGAGAAAATAAAAAAAATTTATGATAAAAACTATCAAATAACTAAAACACACAAAAGTTTAAAAGAAATATATTTAGGAAATGAGAAAAATAGCAATTCTAAAACTATAGAAAAAATAAAAGAATTCTTTTCAAAAAGAGACAGTGAAAAAATTAAAGGATATCAAAAAGAATTTAATTCATACATTTTTGACAAAGAAATTATTAATGTTATTGGAATAACTACAACTGCAAAAACAGAAATTCAAATAGGTTCAAATAAGAAAAATTTATTTTTTGAATATCCAATTGATACAGTAATTATTGATGAAATTTCTAAATCTTCTACTCCTGAAATTCTAGCTAGAATCATTCTTTCAAAAAAAGTTATTTTTGCTGGTGATTATATGCAGTTGCCACCTGCATCTGACATTGATGATTCAACAATTGAAAAAATTTTAATAAATGAAAAACTTACAAAAGATATTATAAAAATTTTTGGAAAAAAAGAATATGAAGATAACACAAAAGAAGAATTACAAATTTACTTAAAAAAAGAATTTGAAAAATTATTTAAAAATTCCTTTTTTAAAAATCAGATTCAAAAAATAAAAAATTCTTATGGAAAAAATCATAAGTCTTATGAGTTTTTAAATATTCAACATAGGTTTAATGAATCTGTAATGAATTTAGTAAACATAAATTATGACTATAAAGAAAAATTAAAAATGCCTGAAAATCAAAAGGAGTTCAAAAAGTATAGTTTTGATTTAATGGGAACAAATTATGAAAGCTATGATGTTATTTCAATTGACACAACTTACCTTACAGAAGAATATAAAAACAAATTCAAAAACAAGGGTTTAAAAAATATTACTAAAGAATCTTTTGATCAGTCTTTACCTATTCTTTATGAAAAATTTAATCAAAAAACTGGTGGCCAATTTAATGAATATAATGCTGAAGTTGTTTTAAAAGTCTGCAATAGTTTTTTAAAAAAACACTCTAAAGAAGAATTAAAAAATAAAATAGGAATTATCTGTTTGTCTAATAACCAAAAAAATTTAATAAAGTTTATTATTAATTCAAATGAAAATTTTTCACAACTTAAAGATTTAAAAATAAAAATTGATACTATTGATAATTTTCAAGGAAGAGAAAAAGAAATAATAATTGTAGATTTTGTTAGATCACTAGGAAAACTAGGTGAAAATAGTAGATTAATAAGTTATGACAAAAAAAGAAATTTAGATTTTATTTCATCTATAGAAAGAAACAATGTTGCTTTATCTAGAGCAAAAAACAAACTTATTTTAGTTGGAGCTTTTAATTACTATATTGCTTCAAAATCTGGGTCAAAAATTACTAGTTTAGCTGAACAATATGTAGCAAAAAGTAAGCACATAAATTTTGATTAAATGAAGGGAGAAAAAATGAAATTTAATATACCTTTACCATTTTATTATGTTCAATCTGATGTAAAACTTAGAAAAGAAAAAGAATTTAATGATTTAGAATTTCTTTTAATTATGATGTTTTATTCATTAAGTAATGGAGAAATATCAAAACAAAACACTTTGAAAGAATCAATTAAAAATTTTTTAAATCTAGATGATAAATTTTTCGAATTCATAAAAAAAAGAACTTTTGGTTAAATTAATTGAAAATGATGTAATTATTTATGAAAAACCAGTTTCTGAAATATCAGAAAATGATATGATTGGTTACTATTCATTAAATGATGTTGTTAAAAAAAATATAGATAACAATATTTTCAAAGGCTTTGAATCAAATATTCGTGAAAGTTCTTATTACATCTATAAAAATTTAATAACTATAGAAAATTGACAAATAGTTGATAAAAAAATAAAAAATGAATCTGAATTTAAAGATGAAAATAATTATTTTGTTTATAACTTGGAGGGAATAAGAGAAAAATATGCTAATCAAATTATTAATTCTATAAATTCATATGTTGATAAAAACGAAAGCGGATACAAACCATCAAACATAAGCTTACTAGATAAAGAATCAAAATTAGTATTTTTAGATTATGGAATTAATCTCAGTCACAAAAACAAAACTATTTATCCAATAGAAAGTTCAGATTTAGAAACTTTAAAAAACCTATATGATCTTGGATATAAAAATTATATTAAAGATTTGTTGTCAAAATCTCTTTTAATAAATAACGAATTTGATGAAAACAAATACTTAAAATTTGAAACAAATCCCACTTACATATTTTCTGAATTTAATTTTTATGAAATAGAAAAAATAAGAGAAATGAAAAACTTTATTAATAATTTATTTCCTAACTCTATTTTCAATTACATTATTTTTAATGAAAAAATTTATCTATACAAAAAAAATACTGAAAATGTTTTTTTAGAAATAAGTGATGGTAAAAAAACAGAAATTAATATTTCATTCTTAAATTTATTTAATTTAGATCAAGTTAGTGAAAATGAAATAATAAATAAAATAATTAATGAATTAGAATGAAATTCTTTGTTAAAAAATATGGATGGTATTCCTGAAATTTTTAGGACTTATTGTTATTTAACAGCTAAGCGAATATTAGAGGATAATAAAATTTCTGATACAAATTTTAACCAAATAATTGATTTCTTATCACTTTTTAATAATATAGACTATAAAGACTTTGAAAACATAAAATTAAATAATCTGTTTTTTGAATATGAAAACTTTCCTAAATTTATCAATGGATTATTTAAATATGATGCAGAAAATAAAAGAAAATTTGAAAAAGAATTTATAAACTTTGATATAAAAGATGTCATTCAAAAAAAAATTAAATGACTTTTATAATTTTGATTATTCAAAAAAAGACAACTATTTCAAAATTTCTGCAGAAGAAAAAAGATTTCAAAAAATGAAATTATTTATAAATGAAAATAAGAATATTGATGATCAAAAAATTGAAGAAATCAAAAGCAAGTGAGATGAAATAATTAAAAGTTTCCATTGATTAAATCATGAAAAAATATCAAATATTTTTGATGAAAAATTATGAAAAAAATCTTCAGAGATGATTGAAAAAATTAAAAATGAAATAAATTTGAAAGCAGTAAATATGCGGTTATATCTCGAAAATAAAGTAGCTTTATATAGCGAAAATAACCAAGATGAAGTTAATAAAAAGTTTAAATCAATTTTAGAAGATTTAAAATCAACAAACAAAATAGACAAAACAGAATTTGAAATTCTTTTTGAAACAAAACAAGTTTGTAATAAATTTATGCACTTTAACAAAGAATCTTCAAATTTAAAAATTAATAATTTAATTGATAGTCTAAAAGATTTAGAAAAAAAAGAAAAAGAAATAAAAAAAATAGTTGAAAAGTGAGGAGTATAAAATGAGCCATTCAGTAAATTTACAAATAGAAATTAAAGACATAACTGGAGAAATAAAATTAATTAAAGATCAATCAATATGTTGTATTGATAGATTAATTAATGAAAACAAAAATAATGAAGAACTAGTTAATTTTTTGGAAAAACAAAAAGAGCAAATTATTGAACAAGAAAAAGAGTTATCAAAATATCAAGGAATTTCTAGAACATCACAAAGTAATGCTTTTCAAATTAGAAAAAAGTTAGATAGCATTTCAAAAAAAGTAGCAAATATTGTTGCAAATAAAAATATTGTTAATTTTGTTATTAAACAATCTGAAAAAGAAGAAAAAGAAATTTTAGAAATATTACTTAAAGAAGGGGTCATAGCAAACAATGCTATATCAAACCTAAGAAAAGAAAACAAAGAAATAAACAAAAAAAATATAATAGAAGAAATTGAAAAAACAAGAAATGAAAAACTTGATTTAGAAGAATTAAAAAAAATAAAGAATGATTTATTCAAATTCATTGATAATCAAGAATTTGAAAATGATAATTTAGAATTTGAGTTAAAAAGAATCATAGACTCAAAAAATAGTCTACAAGAATTAAATGATTGTTTCGCTTACATTTCAAGCAAAAAAATGAAGAAATTAAAATTGATCAGTTGGCTAATTTATTATTTGGTGAACTTGAATCAAAAGAAAAATTTAAATTATTAAATACAATAGAAAAACAATTGGATACAGATGGTGTTCTAAGAAAAAAATTCAAATTAAGAAACCAAAAAGGAAACACTATAGAAATAATAGTGGATGGAAATTTAAGAATTAAATATCAATTAGGAAACTATGTTGGTCATGCATGTGAAAAAACATCAGAAAAAATTTTTGAAGCTATTGATAAAATGGGATATACAATAGTGCATAAAACAATTTCAAGAAACATATCAAATTCAAAACCTTTAGAAATGCAAAAGAATTTTAATAAATAGGAGAAAATAATGTCATATTTTTTATCATTAAAAACTTTAAAAGAAAAATTAATGAGTAAATCAGTAATTTCTATTTCTGGAAATGTTGATGATTTTATTTATTCAAATTACATAAAAAATGAAATAAAAGAATGCAGTTTAATTAAAAGTAACAGATACTTTTCTCTTTCAGAATTTATCATTTATTTATTAATAAAAAATCAATTTAAAAGTATTAAATATTTTAATGGAAGTTGTAATGTAATCAACGTTTCACCAGAAAATTTTAATGAAAATCAAAAACTTGATTTAACTAACCTTCCTTTAGATAATGATGCACCACTACCATTAAACCAATTTATCAATGAAATTACAACAGATATTAATTCACTATATAAAGAAAATGTGGTTGATAAAAAATTAGCTTACATAATAGATTGTAGTGATATTTTAATAAACCAATCTAATAATGAATTTTCAAATTCTAGCATAGCTAATTTATTGAGTGTAATAACAAACAATTACAATTCTAGTTTTTTTGAATATATACATAACAATATTAAAATTATATTAATTTCTAGAAACTAAGAAGTTATTAATAATCTTTTTACAAATAAAAACATTGAACTAAAATTTGTTAATATTTTGAGACCTAATTTTAGTGAGAAAGAAAAATTCATTAAAGATATGAAAGATGCTTTTGAATTAGAAAATAAATTAGATTCTGAAAACAACAAGCAAATTCAAGAAGCAGTTTCACTTGTTAGTGATTTAAATTTTAGACAAATATTACAATTAATAAAATTGTCAAAAAATATTGATGACATCAAAGATTTTAGATCTTTATACAATATGTACACTTTTGATAAAAAAGAAAGCGAATGAGAAAAAATCAACAAAGAAAAAATAAAGTCTATTCATCAAAGTTTATCAGAAAGAGTTAAAGGTCAAAGTTATGCTATTGAACAAGTTAAAAAAACAATAATAAGATCTTTTGTTGGGTTAGCAGGAGCTGCCCAATCTTCAAATAGTAAAAAACCTAAAGGTATTTTATTTTTGCAGGACCTACAGGGGTTGGTAAAACAGAACTTGCAAAAGCATTAACTGAATTTGTTTTTGGAGATGAATCAAAATTCATTAGATTTGATATGAGTGAATATAACCATGAACATAGTGATCAAAAACTTATTGGTTCTCCACCAGGATATGTTGGTTATGAAACTGGAGGACAATTAACAAATGCTGTTAAAAATAATCCATTTTCAATTTTATTATTTGATGAAATTGAAAAAGCACATGGAAAAATATTAGATAAATTTTTACAAATATTAGAAGATGGCAGATTAACATCTTCGAAAGGAGAATTAATAGATTTTAGTGAAACTTTTATTATATTTACATCAAATTTAGGTACAGAAAAAGCATTAGAAAAAATTAATTTACCAGAAGAAGACATTAGAAAAACTTATTTTGATGCCATAAAATTCCACTTTTATCAAATATTAAAAAGGCCAGAAATATATAATCGTATTGGAGAAAAAAATATAGTACCTTTTAATTTTGTAACTAACATTTCTATTATCGAAGAAATACTTAGTCATAAATATGAAAGTCTTTGTAAAAAAATGTTAAAAGAAAAAAATATTAATTTAATTAAAACAAGTTCTGAATCATTTAAGAATTTAATTAAAAACATAAATAAAAAATATAACAAAGAATTAGGTGGTAGAGGTTTAGTTATGACTTTTGAAACAGAATTTATTGATGAACTTGTAGAATTTATTTTCGAAAATATAAATTATGAATTAGATGAAAATAAAAAAATATTTAATATTTCCTGAGATTTTAATAATGAAACTCAAAAAGTAATGTTTAATTTAAAATAAAAAAAGAAAGTAAAACTTTCTTTTTTTTTTTTTTTTACTTGAGTGAAATTTGAAGTGCAAAAGAAACAACTGCCATCCAAATAGTCACAAATTATGTGGTGAGGTAATCAAAAAAGAAAAAAACTTGCAGATAGAATAATAATGATGGGTTCATATGGTGATGAAAATAGTAGATATGGTTGAAATATAAATCACATAATAGCAAAAGAAAAGGGTGGAAATGAAAATTCAAATTTAAGATGTGCACATATCATTTGCAATTTTAAAAAAGGTAATAATTAAATTTTTTCATAACTATTATTGTAAGAAGTAATAGTTTCTAATTTATTTGTCAATAATTTGTTTATATTTTGATAAATTATTAAAATCAACATTTGATTTTATATCTTTTATTTACTTAGTGTTTTATTACCATATTAAATTTCAAAAAAATCATAAAGGAAAGTAATAAAAGCATGAGTATAAATTTATTTATAGTTTAAGTTTCTACAAAATTTAAAGCTAAAACAACATTATCTAAAATGTATTTTTTTGTTTTTTTACACAAAGAATCAAAACCTTTTTTCTCATAGTAAACAACAAATTGTGCTATTTTTTTAGCATGTCTACTTCAATCTTTTAAAGATTCTTTTGTATATTTTAAATAAAATCCAAAATAGTAAAGAAAATTCACCAAAAGTGTTGTAGCAAGTCTCTTGTTCCCGTTGATTAACAAATGTGATACTAAAACTTCACAAAAAATTTCATTTACCAAATCTATTATGTCTAAATTTTCAGTTTGTGTTTTATCTTCAAAATTAAAATAAGGTGTTAAATGTTCTTTGTTCAAAAGATATTTATTAAATTTAAGAACTATTTTGGAATATATTTCTTTTCCCTTAGTTTCGTCTATTGGTTCTAAAGAAAGGGATTCAGCTTCTTTTATAGATTTTTGAACAACAGAATTTAAAAAATTAGAAACACTTTCTTCACAAGCATTTAAATTCAATTCTTGAAATGTGACAAAGATTTTAGTCTTATTTCTTTTTTGACTAAAGATGCAAACACATGAATTTGATTGCTTTTTAACTAATTTAATTTTCTTATTTTTAAATTTAGATTTTTTTTAAAAAAGTCTTTCGCTAAAAAATCAATATTTATAGAATCTTTATCATTATTTATATAAAAAATATTTATTGTAAGCATAACAAAAAACCTAAGGAATTAAATTTTTCCTAAGGCTTTTATTATTTCTACAAAATTTTCATATCCTTCTTCATTTTTTAAATTTTTCATAGATGTTTCAATAAATTTTTCATCAAATTTAAAAAATTCTTTCTTTTTATTTTCCATAAATAAAACCTTTGGTTCCTTAAACTTATTGTAATTATCTAAATGATAAATCATTTTTTTGTTATTTTCCATACTAATCTAAAAAGTATTTATATATTTTCCTATTTTATATGTTTTATAAAAAATAAAGAATTATATTAAACAATAATTGTATTTATTTTAATAC
>CAMWTH010000030.1 GCA_947177125.1 uncultured Mycoplasma sp. | reverse complement strand
GAAACATACATGGTAATTTAGAAATTACTAAAAATTTTATTAATAAAATTGATGATGAAAGTAACAATAATTCTTCTTTACTAATTGATTGTTCAAATTTAAAAATATTTCCTGGTTTTATAGATTCACATGTTCATGGTGGATATGGATATGATTTTGAACAAAACTCTGAAAATTCTTATCATGAATTTGCTAAAAATGTAGTTAAAGAAGGTGTTACAAAATTTGTTTTAGCATCAGTTACTTCAAGCAGTGAAAGAATTTCAAAGTGTTTAATAACATTTGCTAAATACTATAAAAACCAAAGAAGTTTTAGTGATAAAAAAGCAATTTGTTTAGGTGTTCATCTAGAAGGCCCTTTTATTTCTTTAGAAAAAAAAGGAGCTCATAAACAAGATTTAATTATGAACCCAAATATTGAGTTAATGACAAAATGAATCAATGATTCAAACAACACCATAAGAATTGTTACTTTTGATATTGAAAATGATATTAATAGTTCTTTTTTAAAATTTTTAAATTCTAAAAAAATCATTGGATCTGTTGGTCATTCAAATTCAACTGCAACAACTTTTACAGAAAAAGCAGGTGATGTAGGTTGCTATAGAGTAACACACTTATTTAATGCAATGAGTGGTTTATCTCATCAAAAACCAGGTGTTGCAGCAGCAGCATTAAATGATAAAAGAGTTTTATGTGAATTAATTTGTGATGGTTTTCATGTTGATAAAAATCTTTTAAAAATTGCATACATGTGTAAAAAAGGTAAAGGAATAACTTTAATTACTGATGCTATGTCAGCAAAAGGAAAACCAGATGGATTTTATAAACTGGGTGATTTGGATGTTGAAAAAAAGAATGGTAAGTGTGTGATAAAAAACACAAATACACTTGCAGGTAGTGTAGCAACATTTAGTCAGTGTTTTAAAAACTTTCATGATTGAATTCAACCAAATGATCAAGAACTTGCTTTAATGAGTTCATATAATAGTGCTAAACAATTAAATTTAGATAAATTTATTGGACAAATTAAGCAAGGTTTATTAGCAGATCTTACAATAGTGAATCAAAATTATGAAGTTGTCATGACAATTTGTGAAGGAGATATATCTTATATAAAAAGAGGATATGAATATATTTTGAAATAATGGAGTATAGCTATGAGTAATATTAAATTTGTTTCTTGTAATTCTTATGAAGAACTTTCCAAATTAGTGGGACAAGAATTTATTAATACAGTTTTAAACAAACCTAATGCTGTTTTAGGGTTAGCAACTGGTTCTTCTCCAATTGGTACATATAATTTTTTAGCTAGTGAATTTGCAAACAAAAAAGTTTCTTTTAAAGATTGTTTATCTTTTAATTTGGATGAATATGTTGGGTTAACAAAAAAATATGAAAACCAATCATATTGATATTTTATGAATCAAAATCTTTTTTCAAAAATTGATATTAATAAAAATAATACTTTTTTTCCAGTTGGTGCTTTTAACAATACTGCTATGAATAATTTTGAAAAATATGATGAAAAAATTGCTAAAGCTGGTGGAATGGATATATTGTTGTTAGGTATAGGAAATAATGGTCATATTGGTTTTAATGAACCAGGCTCTGCAATTGATTCAAAAACCAGACTAGTTGATTTAACAGATTCTACAATTGAAGCAAATTCAAGATTTTTTGAAAAGAAAACTGATGTACCAACTCAGGCAGTATCTATGGGATTGGCAACAATTTTAAAAGCAAAAAAAATTATTTTAATTGTGGTAGGTAAAAGTAAAAAAGAAGCTTTTGAGAAACTAAAGAATTCTCAACAATTTGATTCTAATTGACCTTGCACAGCTTTAGTTAAACATTCAAATACCACTGTTTATTACATAAAAAATGATTTCAATTAAAAAATGGAATCATTTTTTTATTCTTTACA
This sequence comes from uncultured Mycoplasma sp., assembly GCA_947177125.1. GTDB lineage: Bacteria > Bacillota_I > Bacilli_A > Mycoplasmatales > Mycoplasmoidaceae > Malacoplasma. Next base: position 10,858 of record CAMWTH010000030.1, on the reverse strand, counting down.
AACTATTTTTAATTTTTTATTAAATCTTAAATTTATAATACTTGTGGAAAGGATAGAAAAATATATGAAAAAAAATTATTTCAATGATGCTATGAAAAAAATTGCTGAATGACCAACAAGCAAAAAAATTTATGTAATTTTATGAATCATTACAGCAGTTTTTTTAGTAGTTACAATAATTTTATTTGTTGTGTGACAGCAATCTTCACTTCAAACAATTGGAGAAGAAGCTGATGCTCAAGGTTTAAAATATTTAACTAATGAAGCAATTTACCAACAAGATGTTATTGCTGGAATTACTTTGACTACTGTTATTTTTTTAGCTATTTCTATTTTCACTACAACTATAAGTTGTTGAAAAAATAAGAAAAAGGGAGGTAACAAGAATGCAAGATCAGCTTAAATTGGTACCCCCCCCTACTGCTAAACAAAAAAATTTAGTAAAAGTAAAAAACATTTTCAAAAGATCTTTTGAAGGTTTGGGAAGAATTGGTAAAGCTTTATTGTTTCCAATTGCTGTTTTACCAATTGCTGCAATTTTAAACAGATTAGCAGCACAAATTCCTGTAAATAATAGCATTGGAAATGCAAGTGAGTTTGTGCATTTTGTGCAAACAGTTTTAGCAGCAGCTGGGAATGCTGTTTTTAATAATCTGCATATTCTTTTTGCAGTTGGAGTAGGATTTGGTTTAACCAAAGATAATCGGGGTGAAGCAGCACTTACTGCTTTAGTTGGAATGATATTATTATCATTACTAATGAGTCAAGGTGGTGCTAATTTACCTCAACAATTCTATGGTGGAATTCATTTTCCAATTGATCAAGCAGCAGTTGATGCTGGAATAGTTGATCCCAATGCAACTGGATTTGAAGCATTATTTGGTAGCAAATATGATGCAATTTTATCTAACAATGTTTTAAATGGAATTATTTGTGGTGGTTTTGTTGCTTGACTTTATAACAGATTTAGTAATGTTGAACTACCAAAGGTTTTAGGTTTCTTTTCAGGAAGAAGACTTCTACCAGTTTTAACAATTTTAGGGATGATTTTAGTTGGGATTGTTTATGCTTTAATTTTTCCTTGAATTGGTTGAGTTTTATACCAAATTTCTTTAGGTTTATCTAATGCTACAAGTAATCGATGGGCAAATGCTGCAATTGCAGGTGTTTATGGTTTCTTTAATAGATTGTTAATCCCATTTGGATTACACCACATTCCAAATACATTTTTTTGATTTGTTTTAGGTGAACATCCAAGTGTTACTGGTGGGATGGTTTATGGAGATATTAATATCTTTTTAAATGGAGTTCCTGCTGGAAACAATGCTGGAACTTTCCAATCAGGATTTTTTCCAACAATGATGTTTGGATTACCAGCACTTATTTATGTATTTTATAGAAATGCTGAAAGTAAAGAACAAAAACAACGTGTAATATCAACATTTGTACCATTAGCATTAATTTCATTCTTGACTGGAATTACTGAACCAATTGAGTTTGCATTTATGTTTGCAAGTCCATTGCTTTATTTATTCCATGCTTTGTTAACTGGAGTTTTTGCATTCATTACAGGTGCATTTGGTATCCAAATTGGATTTGGTTTTAGTGCTGGATTATTTGATTATTTACTTTCAATTCCAAAATCAATGCAAATTATAGATGCTAAACTTGCAAGTGGTACATTCTCACAAGTAGAAGCAGCTTTTGCAAACCCTGGATGACTTATACCAATTGGTGTAGCTTGTGCAGCATCATACATTTTGATTGGTAATATTTTGGTAAAGAAATTCAATATATCAACTCCAGGTCGAGGTAACAATTTGATTAATATTGATATTGGATCTGAAAAAAATAAAAACCATAATCCACAAAAAGGATTATCAGAAAAAAATAAAAAAATAGTATTAGGTTTTGGTGGTTGAGACAATATTGAAAATTACCAAAACTGCACTACTAGATTAAGATATGACATTAAAGACATGTCAAAAGTAAATGAATCACTTTTAAAAGAAGGTGGAGCAATGGGTGTTAAAAGATTTCAAGATCATCACATTCAAGTTATTATTGGTCCAGAAGCTGAACTTGTTAATGATGAAATTATTTTAAACAAATTTTCAGATTTATCTTTAAACGCACTTACAAATACAGAATCAGAAAGAGCTATTGTAGAAAAAGTAAATGCAGTAATTTCAAAACCGGTTATTATAAAATCACCAATTAGTGGTAAAGCAATAAGTTTAGATAAAATAAGTGATTCAGCTTTTAGCATGATTGGTAAAGGAATAGCTATTATTCCAAAATCATCTAATTTTGTTGCACAAAATAATTTCAAATTAGAAAATGCTTTTTGAACTGGTCATGCATTTATCTTAGATATTGATAACTTAAAATTTTTACTACATATAGGAATTGATACTAATAAAATTAACCAAGATAAAAAAGCAGGTGAAAAACTTGAAGTATTTGAATCTGATTTATTATCAAATAAAAAAGACAAAATTTCAAAGGGTGAAAAAATTGTTAAAGTTGACTTTAACAAAATTAAAAAACTTGGTTATGATACCACTACAATTTTTATTGTTATGAATGAATCAATTGGTAATAGTGAAGTTGAAATTTTAGCTAAAGATGGCCAACAAATTATACAAGGTGATTCATTATTTAAAGTAAAACCTAAAAAGAATTAGTATTAAATTATTTTAAAAAAACTATCAGTTTTAAATTTGCTGATAGTTTTTTTGTCCAAAAATTGTATATTAAATTATTTTATAATAATTTTTTGTGTTTTTATTATTCAAAACATTTTATTATCCTTATATAATAAATATAAGATATACTATTAATACCTTTTAAATAATCTGTTGGAGAACTCATGTTTAAAAAGAATTTTTGAGACAAATTTAGTGTAACTACTCAAGAAAATAAAAAGTGTTCTGTTTGTGATAAAGAGACAAACAATTTCATAATTATTGATCCAGTAAAAGTTGAAAAGAAAGTTCTTGTTTGTAAAGATTGTGGTTTAGATAATGATGCAATCAGCAAAGAAACATATATTAAATCTTTAAATGAAATGCATTTGGAAAAAGATTTACTATCCGATGTTATTTTGCTTTATGACAAATATGTAAATTCAAATCCTGAACGTAAAAGTGATTATGATCGTTTTAAAGAACAATGAGAATTGAGAAAAGACATTAGAAATATAGATGGATAGAATAATTGATATTAAAATTAACCAGCAATAAAAATTGCTGGTTTTTTTATTGAATTAAAAAAGAAATAAGCAATAAAAAAGAATGAACTTTGATTGAAAAATGAAATTTGAAGAGCTGTGTTCTGTTATTTAATAAATCTAGTCTAGTAAAAATAGACAAGAAATTATTTATGAAAAATCAAGAAAAATTAACAAATTTAAAAGCTTTAAAATTAATCTTTTTTATTTTTGTGTTTGGATTAGGAATATTTGGTTTATTGTTTGCGATTACAGTTACAAATAATAATATCATTCAAAAAACTGCAGAAAAAAATGTTAAGGATTTAGAGTATGTAAGAAGTCCTTTTGCAATTGAATTCCAAATTAAAAATACAAATAATTTAAAATTTATTTATGCTTTATCTCATTTTGATTCTGTTGGAGTTTTAGAGAACAAAAACAGTTTAAATGAAATTGAAACAGAAAGTGAAATAGAAAATCAAGGAACTCAAGAAATAAGGGAAGCAAATAATATAGTTAGTGTTTTGGATTTTTTTACAAAAAGTTTTAATAATGAAAATATTATTTTTATGGCAGATACAAATATAAAAATAGGTAATCAAAACCTAGCTTTTAAAAATTTATCAAAAAGCAAGTATAAAATGCTGTTTGAAGACAAATTTACTTATAACACTACATTAAGCACAACAATAGTTAATGAATTTGTTAATCCATATGATAAATTCATTTATTTTTTAAATAATGATTATTATTTAGCTGACAAAGAATCTTATCAAGATATTGAAAAAATAATTGTTCCAAATTTTGAAAATGGTTTTGCAATTAATATTTATAATACTTTAGATAACAAATCTTATTCAAAAGGAATTGGGATTATTGACTATATAGATGGTTTATATCAAAACAAATTAAATGGTTTTGTTAGAAACACTATATCAGATCATTTACCAATAGGATTTGATTTAACTTATTTTAATCAAAATAAAAACATCAGCAAAATCAGAATAGGTGGATGAAATGCATCAAATTTTAATTTAAAAACTGATAATTTAATTGAAGTGAATATAAGTGAAAAAGATAATTTATATTTTAAGAAGCAATTACATGCAATTAATATTGCAAAAATAATTAGCTATTCACAATTTGATTTAGTAGGTTTATTAGAAATAAATAAAAATACTTCTGAAAAAGATTTAACTTATTTTTTATCTTATCTTAATAGTTTAGTTAAAAATAGTGAAATTTATTATGATGCTATTCTTTCAGAAAATACACCTGCAATTAATCAAGACAGCAATCAAATTGAACAGGTTTTACTAATTTATAACAAAAATAAAATTATTACTAATTTTATTAATAAAGCAATTTTTTACCAATTTCATTTAAGTAATTATTTGATTTTAATAAATTCTTTTTTAACAGTTAATAAAGAAAAAAGTTTTATAAAAGAGGTATATTTTGAAAAATAATAGTGTTGAAAAAAAATCATTAAATAAAAAATCTTATTCAGTAAAAGAATTTTTAAGTTTTATAAAAAATGATTTGAGGAATTCAAAAACTGTTGAGGTTTTTAGTTATAATAAAAATATTATTGAAGAATATGATGATTTAGAAAAAGAAGAGCATATTTTAATTTATGAAAGTGAATGCTTATTTAAATTTAAATCTATAGAAACTATAAAAATAGTTACGGATGAAGATATGACAAAAGAAGTTTTAGACCAGTTAAAATTAATCAATTCTCATTTAGTGGAGATTGATGGCAAACTAGAAAAAATTGAAACAAGATTAGAAAATGTTGAACAAAGATTATACAAAGTAGAACAAAGACTTGATAAAGTAGAACAAAGATTAGACAAAGTAGAACAAAGACTTGACAAAGTAGAACAAAGAATTGATAAAGTAGAACAAAGACTTGACAAAGTAGAACAAAGACTTGATGTCTTAGAAACAGATGTAAAAATTTTAAAAGATGATGTTTCTGCAATTAAAAGATGTCCAACAATTCAAAAAGAATTATGTTTGATAAAATAAAAAAATCAGATTTACCTCTGATTTTTTTATTTTGCTAAGATGATTTACCAATAAAAATTAATTTTTTATTTTTTCACTATCAATTTCATCTTTTTTAGGTTCTTCTTTTTTGTTATTATCCTTTTGCATGCTTGTTTTAGCTATGCTTTTAAATAAATCTTCAAAATTAAGATTATCCAAATTAATATTTTCCATGATTGATTTCATCTGATCATTTAATTTATCAAATTGCACAGAACTGTTAGAAAAATTTTCAAGAATATATGTAATAAAATCATCGATACTTAATAAATTCATTTTTTCATAAGCATCTTTTGATTGTTCATATATCTTTTTTATTTTTTCATATGTGTTTAAATTAATTTCAATTTTTATTTTTTCGCTCATTTTTTTCTCCAATGATTTTAAAATTACATAATCATTTAATTATTATAAATCTTATTTAAATTTTATGCATTATATTTTTCTGGGTGCTCTTTTTTCATTTTATTAATAAAATCATCTTTGTCCATTGACCCATATTTATTCATTAACTCTACACATTCTTGGTATTCTTTTTGAGCTCATTGAGCATCTTTAAAACCTTTAATAACTACTTTTTTATTTTGTAATAATTTATATGTTTCAAAAAAGTTTTGAATTTCTTTTATACGATGTTCACCCAAATCTTTTAAATTATTTATATGCTTATATCTTTGATCACAATCAATAACTGATATTAATTTTGTGTCAGTTTCTCCATCATCAATCATTTCCATAGCTCCAATAATTCTTACAGGTACAATTACCCCTGGCATAAAAGATTGATCTGCAATTACAAGTGCATCTAGTTCATCACCATCTCAGTCTAATGCTTCTTTTATAAAACCATAATTTTGTGGATAAACTTCTGTACCATATAAAATTCTATCTACACTAATTTGTTTAGTTTTTCTATCATATTCATATTTAACATTTGAATGTTTTGGAATTTCAATTGTTACATTTAATTTCATTATTATTTCCTTTAAAAATATATTTAAATAATAAAAATATTTTACATTTTTTATATGCAAAATAGGAAAGATTATACTTTTTTAATTGTTAAATTCAATTTATTCTCATGAACCAAAAAATTCTAAAATTTGTTTAGAATCATTCTTTTTACAAACAATGCTAACAATATCATTCTTTTTTATTTCATCTTTCCCTGAAGGAACAAAAAATAGTCCTTCTCTTTTTATTCCAAAAATGCTACATTCATACTTTGATCTAATATTAAGTTCTGCTAATGTTTTTCCAGAAATTTTTTTGTTTAAGTTTTCCATTTTAATATGAATTACTACATAGTCATTATCAAAGTCTTTGATTTCAATATTACTTTTAAATAATGATCTAAAAGCTAGTCTTGATCCTACTTCTTCTTCGGGGATTACAACTTCATCAACACCCAAAGTTTTCAATAACTTTAAATGAATTTCATTTTTTGCTTTTGCCATATACTTTTTATCTCGATATTTTACACAGTTTGCAGCAATCATTAGTGATTCTTCTAAATCTGCCATTGCAATAACAACAACACTGATTTCATTAATATCAACAGCATCTAATGTATCAAAGTCAGTAACAACTGTTTCTAATACATTAGAAAAATGGTTTTTAGCTTCTTCTAAAGATTCTTTATTTTTGTCAATAATAAAAATCTTTCCTTCTTTTATTCCTTCTTTCAAAAGTCTTTGTGCAAAACCTTTTCCAAATTTTCCATATCCAATTATTAAATATTTATGATCAGAAGAAGGTTTTCAATTTTTTTTATTTGATTTCATATTTTAAATTTATATTACAAGTTATTTTTAAATAGTATATTTTATTTTTTTTGAATTTTTTATTGATATTTGAATTAATTTGTAAGTTGTTTTTTATTTATTTTTTTGATAATTAGTTACTGACTAATTAAATATCTTTTATTAAAGTGAAAAAAAGTTTTTAAAGTGTGATTAAATTAAATTTATTTAAGGAAATTTTTGTATGCCATTAAAAAGTATTTATAACCAAGATTTTTTTATAAAAGATAATTGCATTCACTTATCAACTGATTATTTTACAAAAAATTCAAATCGTTTTAAAAAAATTACAGGTAGTAGATTGGCTGCAATTTTAAATAAAAATCAATATACTAGTCCTTTAAAAACATGAATGATGATGACTAATATTTATTATGAAGAAATGGACGAAACTTTATCAAGGGTTGGCAATGCAATTGAGCCTAAACTGAAAGAATATGTAGAACAAAAGTTTCATATTAAATATAAACAATATAATCCATTTCAAGTTAAATGAGATGTTTTTAATGATAATGAAATTTTTGGCGGAATTCCTGATGGAGAACCAGTTGATAGTACAGGCAATTTTTTATATAACAAAAATTTTCCAATGATCGAAATTAAAACCACTTCAATAGATTCTTTTATATACAAAAATGTAAATGGTGTTTTAACAATGCAAAAGGATGAAAATGAAATTCCTTTAGTGAAAAAAGTTAATGGAAAAATTGAAACTTGATTTGATAACAATAAAAATTTAATTGTTCCATTAGAATATCAATTGCAACTATGCTTGTATATGTATTTAAGAAAAGTTAATTTTGGTTTAATTGTAGTTGGCTTTCTTGAAAAAGAAGATTATGCTGCACCAACCTTATTTGATACTAACAAAAGAAAAATTGAAACTGCAAAAATAGAATTAGATTTAAATAAATTTGATCCAATCATAAATACAGCTACTAACTGATACAACAAGTACATTAAAACTGGAATAAGTCCTGAATTTGGTGAAAAAGACTGAAAATGATTTAATGAACTTATTAAATAAATTTATTTTTCATTAATATAGTTTTTTAATTCATTAAATTTTTCTAGATTTTCAAACAAGAAAGAACCTGTTACAAAATGATTTGCTTCATTTTTACACAATTTAATAGTTTGGTCGTTAATTCCACCATCTATTTCAATAATTGTGTTTTTGCTAGCAAGTCTTTTTATTTCATTAATTCTTAACTCACTACCATTAATATATTTTTGACCACCAAATCCTGGTTCAACACTCATTACAGTAATTTTGTCTGATATTTTTATCAAATCTATATATTCTGATATATTAGTTTTTGGTTTAATAGCTATTCCTGCTTTTATATTGTGACTTTGAATTAATTTAATGATTTCTTTTCCTTCAGTTATACTTTGTGCTTCACAGTGAAAAGTTATGTATGCAACTTTTGTTTGAATAATTTTTTTAACAATTTCTTTTACATTTTGAACCATTAAATGACAACTAATAATGCAATCTTTACTTATTAGATAGTCTAAAAATTCTAGATTTATAAATGATTTATTTGGTACAAATTGATTATCCATAATATCATAGTGAATATTTTTTATGCCATGTTTTAAACACTGTTCAAATTGTTTTTTAAATTCATTTTCATTTTTTTGATTTAAAGCTAACACTGATAATTCAATAATTTTTTCCATATTTTTCCTAAGTAAACTATTTAATTTAATTTTAGTTAATAAATATAAGTTTTTGACTATTGAATTTAAACTTTGTGATTAAATTTTTATATGGAAAAATCAACTCTTTTTTACAATGGAAAAATATATTTAGGTAATAAAAAATTTGGTTATGGATTTTTGGTAACAAATAATTATTTTTCAAAAATTTATTATTCAAAGAGTGAAGTTGATTTTAATTTATTTTCAAAAAAAATAAATTTAGAAAACAAATTAGTTTTACCAAGTCTTATTGACACGCATACCCACTTATTATTAGTTGCTAGGAATTTACAAAATTTAGATTTAAAAAATATTTTTGATTTTGATGACCTTAAAAATTTAATAAATAAAAAAATTGTTGAAGAAAATCCAAAATTTATTTGTGCTGATGGTTTTAATGAAATAAATTTTAATCTCAATAGAATTTTAAATAGATTTGATTTGGATCTAATTAACAATCAAATACCTATTTTTATTTTTAAATCTGATTTACATACTGCAATGGTAAATACAGTTGGATTAAAGTTTTTGGGGCTATTTAAAAAAAATGCAAGCAGTCTATATGGACCTGAAATAATTTTAGATTCATCTAACAAATTGCCAACTGGAATTATTAAAGAAAATGCATGCCAAGAAATTAGAAAAAAAATTAATTATTTTTTTGGTTTTAATAATGATTATAAAAACCTTACAAAAGTTATTCAAAAACTAATTGAACTTGGTGTTTCAAGTGTTGTGACTTGTGATGTTTTTGAAGGTGAGCAAAACTACATTTATTCACTTTATGAAAAATTATTAAATGAAAAAAGAAAAATTAGAATTAAACATGAATTAGTTTTTTATAACAAAGAAAAATTAAATAGTTTTTTAGATTCTAAAAAAAGTTTGAAAAAAAATGAATTTAATAAAATTATAGATTTAAAAATTTTTAATGACGGATCTTTAGGGTCACAAACTGCATTTTTGCAAAAACATTATTGTAACAATCAAAATAATTTTGGCTTGTTAAATTATGAAACTAAAGAATTGATTGATTTTATTAATATTGCTAATAGTTATAAAAAACAGATTGCAATTCACTCGATTGGAGATGCTTCAAGTTTAAATTGTATAAATGCAATTAAAAGATGCTGTAAAAATAATTTGAACCGACATAAAATAATTCACTTTCAACTTTTTGATAAAAATATTGTTGATTTGGTTTCAAGATCAAATATATTGTTATCTGTTCAGCCATGTTTTTTAGAAACTGATTTATCTATACTAAAAAAATATGTTCAAGAACCAACTGCATCAGTTTCATACTCATTTAATGAAATTTTTAAAAGAAATAATAAAATCATTTCTTTTTCTACAGATGCTCCAGTTTGTGAATTAAATCCTTGAAAAAATTTGTTTTATGCAATTCATGGAGATCTATTAAATAAACCAAAAAATAAAAATAGAGCATTTCAAATCTTTGATGCTATTAAATGCTATACAGAAAATGGAGCATACTCTTTTTTTGAAGAGAAAAAACTTGGTAAAATTTCAAAGAATTATCTTGCTGATTTTATCATTTTAAACCAAGATATTTTTTCTTTAAAAGATGACAGAGAAATTTTAAAAACAAAAGTAATAGAGCACTATATAGATGGAATAAAAGTTTATTAATTAATTTTGAATTTTTTTATAACATTAATTAATTTTTGTTGTTCAATAACATTTTTATGTTCATAAATGTTTTTAGTTCTTTGATAAACCCTAATTGTTGGGACTAGTTCTATAGCTCATTCAGTATTTCCATCTTCTTTTCAGACATCTAAAGTATCATCACTAATATTTACAAATAAAAAGTTTTTTAGTTTTAGACTAGTAATTGTTTTTAAAATTAAAGGAACATTGTTTATACAATAAGGACATCAATCAGCATAAAAAACAACTAAAAAATTTTTTTCTGACTTATTTAATTGCTTTTTTAATTCTTTTAATTCAATATATTTTATTTTTTCATTCATTATTAAAACTTCCGTTTTATGGTTTTTTAAAATTTTATTCTGATATTTAGTTTAATAGAATAAATTTATTTTAAAATAAGTAT
>CAMWTH010000029.1 GCA_947177125.1 uncultured Mycoplasma sp. | reverse complement strand
CCTTAAAATCTTATTTTTTTTTTTTTTTTTTTTTATTTCTTTTAAAAAAAATTTAAAAAATATTTTTTTTAAAAAAAAATTAAAAAAAAGAAAAAAAAAAAAAAAAAAAAGAAAACCCATATAATTAGGTTAAATTTGCATAATTTAAAGGAACAGTTATGTTATGAAAAATTAAACTAAAATACTATATATTTAAATTAAAAAATAGTATCAAATTTAAAAAATATATTAAGTTAAACTCAAACAAAATACATGTTAAGTTATTGATAAATTGCATTAATGCTATAACTAAAATTAAAAAAATTATTGTTAAAAAAGATTACCTTTTTTTATTGGTAGGTTTAGCATTAGCGATTATTGGTGCTGGTACACTTGGAGGAACTTATGGTTCATACCAAAATTATCAAAATTTAAATACAATTTATAGTATTCAAATGAAATATGGAACAAATAACAGCAGCGGAGAAACAACTGTTACTTTTAGAACATTTAAAGATTTTGTGAATAATTGAAATGATTCTTGGAATACAATGACTGTTTCACAAAAAAATGAGTTAAATAATCAAATGGCAACTTCTAGAACTAATTTTTATCAATCTTTTCCAAACTATTCTACTTATCAGTCACAAATGAAACAAGCAGATTCAAGTATTAGTGAAGAGCAGATAAGAGCAAATTATGATATTACAATTGCTAGTATGAATATTAATTATAATTACAATGCTGATCAAGCTGGAGTTATTGCTGGTGCAGCACTACTAGCTATTGGAATTTTAGGATTTATTATTTTCTTAATAGTTTTAATAAAAAACAAAAAGAAAAATACTGAAAATAAAAATGTTAGTTAATTATTAATAAAAGTTAAACATGATTTATTAAATGTGGTAACATTTATGGGTAATATACTAAAGACAGTAACTGGAAATCCTTAATTTGTTACCGAGGTATACAACACTTTAATACTATTATAGTTGTAATATCTTATTGATAAGGTTTTTGGTTGTCTTAATACAATTAAAAACCTTTTTGTATATTACAGTTTTTTTATAGATAAGGAAATGTACATGAGAAAAATTATTCAATATAAAGATAATTTAAGTAGTGAGATTTCTGAAAAAATAAAATCATCTAAATCATTTATTATTTTTGAATATTCTGGGCTTGATGCTCACACAATTACAAAATTAAGAAAAGATTTGTTTAAAACTAAATCTAATTTATTAGTTTTAAAAAACAACATTCTAAATAGAGCTTTGAAAAAAGCTAATATTAGTGAATTTGGTGATTTAGTTGGACCTAATGCAATTGCATGAGGAACTGAAGATGAAATAGCTCCTTTAAAAGAAGTTTACAATTTAATAAAAGAAAATGATTTTATTAAAATTAAAGGATCATATGTTGAAGGTTCTTATTTAGATGAACAAAAAACAAAATCAATTGCATCTCTTCCAAACAGAGAAGGATTATACTCAATGCTTTTATCTTGTCTTACTGGACCAATTCGTGGTGTTCTATATGCTTTAAAAGCAGTTAGTGAAACAAAAAATTAAAAATAAATGAATTTATTAGGAGAATTAAATATGGCAAAAGTTAGTGCTAAAGATATTATTGAATCATTAAAAGAAATGTCAATGCTTGAAATTAAAGATTTAATTGAAGCTATTGAAAAAGAATTTGGTGTTTCAGCTGCTGCTCCTGTTGCAGTTGCTGCTGCTCCAGCTGCTGGTGCTGCTGCACCTAGTGAAGTTACTGTAACATTGAAAAATGTAGGTGGTAACAAAGTTGCTGTAATTAAAGTAGTTAGAGAAATTACAGGACTTGGATTAATGGAAGCAAAAGCATTAGTTGATAATGCACCTTCTAAAATTAAAGAAAATGTTAAACTTGCTGATGCTGAAGCAATGAAAAAACAATTTGCTGATGCAGGTGCAACTGTTGAATGATAATTAAATGAAATTAGGGTAGAACCTAATTTTTTTTATTTTAAAGAAATAATAATTTATTTTTTTTAACAAACAACCATTAAAATATTTATGTGTTTATTTAGGAGATTTAAATGAGTAAAAGTATTTTAGTAGTTAATGCAGGATCAAGTTCATTAAAGTTTAAATTATATGATTGAGAAATGAATGAACAAGTTTCTGGACTTTGTGAAAGAATAGGAATTGATGGTTTTTTTAAATTAAATTACAAAGTTAATAATGAAGAAAAAAAATATGAAGTAAATGCAGATTTTGCAAATCATGATTTAGCGATTGACTTTTTATTTAGCAAACTACTTGAATTGGAATTGATTAAAGATTTAAGTGATGTTGTTGGTGTAGGTCATAGAGTTGTTCAAGGAGCAAACTTATCAGAATCTTCAATAGTGGATGAAAAAGTCTTAAAAATTATTGAAGATTGTATTATGCTTGCACCCCTTCACAATAAACCAGAAGCTGATGTTTTAAAAATTGTTATGAATAAAATGCCACATACTAAAAATGTTGCTGTGTTTGATACTTCTTTCCACACCAGTATTCCAAAAGTTAATTATTATTATCCAGTTCCAAAAGATTGAATTGAAAACTTAGGTGTTAAAAAATATGGTTTCCATGGAACATCATACCGTTTTATCAATGAGAAAATGGGTGAAATTTTAATGACAAATAGACCATTAAATTTAATTGTTTGTCACTTAGGTAATGGTGCTAGTATTTGTTGTATAAAAGATGGTAAATCATATGATACTACAATGGGATTAACTCCACTTTGTGGATTAGTAATGGGTACAAGATCTGGTGATGTGGATGCTTCAGTTTTTGATTTAGTTGGAAGACAGACTGGATTAACAGTTGATGCGATTTTCAACAAGTTAAATAAAGAATCAGGTCTAAAATCAATTTGTGGTTCATCAGATTTTAGAGATATTCAAAACAATGTACAACCTGGTAATGATTTTGAGTTTGCAATTGATATTTTTATTCAAAAAATTGTTAATTACATAGCAATTTATAAAAATATGCTAGAAGAAAAAGTTGATGGAATAGTTTTCACTGGAGGAATTGGTGAAAATGCAGCATCTGTGAGAAAAATGGTTTGTGAAAAAATCAAAGGTCTTGATTTAAATGATGCTGTTAATGAATCTAAGATTGGAGATTATGCAAAAATTAGTCAACCTTTATCTAGATACAAAGTTTTTGTTGTTAGAACAAATGAAGAATTAAAAATTGCTCAAGATACAAAAGAACTTGTTGAAAAAATTAATTAGTATATTTAAATTTATTAAAGTAAAAAGAAGTCTTTACCACTTAAAATATTTTGGTTTGACTTCTTTTTTATTTATCCAATTAAATTTATATTTCTTCCCAATTTGGTTCTGTGTGATAAGGACTATTTTTATTAATTCGATGATAATAAAACTGATTATTGTTATGGTCTATTTCATGTTGGAAACAAGCTGCTAACAAATCTGTTGCTTTAACTTCAATTTCTTTGTTAGTGAATAAATCTATTCCCTTAACCCAAACAATTGCTTTTCTAATTGATAAACCTTTGTGATCTTTTTTAACAGATAAACAACCTTCACCATTTTTTAAATACATTTTTAAAGTTGATTCTTTTAAAATTTTGGGATTTGCCATTAAATATTTATGTTCACCATTTTTATCATCTAAATGGATGTAAATAATTTTTTTAGGATATCCTATTTGAATTGCTGCTATTCCTATTCCTGGTCTAATGTTGTATTTATCAGCTTTTTCTTCATATGAAGCATCAACATAACTTATCATCTTAGATATTACTATTTCATCTTCTTTTGAAAGTGGTAAAGTAACATCTTTAATTGGTTGTTGCATTATCGGATTATTATCATATACTAGTCATTCAGGAGATGGATTAATTTTTTTAAACATTATTTTTTCTAATTCCTACTTTTTTATTTAGAATTAATTATAATTTTATTTTTATATTTTTTAATAAATGGATGAAATAATGGAACAAGAATCAAAAAAAACCAATGATGAAAAAAGACAAGGGAAAATAATCATCATTAGTGGACCAAGTGGTGTAGGAAAAAAAACAATTATTGATCAAGTTATTAATAATGCTGATTTAAATTTAACCTATAGCATTTCTATGACAACAAGACAACCAAGGGAACATGAAAAAAATGGAATTGATTATTTTTTTGTTAGTGAACATGAGTTTGAAAAAGCAATTGCAAATAATGAGTTGCTAGAATGAGCTGAGTTTGCAAAAAATAAGTATGGTACACCAATTAAAAATTTGTACAAAATGATTAATGATCAAAAAAATGTTATTTTAGAAATAGAAGTACAAGGTGCAACCAAAGTAAAAGAAATTTTAAAAAGAGAACATTATATTTCAATTTTTATTATTCCTCCATCTATTCGAGAATTAAAAAGACGTTTAAAACTAAGGGACACAGAAACAAAAGAAAAAATTAAGCAAAGAATTAAAAGAGCAAAAGTTGAACTAAAATTACAACATGAATATGACCATGTCATTTTAAATGATGATGCAAAAAATGCAGCAGACAAATTACGTCATATTCTTTATGAAAAAGTTTTGTCAAAAGAAAAATAATTATGGCAGTTTCAATTTATAGTTTAACTTTAAAACAATTAAAAGAGTTATTTTTACAAA
The DNA here is from genome assembly GCA_947177125.1 of uncultured Mycoplasma sp. GTDB lineage: Bacteria > Bacillota_I > Bacilli_A > Mycoplasmatales > Mycoplasmoidaceae > Malacoplasma. The sequence continues at coordinate 8,215 of CAMWTH010000029.1, read as the reverse complement.
ATGGTATAAAGCCATATGTTGCAGATCAAATTTATGATTGAATTTATCATAAAAATATAAAAAGTTTTGATGCATGTACAAATATTTCAAAAGAAAATATCAACAAGTTAAAAGAGTTATTTTTCTTTGAAGAAATAACAATAGATAAATTACAAGTTGATAAAAATGATGGTACTGTGAAATTTTTATTAAAACTAGTTGATAACAATTTTATTGAAACTGTAATTATGAAATTTAATTATGGGTATAGTGTTTGTGTGACTTCACAAATTGGTTGTAATATGGCATGTAAATTTTGTGCATCTGGATTAATTCGTAAAAAAAGAAATATTACAGTTGGTGAATTTATCAAACAGTTTTTAATAGCTAAAGAATATGTAGAAGTTAATTTTAAAAGTAATTTATCTCACATGGTTGTTATGGGGATTGGTGAACCATTTGATAATTTTGAAAACTTAATTCAATTTTTTGAAGTTATCAAACAACAAAAAGGGTTATGTATTAGTCCAAGAAAAATTACTGTTTCAACTTGTGGATTAGTTGAAAAAATTAAAGAATTTGCAGATTTAAAAAATCAAGTTAACTTAGCAATTTCATTGCACGCTCCAAATAATGAGATTAGAAATAAAATAATGCCAATTAATAAAGTTTATCCAATTGAGAAATTAATAGATGCATTAGATTATTATATTTATGTAACTAAAAGAAGGGTTACAATTGAATATATCTTAATAAAAGATGTTAATGATAGCGATGCAAATGCAGTGGAATTAGCAAATTTATTAAAAGGGAAATTATGTTATGTCAATCTTATCCCTTATAATAAAGTAGTTGAAAATAACTACTTTCGAAGTACAAGAGCAAAACAGTTTTTTGATGTTTTAAAACAAAATGGTATTCAAGCAACTGTGCGATTAGAAAGAGGCAGTAGTATTGATGCGGCTTGTGGACAGTTAAGAATTAAAAAAATAATGGAGCAAAAAAATGCAAAAGTATAGTTCAAATAAAATTTTTGGTGGAAATAATTATATTAAGTTAAGAAGAGTTTTATATTCTAAGTCTGATATTGGTTTAAGACAAAAAAATGAAGATTATGCATATTGTGGGACAAACAAAATTTTGGATAATCTTTTGATTGTATGTGATGGTGTAGGAAGTTGTAAAGGTAGTGAGAAAGCAGCAGAAATAGTTTCTAAAACATTTATTAAAAGTTTTTTAGAACAAGAATATTTGTATTCTTCAACTGAAAAATGATTTGAAAATAATATTAAAAAAGCAAAACTTGCAATGCGTGATTATATTTTAAGATTTGCTGATCACCATAAAATGTGTACAACATTAGTTTTAGCTTTAACAATTCAAGATGTGATTCACATTTTTTGAATCGGTGATTCTAGAGCATATTTAATTAGTAAAAGAGATTTAAACCAACTTACAAATGATCATAATCTTTTAAATTATTTAATTAATAATGGTGCTTCAAGGGATGAAATTGATAGAGAAGGTCCTAATCTATATTCTTTAACAAATTGCATTACAATGAGTTTAAATGATGAACAAAAATATGACCATGTTAGCATCCCAATTAAAAAAAATACTTTTATTTTTTTAGCTTCTGATGGTTTTTATAACTTTTATCAAGATATAGGTTCTTTATATGATGTACTATCACATGAAGGTAACATGGAAAATGTTTCAGAGGATTTGGTAAATTATGCTTTAAGTAATCAATCTAATGACAATATTTCTTTTTCTTATATAGGATTTTTAAAAGATTAATTCTAGTATATAAAGCAAGTAAAAGCATTTACTTGCTTTTTTATCTTACTTAACTTTTTTAGATTAGAATATATCAAAATAAAGCTAGTAACTTATGAAAAACACAAATAATATTGGAACTAATAGTTGGACTACAAAAGTTAGTGTTGATTCAAACTCACCATTTGAAGTTAAAAATAAATATGAAAAAATTATTAATGAATTTTCAAATATAGACAAAGGTAGTTCTGTTCATGAGTATAAAAAAAATATTGTAAAAACATTAAATCCTTTATATCAAGTTTTAACTGATTTAAATGAAACAGTTTTTGAAGATGAAGAGTCAAAGAATCTTGCTAAAAAATATCGTAAAAAGATTTTAATGCTTTTGTATAAAAGAATTAAATATTTAGATCAAGTTATTACTATTGATAAATCACATATTGATAACCCTAATAAAAAAGTAATTTTAAAAGTTGATCAAGTCTCAAAATTTTATTCATCTAAAAAAATGGCAATCAGAATTTTAAATAATATTAGTTTTGAAATTGAAAATGGAGATTTTGCTGTAATTTTAGGTCCAAGTGGTAGTGGTAAAACAACTTTAATGAATTTAATTTCTGGAATGGATAGACCAACATGTGGGAAAGTATGAGTTAATGGTTTTCATTTAGAAGAAATGAATGAAAAAAATTTAACTGTTTTTCGAAAAAATAACATAGGTTATATTTTTCAAAGATATGGTTTATTACCAAACTTAACAGTTTATGAGAATGTCTTGATGGGGAGTTATCTTGGAAAAAATGAAAATAAGTTTTCTGATAATAGCATTTATAAAAAAACATCATATTCTAAAGAAGAGCTAAAAAAAATTAATGAAAAAGAAAAAGAATTATCTAGTATTTCTAGAAAAGATGAAGAGAAAAAAATAGATGATATTTTAAAAAATTTTGGTTTGGAAAATTTTAGAAATAAATATCCTTATGAATTATCAGGAGGTCAAAAACAAAGAGTTTCTATTTCAAGAACTGTTGCTAAAAATCCTAAAATTATTTTTGGTGATGAACCAACTGGTGCTGTTGATTCAGAAATGTCTGGTTTAATTGTAGAATCATTTGCAAAAATTAATAATGAACTAAAAACCACAATTGTTATCATCACTCATGATGAATCTATTGCAAAATTTGCAAACAAAGTGATTTATGTATCTGATGGTAAAATTAGTAAAATTGTTCATAAACAAAAAGGTAAAGATACTAATTTAGTCAAATAAAAAGTATTTCCTCTGTTTTTTGCCGTTTTTTTAAAAATAATGATTGTAAAAAGTATTTCAATATCCAAAAATATAAATTAAAATATTAATAATTGTTTTATAAAGTGTCTGACAAATTTTTTCTATTAAAGAGGTTAATTTATGAAATTTAGTAAAATTAAGAAAATTAAGAAAAGATCAAAAATTCTTGTAAAAGCAAAACTAATAGCTCAGCAAGTTGAAAATAATTTTGATGAGTACCAATCTTTAAGTATTGAAGATTTAAAGATTAGAACTGATTATTTAATTGATGGTTTAAGCAAAAATAAATTTACTTTAGATGATATTGTAGTTGATGCTTTTTCAATCGCTAGAGAAATAATTTATCGTGAATATGGTATGTTAGCTTACCAAGTTCAAATGATGGGTGCATATATTGTTCACTGTGGAGATTTTGCAGAAATGTACACAGGGGAAGGTAAGAGTTTAACATTATTATTAGTTTCATTTTTAAATGCATTAACAAAACGTGGTGTCCACATTGTTACTGTTAATGAGTACTTGGTTGAAAGAGATGCTAAATTTGCTGAAAAAGCTTTTGAAAAGTTGGGAATTACTGTAGGGTATAACACATCAAAATTATCAAAAGATACTAAAAGAGAAATGTTTGCAAAAGACATTACTTATACAACAAACTCAGAATTAGGATTTGATTATTTAAAAGACAACATGGTTAGAAGTATTGAAGAAAAGGTAATAAGAGAACTTTTCTTTGTAATTGTGGATGAAGCTGATTCAGTTTTAATTGATGAAGCTAGAACACCTCTAATTATTTCAGGTCAACCTAAAGAAGATTTTTCGCTTTATGTGGAAATTGATGCTTTTGTTAGTGAACTTTCAAAAGAAGACTATAAAATTGATGATGAATCTAATACTATTTTTTTAACTGACAGTGGTGTTGAAAAAGCTGAAAAGTTTTTTCAACTAGATAATTTATATTCTGTTGAAAATGCTGAAGTTGTTCATAAAATTACTAATGCTTTGGTTGCACATTATATTTTTGCCAATGGAAAAGAGTATCTTGTAAAAGATGACAAAATATACTTAGTTGATCAATTCACTGGAAGAGTTTTAGAGGGTAGAAGTTATAATGCTGGATTACAGCAAGCAATTCAAGCAAAAGAAAAAGTAAAAATTGAACCTGAAAATGTGGTAATGGCTACAATTACTTACCAATCATTTTTTAGACTATATGAAAAACTTTCAGGAGTTAGTGGAACTGCTATGACTGAAGCTGAAGAGTTTTTGAAAATCTACAATATGGTTGTTGTAAGAATACCAACAAACAAACCAGTAATTAGAATTGATAAGCCAGATTACATTTTTGGTACTAAAAAAGTTAAATGAAACCATGTTGTTGCTGAAATTGTAAATAGACATGAAACAGGACAACCAATCCTTGTAGGTACAGCATCTGTTACTGATTCTGAAATTATTCACCAAAGACTGAATGAACTTGGTATTGATCATGAAGTTTTAAATGCTAGAGATAACACAAAGGAAGCAGAAATTATTAAACATGCTGGAGAAAAAGGTGCAATTACTATATCAACTAATATGGCAGGTAGAGGAACTGACATTAAAGTAGATGATGAAGTTAGAGCACTTGGTGGTTTATATGTAATTGGAACTGAAAGACATGAATCTAGAAGAATTGATAACCAATTAAGAGGTAGAACAGGTAGACAAGGTGATCCTGGTGAATCAAGATTTTTCACTTCACTTGAAGACTCTTTGTTTAAAAGGTTTGCTACAGATCGTTTTGCTAAAGCTTCTGAAAAACTAGAAGATGATTATTATGATTTTGGATTCTTTTCTAAATTGTTAGACACAACTCAGAAAAAAGTTGAAGGATTAAATTTTGACATCCGAAAAAATCTAATGGATTATGACCATGTTTTGTCATTGCAAAGAGAATTAATTTATAAACAACGTGATCAAATTTTATTAAAAACAAGCAATTTTGCAATTATTAACAACATGGTTAATGATTTTGTAGGTTTCCAAATCAATAATTTTAAAAATGCTGATAATACATCTTTAGTTGACGCAAATAAACTTGTTGAGTTTTTAAATGAAAAAATTTTGAAATTTCCATATTTTAACACATCACTTTTTGCCAGCATGCCATTAATGTTAGCTGCTGAAAAAGTTGTTGCAATCATTAAAAAAATAATTGAAGTTAAGTATAATATTCTTTCTCAAATTAATGCATTAAATGTAGTTGATGAACTTTTATTAGTTAATTTAGATCAAAAATGAACTAAACATATAGATAAAATGACAAAACTGAGAGAAGGGGTTAATTTAAGATCTTTAGAACAAAGAAGTCCATTAAATATCTATATTGAAGATGGTAATAATCTTTTTGAAAAAATGAAAAATGAAATAGTTTTTGATACAGTTACAAATTTATGTTATTTAGCACTTCCAAATGAAAGTGTTGAATTAACAAAAGCTTTAGATGAATTAGTTAATTCAGATGATTTCAAAAAAAAAGATTATGACAACCAACAAAAGAATTTTGATCTGGGACTTAAAGTTGCAGATGAAGAAAATGAATTTAGTAGCAATTCAAATGAAATTATTGAACATCAACCAGTATCAACTTATAAAGAAAACAATGCTCCAATTATAGAATCTTTTGTTAATGAAGATTATTCTGATGATGATAGCAAAAATCAACAAGATTTTTATGAATTATCACAACAAGATAAAAGTGATTTAAGTATTTCTGATTATGAACTACAAAATGGAACAAGTTCTGCAAATATTTTAGAAAGCAAATCTGATTTAATTTTAAAATCATTAGAAGAGTTTACTAATGATGATTTGGATCCTGAACAAACTCCACATGTTGAAAACGATGATAATGTATTTAACCTTGAAACAGATCATTTAGAAGAAGAAATTGATGCAATTGAATTATTAGGTTTAAACAAAAAAGAAGAAATAGAAACAAATCCTGCTGAAGAACAATCAAATATGTCTGAACAAGACATTGAAAAGATTTTGGAGATGCCTGCTTTTAAAAATGGTGAACAATCTGTTTCTTTGGGTGAATATTTAGATGATGTATTAGATGGAATGGGTATTTCTAATGAACCAGATTCTGAATCTGAAAAATCAGATGAAACTCAAGAAATTAAAGAAATTGATAATATTAAACAGTCAGAAAGTAATTTAGAAATTGATAATGAAACAGTTGCTGATGAAGCAGACATAAACCAATATGATGAAAATGTTATTCAGTTGCTAGATGAAAACGAAAAAGAACAAATTGAAAATGAAATTAAAAAATCTGTTATTTTTGGGTCTTCTTTAGATTCAGATTATGAACAATACCGTCAATCTGTATTTACTAAAAATAAAACCAATAACATTGATTATGAACAATTTAAAGAATTATCTGATGAAGAAATTGAAAGTGCAATAAAACCTTTTTACAAATTACCAAATGTTACAAAAAGAACACCAGGCACTTTGTTTGGTGGTAACCTTGCTAATAAAACACCTTTCATTTTAAAAAATAATTTTGATTTAGATAGTGAGCAAAAAAAGAAAAAAGAACAGTATCGTTTAGAAAATCAAGCTTCAGTTGAAGAAATGAATGATTTGTTATTGTTAAATGATGAGGTTGATAGACTTGAAAAAATACTTAATAAAAATTCAAAAATTTCAGATGATGAAAGAATAGAATTAGAATTAGAACATCAAATTGAAACTGAAAATCCAGTTTTCTATTTAGAAGACATCCCAGCAGATGCAAATTTAAATGAATTTGTAGCTATGCCAAATGAACAAACTGATTTTGATAATAAAATTGAAAATTTAGAAGAAGTTTTAAATGCTGAACCTGAAGAAAATGATTTAGCAAGTGACAAAGAAATTGAACTTGATAGTATTGATGAAATTACTGATGACCCAATTAGAGAATATATATTAAGTGGATTGCCAAACTTAGATGAAGAAAATCCTGAAGTAATTAAATCAATTATTAAAGACCCTTTGAAAGAATTAAAAGATGTTGAACTAGAAGAAAGAGAAGAAAATGATGAATCTAGTGAAAATTCTTTTATTGACAAAATAAAAATAGTTCCTAAACAATTTGAAGATAATGAAATAATTATTGAAGAAATCAATCAGGAATTAAAACCTGATGTGCATAACTTTAACAAAGATGTTATTGATTATTTAAAAGAAAAAAATAATAAATAAAAACCAACCAAATATTTTTATTAAAAATTTAATTGATAGTAAATAAAAAACCCATAAAAAATTATGGGTTTTTTATTTCAACTGCATTTATTTAGTCTTTAAAAATTAAAAAACTATTCTAAAATTCCTAATTTAATAGTTTTAGAATTCTTTTGATATTTAAATAGTAAAAAAATAAAATATAGATTATTCCTAAATTTTTATTTTCGCTTTGAATATGTTTTTTTCAGTACTTTTTAAACAATTTAAAAAATTACCAAACTTTTACAAGTTTAATCATAATTGCTTTATTTATTACTACATGTTGTAGTAATTTTCTATTAATTTCATGCATATTTTCTTAAATTAAAGAAACGATTTAATTTATATAATTTTGGTTTTTTTAATACATAATAATTAACAATTTCATAACCTGTTACATATTTTTTGTCACTTTTCTTTTTTTCTACATAAGTAAAGCCACATTTCTCAATTACTCTTTTACTTTGCAAATTATGATCAAAATGACTTGCTTTAATTAAGTCAAATTTAGTTTTTCTAAAAATATAATTAATTATTTTTTTAACAGCTTCAGTTGTAAATCCTTTGTTTCAATAGTCTTTTGAAAGAGCAAAACCAATAATAATAGCATTTGAATTTGATTTATCAATTTCTATGCTCATTGATCCAATAACTTTTCCATTTTCACGTAAACTAAGTGCATATGTTGTTTTTGTGTTGATAAAATGAATCAAAATTCTTTTAGTTTCACTAATGTTTTCATGATGTTTTCAACCTGCTTTTTCTCCAACACCTTCAACTTTTGCGTATTCATAAAAGTCTTCTAAATCATTTGGTAAAAATGGTCTAATAATTAATCTGTTAGTTTTTAATTCTTTTTTTATTATTTGTTTACTATTATTCATTATTTGAGTTAGAAAATTAAAT